>NZ_JAOTIK010000001.1:2820000-3120000 GCF_030116705.1 Streptomyces sp. ML-6
GATCAGCCCCATGAAGGTGTCGAGCCGGCCCGCCGAGGACATCAGGCCGATGCCGACCCCGAGGTTGAGCACGTTGATGAAGAGGATCCAGATCACCGGGACGCAGAGGAACGCGCCCAGGACCAGGCACATGGCCGCGGCCTGGGCGTTGTTCGTCCACACCTGGGCGGCGAACGACGCGGCCGGGTGGCTGGAGTAGTACGTCTCGTACTCCCCGCCGGGGCTGGTGAGGCGGCGGAGGTCGTCGGGGGCCGCGATGGCCGACTGGACCTCCGGATGCGTACCGATCCACCAGCCGATGACCGCCGCCAGCACCGTGGAGAGGACGGCCGTGGGTATCCACCAGTGCCGGGAGCGGTAGACGGCGGCGGGGAAACCGGCGGTGAGGAAGCGGGTGACATCGCGCCAGGAGGCTCGGCGGGTGCCCGTGACCGTGGACCGGGCACGCGCCACGAGCTGGGTCAGGCGGGCGGTGAGCATCGGGTCCGGGGCGCTGGACTGGAGGAGCGAGAGATGGGTGGCCGTGCGCTGGTAGAGCTCGACGAGTTCGTCGGCTTCCGTGCCGGTGAGACGGCGCCCGCGGCGCAGGAGCTGGTCCAGGCGGTCCCACTCGGTGCGGTGGGCGGTCACGAATACGTCGAGATCCATGTTCGGCTGCTGCTCCAGGCATGGGTGCGTACGGGTTCGTACTACGGCGGCGGCGCGCTGCGGGCCAGCTTGGCAGACTGAGGGCCCGAGGGGCAGGGACGGATCGGCGAAGGATGGGGCGGCGATGAGTGAGCTCGTGACCGGGGACGCGGTCGTGCTGGGACTGCGGCCGGCGAAGCTGCCGAGCCGGGCGCTGGCGGTGGTCATCGATCTCGCCGTGGTGGGGGCGGCGTTCGTCCTGGTGTCGATCGGGCTGGCCGTCGCGACGGCGACGCTGGACGACGCGGCGCTCGCTGCGGTGTCCGTCGCGAGTTTCCTGCTGGTGCTGGTGGGCGGGCCGATCGCGGTGGAGACGCTGAGCCGCGGGCGTTCGCTGGGGAAGCTGGCGTGCGGGCTGCGGGTGGTCCGGGACGACGGGGGGCCGATCCGGTTCCGGCACGCGCTGGTGCGCGGGGCCGTGGGGGTCGTCGAGATCCTGCTGACGCTCGGGGTCGTCGCCTGTATCGCCTCGCTGGTGTCGGCCCGGGGGCGGCGGCTCGGGGACGTGTTCGCGGGGACGCTCGTCGTACGGGAGCGGGTACCGGCCTCGCGGGCGGCTGCTGTGCCGCCTCCGCCGCCGTGGCTGGTCGGGCGGTTCGCGGGGCTGGACCTGTCGGGGGTGCCGGATTCCCTGTGGCTGGCCGTCCGCCAGTACCTGACGCGGATGCACCAGCTCGACGCGCAGGTGGGCGGGGCGATGGCGGAGCGGCTGGCCGGGGAGCTGGCGGGGCGGACCGGGGTTCCGGTGCCGGAGGGGGTGCCGGCCGGGGCGTATCTGGCCGCGGTGGTGAACGAGCGGCAGGCGCGGGACGCGCGGCGGATGTTCGTCGCGGCTCAGGAGAGTGCCCGGGAGCGTGGTGCTCGGGAGAGCGGTGCGCCGGAGAGCGCCGTGCGCCCCAGTGGTTCCGGGGGTGTGGGTCCCGGGTGGGCGCCGGTGGTGTCCGGGCCCGTCGCGGAAGGCTTCGAAGGCTTCGGGGCGGGTGCGTCGGAGCGGTCCGCGAGTGCGGAGGGACCGGGGCCGGACGCGGGGGTGGCGGACGGCCGGACGTCGCCGCCTGCTGCCACCGGGTTCGCACCACCCGCCTGAGCACCACCCGCTTGAGAGCCGCCCGTCTGAGTACCACTCGCCTGGGAACCGCCGTGGGGCCGGGCTCTCAGGTGTACGAGGGCGGGGAGTCCAGGTCCTCCAGCTCGATGCCGGGGGCTGCCAGGACCACGTCACCGGCGATGTGAACGGTGTGCCGCTCGCCGGTGTCCAGGGCGCTGACCTGGTATTCGTCCACGGTCAGGGGGCCGTTGTCAGTGGTGTGCGCTTCACTGTTCACCAGGGCCCAGGACTGGTCGACGGTCCGGGGGGCGAGGACCGGATCCGTGAAGGCGACCAGGCGCACGCGGGTCGCGGGTGAGCCGGGGGTGAGACGCAGCAGTCGTGCGGTCGCGATGAGGAACGCGGGGGACGTGCCGGTGAAGGCGTGGGCGCGGACATTGCCTTCGGTGGCATGGGTGCCGGTCGGGTCGGTGCGGACCCAGGTGACGCCTTCGAGAGCGGCGCCGCGGACCTGCCAGCTCGCGGCGTGCAGTTCGAGGCGGATGGGGCGGCCGAGTTCGTCGAGGGTGAGGTCGACGGAGCCGAGGTGATCACCGGACGGGGCGGTGGTCCGGGAGATGTAGCGCCAGCCGGAGGGCCCGGGGGCGCACTGGAAGTGCTCTTCGCCGAGGGGGGTGTGATCGTGGAGATCGTGGAGCGAATATCGGCCGCGGGGCATGGGGTCCTTCTGGGGTCCTCGGGCTGAGCGGGTGCGGTACGGCGCAGGCCCCCGACACGGGGGTGCGGGGGCCTGCGTTCGTCACTGCTGCGGAGACCGTTCCGGTCGCCGGCGGCCGGTCGTCACCGGCCGGGGGGTGACCAGGTGGAGGGTCACCGGCCGGCCGGTGCCGGGGTGGTCGTCGGCGGGTGGGGTCAGTAGCGGTAGTGGTCGGGCTTGTACGGGCCCTCGACCTCGACCCCGATGTACGCGGCCTGCTCCGGGCGGAGCGTGGTGAGCTTGACGCCGAGGGCGTCGAGGTGGAGGCGGGCGACCTTCTCGTCCAGGTGCTTGGGCAGCACGTAGACGTCGGTCGGGTACTCCTCGGGCTTGGTGAACAGCTCGATCTGGGCCAGCGTCTGGTCCGCGAAGGAGTTGGACATCACGAACGAGGGGTGCCCGGTCGCGTTGCCCAGGTTGAGCAGGCGGCCCTCGGACAGCACGATGAGGACCTTGCCGTCGGGGAAGGTCCAGGTGTGGACCTGCGGCTTGATCTCGTCCTTGACGATGCCCTCGATCTGCGCGAGACCGGCCATGTCGATCTCGTTGTCGAAGTGGCCGATGTTCCCCACGATGGCCTGGTGCTTCATCCTGGCCATGTCCGAGGCCATGATGATGTCCTTGTTGCCCGTCGTGGTCACGAAGATGTCCGCCTGCTCGACCACGTCGTCCAGGGTGGCGACCTGGTAGCCGTCCATCGCCGCCTGCAGCGCGCAGATCGGGTCGATCTCCGTCACGATCACCCGGGCGCCCTGGCCGCGCAGCGACTCCGCGCAGCCCTTGCCCACGTCCCCGTAACCGCACACGACCGCGGTCTTGCCGCCGATCAGCACGTCGGTGGCGCGGTTGATGCCGTCGATCAGCGAGTGACGGCAGCCGTACTTGTTGTCGAACTTCGACTTCGTCACGGCGTCGTTCACATTGATCGCCGGGAACAGGAGGGTGCCGTCGCGGTGCATCTCGTAGAGACGGTGCACACCGGTCGTGGTCTCCTCGGTGACGCCGCGGATCTCCGACGCCAGCTGCGTCCACTTCTGCGGGGACTCGCCGAGGGTGCGGTTCAGCAGGGTGAGGATGTGGGCGTACTCCTCGCTGTCCGCGGTGGAGGGGTCCGGGGCCGCGCCGGCCTTCTCGAACTCGACGCCCTTGTGGACCAGGAGGGTGGCGTCACCACCGTCGTCGAGGATCATGTTCGGACCGCCGGTGGGCGTGTTCGGCCAGGTCAGGGCCTGCTCCGTGCACCACCAGTACTCCTCCAGCGTCTCGCCCTTCCAGGCGAAGACCGGGACGCCCGCGGGAGCCTCGGGGGTGCCGTTCGGGCCGACGGCGATGGCCGCGGCGGCGTGGTCCTGGGTGGAGAAGATGTTGCAGGAGGCCCAGCGGACCTCGGCGCCGAGGGCGACCAGGGTCTCGATCAGCACGGCCGTCTGCACGGTCATGTGCAGCGAACCGGTGATGCGGGCACCGGCCAGCGGCTGCGCGTCGGCGTACTCCTTGCGGATCGACATCAGACCGGGCATCTCGTGCTCGGCCAGGGTGATCTCCTTGCGGCCGAACGCCGCGAGGGAGAGGTCGGCGACCTTGAAGTCCTGTCGGTTGGCGACCGTCGTCATAACGGGCTGCTCCTCGTGAAGGGTGTCGAGGTGGGGCACGGATGGCTCTGCGGCGACGGGCACACGAATGCCCGGTGCTCGCAGCGCAGTCCGTCGGAGGCCCTCTCTCCCTCGGCCGGTCCGCACGTGGGGACCGATCGACCGCCATCAGCAGCGACGTCTGACTCTGGCGTCGAATCTACACCGATCGGCCCAGTCCCTCCCAGCCCGCCCGGGAGCCGGGCGGGGCGGGGAGGACGTTGCGGAAGCCTGCGGGAGAGCGGGTCGAGAGGGTGTCCGGAGGACATATGGGCAGGTGGGCGGCGGGTCCGGGGATGCCCGGCCGGGACGGACCGGCCCGTCGCGGCGGGTTCGGTCAGTGGCCGGATTCCGTCGGGGTGTCCGGAGCGCCGGGCGCTCCGCCCGGCGCCTTTCCGGGGTTGATGCCGGCTGCGGCAGCGGCCTCGCTGTAGATGTCCGGCTCCAGGTAGACGACCCGGGCGATCGGGACCGCGGCGCGGATGCGGGCCTCGGCGGCGTTGATGGCGTTGGCCACCTCGACGGCCGTGTCGTCGTGCTCCACCGCGATCTTGGCCGCGACGAGCAGTTCCTCGGGGCCGAGGTGGAGCGTGCGCATGTGGATGACGCGGGTGACCGTGTCGCCGTCGACGACCGCGTTCTTGATCTTCTCGACCTCCTCGGTCCCGGCGGCCTCACCGAGCAGGAGCGACTTCGTCTCGGCGGCGAGCACGATCGCGATGATGATCAGCAGGGCGCCGATGCAGAGGGTGCCGATACCGTCCCAGACGCCGTCGCCGGTCGCGAGGGAGAGGCCGACGCCTCCGAGGGCGAGGATCAGGCCGACCAGCGCGCCGAGGTCCTCCAGGAGGACGACGGGCAGCTCGGGGGCCTTGGCCCGGCGGACGAACTCCTTCCAGGAGAGCGATCCGCGGATCCCGTTGGACTCCTTGATGGCCGTGCGGAAGGAGAAGCTCTCGGCGATGATCGCGAAGACCAGCACCCCGACCGGCCAGTACCAGGCCTCGATCTCGTGCGGGTCCTTGATCTTCTCGTAGCCCTCGTACAGCGCGAACATGCCACCGACGGAGAACAGCACGATGGAGACGAGGAAGGCGTAGATGTACCGCTCGCGGCCGTAGCCGAAGGGGTGCTGGGGGGTGGCCTCGCGCCGGGCCTTCTTGCCGCCGAGCAGCAGCAGTCCCTGGTTGCCCGAGTCGGCGAGCGAGTGGACGCTCTCCGCGAGCATCGATGACGAGCCACTGAACAGGAACGCCACGAATTTGGCCACCGCGATGGCCAGGTTGGCGCCGAGTGCCGCCACGATCGCCTTGGTTCCGCCTGACGCACTCATGGGTGCCTGGTGTCCCTTCGTTCGCTGCTGCGGCCCTGGCGCCGCCGTACGGCCGGACATTGTTGCAGTCGCTGGTGCGGGTGGTACGTCAGACCACCACTGTGGCACGGAACAAGGTTCCCGTACCGGACACCTCGACCTCTTCCCCGGCGGGTACGAAGACGGATTCGCCGGGGGCGAGGTCCAGTGCGCCCGCCTTCGTGGCGCCCTGGGTGCAGAGCAGGATCTGCGGGGCGTCCCGGGTCAGGTCCACGGGAACGGCGCCGGGCGAGAGGTCGAAGCGGGAGAGCCGGAACTCGTCCACGGGCGTCTCGTACGGTTCCTCGCCGGACGGTGCGGCCTCGGGGCGCAGGATGTCGGGGTCGGCCGCCTCGAAACGGACGATGCGCAGGAGTTCGGGTACGTCGATGTGCTTGGGCGTGAGCCCGCAGCGCAGCACGTTGTCCGAGTTGGCCATGATCTCGACGCCTAGGCCGTCGAGGTAGGCGTGCGGGACGCCCGCGCCGAGGAACAGTGCCTCGCCGGGTTTGAGTTCCACGGGGTTCAGCAGCATCGCCGCGAGGACCCCGGGGTCGCCGGGGAAGTGGTGGGCGATCCGGGCGTACAGGGCGTGGGCGCCGCCGAGGCGTTCGGCCGCGGCGGCGGCGCGGTGCACCGTCTCGGCCATTTCCGTGGGCTCGGCGCCGAGGATCGCGGTGAGGACCTCGCGCAGGGCGGCCTCCTCGGGGTGGGCGCCGAGGAGGTCGACGTACGGCTTGAGCTCGTCGACGTCGAGGGCCGCGATCGTCCGGGCCGCCTCGGCGGGGTCGCGGAAGCCGCACAGGCCGGTGAAGGGGGTGAGCGCGCAGATCAGCTCGGGTTTGTGGTTGGTGTCCTTGTAGGTGCGGTGGGGGGCGTCGATCGGGACGGACCGGCGCTCCTCGTCCTCGTAACCCCTTCGGGCCTGTTCGAGGTCGGGGTGGACCTGGAGGGAGAGCGGGGCGCCCGCTGCGAGCAGTTTGAGGAGGAAGGGCAGGCGGGGGCCGAACTTCTCGACGGTGGCCCGGCCCAGTTCGCGCTCGGGGTCGGCGGCGATGACGTCGGCGAGGGACTGCTCGGGGCCGGGCTCCCCGGTGCTGGTGGTCCGGGTGAGGCGGGAGGGGGCGCCGGGGTGGGCGCCCATCCACATCTCGGCCTGGGGTTCGCCGGTGGGGGCGACGCCGAGCAGTTCGGGTATGGCGGTGGTGGAGCCCCAGGCGTAAGGGCGCACGGTGTTGGAGAGCCGGTCCATGGGAATTGTGTCCTTGGGGGTGCGTGGATCGGGTGCGGTGTGCTGCTGGGTGTCCGGGTGTCGCCGGACCGGGCGCGGACGGGGCCCGCCGTCGTACGGGGCACGGGCGCGGGCCCGGTCAGGCGCGGGCCTCCGAGGCGAGGGCCAGGTACACGGCGGCGAAGTCGGTGACCGCGAGCAGTTCGGCGAGGGATTCGAGGTCGGTGCCCTCGTCCGGTTCGAGTTCGCTGATCGCGGTGTCGTGGCCGAGGGCCAGTTCGCGGGCGGCGGGGGTCGCGCTCAGGCCGCCCGTGGGACGGTCCCGGAGCAGTACGACGCGGGCGTGCAGCGGCTCCGGCTCCTCGACCCGGTCGCGGAAGAAGTCGTCGGGGTCGGCGCCCGCGGCGAACGCGCCCGCCAGCAGTCCGCCGTGGGCGGGGAGCGCCCCGGGCAGTTCCGCGGCGAGGGCGGGGCGCCCGGACAGCTCGGCCAGGACGGCGGCGAACCTGCGGCCGACCGGGCCGGCCGCGTCGCCCTCGGTCCAGATCAGGGGCAGGCTGTCGGCGAGTTCGGCGGCGAGGGTCTTGGCCGGGTTGCTGTACGTGGCGATGGCCGGGCCGCAGCGTTCCGCGGTGCGGTCCAGCCGGTCCGCGACGCCCTGCAGCGCGTCGGCGGGGGCGGTGACCAGGCCGACCCGGTCCAGCAGCGCGAGCAGCGGGGTGAACAGCGCCCAGAGCGTGCCGGGGCCGGCGGCCGAGGTCTCGGCGTCGTACTCGCCGTGCGGGGCGGAGGCCATCGGTACGAGGAGGCCGCGCACGCCGTCGACGGCCTCGCGCAGCGGTGACCGGTGGGGGGCGACCGCGACGACGCTGCAGCCGCGGCGGTACGCCTGTTCGGCGAGGAGGGCGAGGCCCGGCTCGGCGCCGTCGGCCGTGACGATGAGCAGCAGGTCCACGGGTCCGGCCCAACCGGGCAGTGCCCAGCGCAGCGCGCCCGCGGCGGGGGCCACCCCGGTGGGGCGGATGGACGTGACGGGTGCGGACGCGCCGACCAGGGCGGTGACGAGGTCGGCGACGCCGGACGCGGCGGTGCCGAAGCCCGCGACCAGTACGGCGCGGGGGCGGCCCTCCGGGTTCAGTTCGCCGATCCCGGCCTCGGCGGCGTGCCGGGCGGCGGTGCGGGCCCGGGCCCCGGCCTCGGCGGCGCCGCGGAGCAGGCCGCGGCGGTCGGCTCGGGCCAGGGATTCCGGGGCGTCGAGCAGCGACTCGTCGAGCATGGGGACGGTCCTCCGATCACATGCTGATCACCGTGCGGGGCGGGGCGGCGGGCGACGGCCTCGTGTGCCCGGGCTCCGGTTGCGCGGGGCGACGGCCTCGTGTGCCCGGGCTCCGGTTGCGCGGGGCGGCGGGCCGGGGCGTGCGCCCGGGCTCCGGCGTTACGCGGGGTGGCGGGCCTCGTCGACGAGGAGGACGGGGATGCCGTCCCGTACCGGGTAGGCCAGTCCGCAGTCGTCGCCGGTGCAGACCAGCTCGGGGGTGTCGGATGCCGACCGGTCGTCGAGCGGAGAGTGGCAGGCCGGGCAGGCGAGGATCTCCAGGAGGCCGGCTTCGAGCGGCATGGGGCGGGTCCCTTCAGACAACGGATCAGGCCACGTCAGCCTACCGCCGGAGGGCGGGGCGCGCGGGGTGGGGCGGGGCTGGGTGGGTGCGGGTGGAGCCGGGGTGTACGCCCGGGGGGGCCAGTGCTGAACGGCAGGGTCTCCGGGGAGTGGACCAGGGCTAAACGGCGGGGATCTCCGAGGAGCGGACCAGGGCCAGCACCTCGTCCCGCACCGCTGCCATCGTCCGTTCGTCGCGGGCCTCCACGTTCAGGCGGAGCAGGGGTTCGGTGTTGGAGGCGCGGAGGTTGAACCACCAGTCCGGTGCGGTGACGGTCAGGCCGTCCAGGTCGTCGGTCGTGATCCCGTCGCGGTCCGCGAAGGAGGCGCGTACCGCTGCCGTGCGGGCCCGCTGGTCGGCGACCGTGGAGTTGATCTCGCCGGAGCCGGCGTAGCGGTCGTACCGGGCGACCAGGTCCGACAGGGAGCCCGGCTGCCCGCCCAGCGCGGCCAGCACGTGGAGCGCGGCCAGCATGCCCGTGTCGGCGTTCCAGAAGTCGCGGAAGTAGTAGTGCGCGGAGTGTTCGCCGCCGAAGATCGCACCGTGCTCGGCCATCTCCGCCTTGATGAAGGAGTGGCCCACGCGGGTGCGGACCGGGGTGCCGCCGTTCTCGCGGACGACCTCGGGAACCGAGAGCGACGTGATCAGGTTGTGGATGACGGTGCCCCGGCCGCCGTTGCGGGCGAGTTCCCGGGCCGCCACCAGGGCCGTGATCGCGGACGGGGAGACGCCCTCGCCCCGCTCGTCGACGACGAAGCAGCGGTCGGCGTCGCCGTCGAAGGCGAGGCCGAGGTCGGCGCCCTCGGCCACGACACGGGCCTGGAGGTCGACGAGGTTCTTCGGGTCGAGGGGGTTGGCCTCGTGGTTGGGGAACGTGCCGTCGAGTTCGAAGTACATCGGTACGAGGTCGACGGGCAGGTCCGCGAAGACGGTGGGGACGGTGTGGCCGCCCATCCCGTTGCCCGCGTCGACGACGACCTTCAGCGGGCGGATCGACCCGAGGTCGACCAGGGACAGCAGGTGGGCGGCGTAGTCGGCGAGCGTCTCGCGCCCGGTGACGGTGCCGGGGGTCCCGGCCGGTCCGGGGGCGCCGGTTTCGGCCCACTTCTCGACGAGGGCGCGGATCTCCGAGAGCCCGGTGTCCTGGCCCACGGGTGCAGCGCCCGCCCGGCAGAGCTTGATGCCGTTGTACTGCGCCGGGTTGTGCGAGGCGGTGAACATCGCGCCGGGGAGGCCCAGGCTGCCCGAGGCGAAGTACAGCTGGTCGGTCGAGCAGAGGCCGATCAGCGTGACGTCCGCGCCGCGTGCTGCGGCCCCGCGCGCGAAGGCTCCCGAGAGGCCGGGCGAGGAGGGCCGCATGTCGTGGCCGACCACGATCGCGTCCGCGTCCGTCACCTCGACGAAGGCCGCCCCGAACTGCTCGGCGAGCGGTTCGTCCCACTGGTCGGGCACCACTCCGCGCACGTCGTACGCCTTGACGATCTGCGACAGATCAGCAGCCACGGGCCGGTCCTCCTGAGATTCCTGCGGACCGCCCAAACTACCCGGCAGCCACTCGGACGGACCGTCGGGCCTTCCGGCCGCCGCGTACGCGGAGCCGGAGGACGGCGGGGCCGGGCAGAGGCCGGGGCCCCGGCGGGGGAACAGGATTCCGACAGAGGTCAGGGCTCCGGCAGGAGTAAAGGAATACCGGCCCCCGGCGGGGATCAGAAATCGGCAGGGTCAGAATCCGGCAGGAGTCAGGAGTCCGGGGAGCGCAGCACCCGCAGGTGGCCGCGGCGCGCGACCTCCATCGGGTCGGCCGTCGGCGAACCGCCCCGGCCGTCGTCGGCCCCGCGGTCGTGCGGCCGGGCCGCTTCCCGTACCGCGTTGGCGAGCGCTTCGAGGTCGTCGCCGCTGGGGCGGGAGGGCGCGGAGGGGTCGGAGAGCCGGACGACTTCCCAGCCGCGCGGTGCCGTCAGCCGCTCGCTGTGCTCGGCACAGAGGTCGTAGCAGTGGGGCTCGGCGTAGGTGGCGAGCGGGCCGAGGACCGCAGTCGAGTCGGCATAGACGTACGTCAGTGTCGCGACGGCAGGGCGGCCGCACGCGGTGCGCGAACAGCGACGTACAGGGCTCACGATGTTGGACGGTACCGCACTCTTGAGCGGGCTGCGACGACCATCCCCCAGGTCACCCCTTCGTGTCGCGCTGTGACGTCCGGCACAACCGCCTTCCGGGCGACCTTTCCGACCTGCGCGGGAGCGGCCCGGAACGGCCCGGATCAGCAAGGGTTCCGGTCACCATTCGGCATAAAAGTTGTCATTCGGCAGGAGTCCGGCGATCAGCAGCGGGGCCTGAAACAAGCCCTCGGTTGGCCGGATTGTTCAGGATTGGACATGCCGATGACCCGTCAGGGAGCGGCGGCCGCCCCGCCCTCCGGAGCGTTACCCTGCGTCAGTGATGGACAGTCCTGTACCGCCCCGCCCGTCCCCGCCGTCTCCCCCGTCCGAGCCGCGTCCGCGCCGCCGGGACCGGCACGGCCGTGGCATGCGCGGGCCCGTCGCCCCGCCCCAGGTGCCGCTCTCGGTCAGCAGGGCGGAGAACTTCCGCGACCTCGTGCAGGACTCGGTGGAGCGGCTGGAGCGGCGCTGGCCCCAGCTGGCGGACGTCGACTTCATGGTGCTCGACGTGCCGGGGGCGCAGGAGGAGAGCGTTCCGCTGGGGCACGCGGTGTCCGCCGAGAAGGGCCGGCCCGCGCAGATCGTCATCTACCGGCGGCCGGTGGAGATCCGCACCAAGAACCGCGACGAGCGCGCCCTGCTGGTGCACGAGGTCGTGGTGGAGCAGGTCGCGGACCTGCTCGGGCTCTCGCCGGAGTCCGTGGATCCGCGGTACGGGCAGGAGTAGGCCGCAGCGGGCCCGGGGACGGGAGCGGAAGCAGGAACGGGAATGGGAACGGTGGCGTGCGGGGCGACCGTTCCCGGCCCGCCCGCACACCACCGTTCCCACCCGTCGCTCCGGCCCCTCCGGGACGGTTCCGGAGGTCCCGTCCGGCCGGGAGCGCCGTAGGGCGTGTTCCGGAAGTCCCGGCCGGCCGGGGGCCTAGTCCCGCAGGACCGAGAGGTCCTGGACGGCCTCGGGCACCTCGACCGTTCCGCCGTCGTCCGGCAGGGTCTGCACGGTGAACATCTTGATGCCGCCCTGCATGATGGTGAGGGTGCGCGCGGCGTGGACCGGGCCGCCCGACTCCGTCTCCACCGTCAGGGCGTAGCCGCCCTTGAGGCCGGACGGCACGGGCGGGACGACCCCGAGTGTCGTGCTGCCCTTGACCGTGTACTTCTTGATGACCTTTTCGCCGCCCCCGCTGCCCGCCGATGCGGTGACCTTCACCGTGGCGTCGGCTCCCGGGGCGGTCAGCGAGAGCACCGAGCCCTCGGAGCGGTTGTCGGCCACCGTGGCCCGCGCGCCCACCGGGGCCGTCGCCGGGATGTAGCCGACCTCCTGCTTGTCGCCGGAGCCGCGGACCACGCGCAGCGCGGCGACGACCGGGGTGCCCTTCCCGCCCTTCTCCGGGGCGAGCAGCAGGGAGCCGGGCTCGCCCTTGGTGAGGTCCTTCAGGTCGAGGCTCGCGGTCATCTGCGACTTGACGTGCAGTCCGTCGTTCCCGGCCGGGGTGATCGCGCCGGTCTTGCCGAGCAGTTTCACCTTCAGGTCGGCGTCGTCGTCGCCGGGCGCGAAGGCCACGAGGTGCACCGAGGTGGCGTCCTCGGGGATGCCGGGCATCACCAGGGTGCCCGTCGGGGTGGTGGAGGCGGCCAGCCAGTCGCTGCCGGTCTTGTCGTCCGCGGCCCTGACGGCGGCCCCGAGGCGCCCGGTGCGGGTGGTGACGTGGGCGGTCACGTCGTCGACGGCCTCGCTGGTGAGCGTGGAGATGAGGACCGGGACGCTGGACCGGGCGGGCACCGTGATGCCCTCGCCGACCTCGGACTTGAGTGAGCCCTCGGGCCCGTAGAGCTCGATGTCGGCCACGGCCGCGGTGTCGTCCGGGTTGGTCAGGTGGACGTAGTCCTGGCGGGACTTCGCGGTGCTCACGGCCGGGAACCAGAAGTCCGTGTCGGGGACGGTGCAGCTGACGCCGAGCAGGCCGCGCCCCTCGCCCGCCTCGACCATGGTGGTCTGCTGGGCGCTCCAGCCGGGGGCCAGGCGGCCGGTGGCGGTGCCGACCAGGGCCGGGGTGTCGGCACCGGACTCCTCGGCGACGGCCGGTTTGCCGGGCTCCTTGAGGGAGACGACCGGCTTCCCGGCGCCCGCCTCCTTGTCGTCCTTCTTCTTCCCCTTCTCGTCCTTCTTGTCGCTCTTGTCGTCCTTCTTGTCGCCCTCGCCCTCGTCGTCCGTGAGTTCGGACGTCGCGGTCGGGGTCAGTTCGGCCGTGCCGGCCTCGCCCGCGCCGTCGCCCGCCGGGGTGAAGGAGGTGTAGGTGGTCTCCGAGAGTTCCGAGAGGCCGGGGGCCGGGCAGAGCAGGGTGGACCGTTCCACCGGCAGTCGCGCGGCGGTCGCCGCCTTGGCGGTCTCCCCGTCGCCGGGCGCGGTGAGCACGGCGAATCCGGTGACGGCGGCGAGGGCGACGGTGCCCGCGATGAGGGACAGGCTGCTGGTGGACTTCACTCGGACTCGCCTCGCGATGCGTTGCCGGTCGGCCACGGGTTCTGGCCCGGGGCAGGGTTCTCGTCGGGGTTCTGCGGGGCGTACGGGGCCGGGTGGCCGCCGCCGCCCTGGTCGTAGTGCGCCGGGGACGCGTACGTGCCGGTCTGCGGGTCGTACTGCTGCTGTTGCTGCTGGGCGTAGCCGTACGGGTCGTAGGAGTTCTGCCCGTACGGGTCGGCGGTGGCGGGTTCCTGGTGCGTGCCGTGCGCGCCGTATCCGCCGTCCTGGTACTGACCCTCCTGGTACTGGGTCTCCTGGTACTGGGTCTCCTGGTACTGGGTCTCCTGGTACTGGCCGTTCTGGTACGGGCTCCCGTCGTACCCGTTGCCCGGGTACTGCTGGTAGCCGGTGTCCTGGTACTGCTGCCCGTCCCATTCGCCGTACTGCTGCTGCGGCACCGCCGCGTACTGACCGTCGCCGTCCTGCTCCGACTGCGGCTGCTGTGCGGGGGCGGGGGCGGGGTCGTACTCCTCCGCCCGCTGGGCCGGGACGTGCTCCTCCGGCGCGTGCGGTGCCTGCCCGGCGGCGGTGTCCGGGACCGGCGTGGCCTCGGCCTCGGCCTCCGCCTGGGCCGCCGCGCGCAGCCTGCGGGCCCGGCGCCCCTCGCCCGTGACCGGTTCCGCGGGGGCCGCCACGCCCTCCTCGGGCAGGTCGTCGTCGATCTCGCGGCGACGGCCCGGCAGGGCGAGGACCAGCAGGACGAGCGCCAGCGTGCACTGGGCCCAGATCCAGGCGGTGTGGGTGAACGGGGTGTCGTACGTGAGGTCCAGCGTGCCGCCCTCGGCGGGCAGCTCGAAGCCCTGGGCCCAGCCGTCGACGGTCTTGCGGGTCAGCGGCCGGCCGTCGAGCGTGGCCTGCCAGCCGGCGTCGGCGGCGTCCGCGATCCGCAGCACCCGGCCGGCCTCGCCCGCCGGGATCCTGGTGTGCGCCTCGACGGGGAGGGAGCCCACGGGCAGCTGCTCGCCGCCCTCGCCGGGCGGGACGATCATGATCCGGGCGACCTGGCGCTCCACCCGCCACAGCGCGCTGCCGTCCAGCTGGCTCAGCCGGCTGAGGCCCGGGGTCGCGTCGAGGACCCGGCTCATCTCCTTCGGGGCGCCGTCGCGGACCAGTACGTACCGGATCGCGAAGCCGCTGAGCTGGCTGCCCTGGTCGGCGCCGGAGCCCGCGACCAGGTTGGCGACGACCTTGTCGAGGTGGCTGTTGCTGCCGCCCGCCGCGGTCAGTTCGGCGTCCCCGAGGCGCGCCCCGGAGCCGCGTACCAGGGTGTACGAGACGGTGGAGGGCGAGGAGCCGCCGAGCACCAGGGTGCGCGGCTGGTCGCGGGTGGTGCTCTCCTCCGCCACGAACGCGGGCACCTGCACCGGGTCGCGGCGCTCCAGCGGTCCCCCGGCGCCGCCGATCATCCAGCTCACGGCGGCCACGGCCGGGGCGAGGGCCGCGGCGAGGGCGATCAGCGCGGCGACGGGCTGCCGCCATCCGAAGCTGAGCTCGGCGACGCGCACCCGGGCGCCGTCCGCGCCGACCAGCGCGGCGGCGATCAGCGCGATGCCGTACACGAGGGTGGCGGGGCCGGCCCAGCCCGAGCCGTTGGCCAGGGCGGCGAAGACCATCGCGACGAGCGCGACCGTCCAGGCGGCGCGCACCGCGAACTGCCGCTCCCCGCGCAGCAGCGCGGCCAGGGCGGCGAGCACGATGCCGAACAGCAGCACGCTGCCCGCGGCCTTGGGGCCGCCGGGGCTGATGGCGAGCAGGTCGAGCGCGGAGGCCGTACCCGCGCCGATGTCCAGGCCCGCCTCGTCGAAGAAGCGGGACGGGCTGGTGAGCAGCGAGAGCGACCAGGGCGCGAGCACGAGCAGCGGGGTGCCGATCGTGGCGAGGAAGCGCAGGCCGTACGCGGTGATGTCGTCGCGGCGCAGCACCAGCACGCCGATGCCGAGGACGACGGCGAGCGGCCAGACGATGGGCGTGAACGCCATCACGAAGGTGAGGAGCAGGGTGTACGCCCAGGTCGCGCGCCAGCTGCCCCGGGCGCCGCCGGAGGCGCGCATGCCGTGTGCGGAGACGGCGGCGCGGGCGATCGGCGGGAGGAACACGGCCAGTACGGCGGTGCCGAGGCGGCCGGTCGCCAGGGCGCCGGTCGCGGCGGGCAGGAAGGCGTACGCGACGCTCGCCCAGGCCCTCAGCAGCCTGGATTCGAGCAGGGGCCGGGAGGCGAAGTACGCGGTGAGTCCGGCGAGCGGGACGGAGCAGACCAGCAGCAGCGTGAGCGCGAGGCCGGTCGAGCCGAGGAACAGCGCGGACAGCGCGGAGAGCACGGCGAGGTAGGGCGGTGCGGTCCAGGTGCCGCCGGTGCCGACCGTGTGCCAGGCGTCCGCGTACTTGCCCCACAGGTCGGAGACGTCGCCGGGAGCGGGCAGCAGCGCGCCGCCGGTCAGCGAGCCGCCGCCGAGGAGGCCGCGGCAGGCGACGAGCGAGACGATCAGCAGGACGGCGAAGAGCACCGGGCCCGGCTTGCGGCCGATCCGCTTCAGCCTGGCGAACTGCTCGATCTCCAGGAAGTCGGCGTCGTCGCCGCCGGGGCCGGATTCCACGGCGCCGTGCCGGGAGCCGCCGGAGTCGGTGTCGGAGCCGCTGCCGAAGTTGCCGGCGACCTGCTCGACGGTGGCGCGGACGGTGGCGCCGGGCGGCGGGAAGAGGCCGCGCAGTTCGGCCTGGTCGACGGCGCCCTTGCCGCGGGCGCGCCGGGCCGCGAGGATCCTGCCCGGCCGCAGCAGGGTGCCGAAGAGCCCGGCGACCTCGTCGAGGGCCTGGCCGGGCACCTTGCCGACGAGGTAGGCGAGGGTGCGCAGCAGGGTGCCGACGACGAGCCGGAGCAGCACCCAGGGCAGGACCTTGGCGCGTGCGTTGGCCAGCATCGTGTAGACGGCGCCGGCCTTGTCGACGCGGTGCGGGGAGGCGACCGAGCGTCCCGCGCAGTCGATGGGGCGGCGTTCGCGGGCGGACGCCTCGGCGTGCCGGAGGACGGCGTCGGGGGCTACGAGCACCCGGTGTCCCGCGACGTGCGCGCGCCAGCACAGGTCGACGTCGTCACGCATCAGGGGCAGCCTGCGGTCGAACCCGCCGAGCTCCTCCCAGACATCACGGCGGATCAGCATGCCCGCGGTGGAGACGGAGAGCACGGTACGGACCTGGTCGTGCTGGCCCTGGTCCTGTTCGCGCCGGTCGAGCCCGGTCCAGCGGCGCCCGCTGTTGGCGATGGAGACGCCGACCTCCAGCAGCTGCCTGCGGTCGTACCAGCCGCGGAGCTTGGGGCCGACGATCGCGGCGTGCGGGTCGGTGTCCACGACGCGCAGCATCTCGGCGAGGGCGTCGGGGGCGGGGGCGCAGTCGTCGTGGAGCAGCCAGAGCCACTGCACCGGTTCGCCGTGCGGCAGCTCCGGCATCTCGTACGCGTCGTCGCGCCAGGTCCTGCTGACGGGGTCCCAGCCGCTGGGGCGCTTCAGGTACGGCAGCTCGTCGGCGGAGAGGACGCCGGCCGTGCGGACCGCCTCGTCGACGGCGGTGCCGAAGCTCGTACGGCGCGCGAGGTGCAGGACGCGTTCGTCGCCGAGCGCCTCGGTGACCAGTTGCGCGGAGTCGTCGGCGCTGCCGGTGTCGGCGGCGACGACGTTCTGCACGGGACGTTCCTGCCCGAGCAGTCCGGCGAGCGCGTCGGGCAGCCAGCGCGCTCCGTCGTGGGAGACGAGCACGGCGGTGACGACGTGCCGGGGGAACTCGGGGGCGGCGGCGGCCGCGTACGGCGCCGCCGATTGGCTGTGCACGGACATCGAGGTACGGGCCCTCCGGCCGGATCCGGGGGAAGTCCCCCGGGGGCTGCATCGGTGTACACGCGCGCTCCGTCAGGGCGTTGGCGCGTCTCGGACGGGGCCCCACACTAACGGTACGGACCACCACGGCGGCGCCGAGCGCTCGAACGGGGCCCGGTGCGAGGGCTGCGGAGCCCGGTGGCGGGCGCTGACCAGGGGCGGACCGGGGGCGGCGGAGGCCGGGCGGGGACGGGCCGGGGGCCGGGCATGGGCCGGGGGGCCAGGCATGGGCCGGGGGCCGGGCATGGGCCGGGGGCCGGGCATGGGCCGGGGGGCCAGGCATGGGCCGGGGGGCCAGGCATGGGCCGGGGGGCCAGGCATGGGCCGGGGGGCCAGGCATGGGCCGGGCACGGCGATGGCCCGTCGCCTGCGGGCAAGGTGCAGACGACGGACCATGGCCGGTCGCGGTTCGCTGTTCACGATTCGGGGCCCGGGGTTCGGGGCCCAGGGTCCGAACCCGGGGTGGAGTCGCGGAGCCGTGCGTGGAATCCCGGAATCCGGACCTTCGGGTGTACGGCCGGTCCGGCCGGTCCGGCCGTTCAATCGTCCGGTCGTACGCGGTCGTCCGCGGAGGTTGTTGTCTCGGACGGGGCGTCCGCGGGGTGGTCCGCCCGCTGTGGCGGGCCGGGTGCAGGGGACGGCGGGCCACCCGCCCCGCCGTTCCGCTCGTCCCGCCGTTCCGCTCGTCGCGGGGCGGGCTCCGTCTCGTCTCGTCGCGGGGTTCCGCGATCAGATGGCGGCCTTTTTCAGGCGGCGTCGCTCACGTTCCGAAAGACCGCCCCAGATTCCGAAGCGTTCGTCGTTGGAAAGGGCGTACTCAAGGCATTCGGACCGGACTTCGCAGGCGAGGCAGACCTTCTTGGCCTCGCGGGTGGATCCGCCCTTCTCGGGGAAGAAGGACTCGGGATCGGTCTGGGCGCACAGTGCGCGCTCCTGCCAGCCGAGTTCCTCGTCCGCGTCCTCGACCAGCAGTTGCTGGAACAGCTCGGTCATGTGCGCCCCTCGTCTGTCTCTTGCGTCCCCGTGATGCAGCCGTTACTGATCGCGGCCGAACGACACGAGTGAAATTACAAGTGTGTATCTCCAGGCCAGTCAAGCGAGGATCTGCTATCGGCCTCGGTATTCACTCTGCGGAACCAAACGTATGCAGAAAGTGTGCAAATCGGCAAAAAACTGACATGTGCCGTGGGTCTCATCACGCCCCGCCTCCCACTGGGTGAGACGACTGGAGACATCTCCATGTTTCGGATTCGATCACCGAAGCGACCAAGATCACAGCCGGGTCACGGACCTTCAACGCCGCTCAAGAGCACGGTTGGTGCGCCACATCTCCGCCACCATGGCTGAATAAACCTTTCTGCTGGCCACCCGACCGAATGGGGTGAAACATTGCCGCCAAACCGGGCATCGGGTTGACAGCGGCGACATCGAGCCGGTCTCCTTGACTGCATGCCAGCGACCGCAGCGATGTACGCCACCCACGTCCGTGGGTTCCGCACCGCTGTCCAGGCCCGCTGTTGCTGTTCCAGCTGTCACAGCTGTTGATGCCCCCGGGGCACCGGCTCTGATCCGGCTTCTTCGATCCAGCTCTCCAGCTCCTCCGCTCTTCCGCGCGGAGCCCCTCCGCGGATCCGCAGAGCGTTCCGCGGGACGTCCGTCCCGTACGGCCGCGGCTCTCCGGTCTCCGCGACCCCCGCACACGCACCCCCATGCCGAGGAACCACCTCATCCATGAACAGCGACAGCGACCTGCAGATCGCCGGCGACATCCTCGAAGTCCAGCACCTCCTCCAGCCGCCCCGCGAGCACCCTGCCACCGTGGCCGATTTCGTCGGGCTCGCCCGCCGCATCGCCGCCGACCGCGCGCGGTGGGAGCCGCTCGTCCGGTACGACGCCACCACCCGCTGGTACCACCGGCTGCACACCGTCCCCCCGGCTCCCGGCTCCGCCCGAGCGGGGGAGGCCCCCCTCGGCTACGAGGTCTGGCTGCTCAGCTGGGTGCCCGGCCAGGGCAGCGGACGCCACGACCACGGCCCGTCCTCCGGCGTGCTGACCGTCCTGGAGGGCCGGCTGACCGAGCGCACCGAACGCGGCGACCGGACCCTGGACCCCGGCGCGCAGCGGGTCTTCGCCCCCGGATACGTGCACGAAGTGGTCAACGACTCGCTCGAACCGGCCGTCAGCCTGCACATCTACTACCCCGGCCTGACCGAGATGCCGATGCACGCGGCGCAGTGCTCCCCGGCGACCGCGGACGTCGTACCCGCCTGACGCCCCACGCACCACCACCCCCACAAGGACCAGGCTCCGCCCGACAGGCCCACCCGTCGCCCACCACCACCCCCACAAGGACCAGGCTCCGCCCGACAGGCCCACCCGTCGCCCACCACCACCCCCACAAGGACCAGGCTCCGCCTGACAGACTGTCTTGCATGCGCATTGTGGTTCTGGCCGGCGGTATCGGCGGTGCTCGTTTCCTGCGTGGCCTCAAGCAGGCCGCGCCCGGGGCGGACATCACGGTGATCGGCAACACCGGTGACGACATCCATCTGTTCGGGCTGAAGGTCTGCCCCGACCTCGACACCGTGATGTACACCCTCGGCGGTGGCATCAACGAGGAGCAGGGCTGGGGACGTACGGACGAGAGCTTCCACGTCAAGGAGGAGCTCGCGGCGTACGGTGTGGGGCCCGAGTGGTTCGGGCTCGGCGACCGCGACTTCGCGACGCACATCGTCCGCACGCAGATGCTGGGCGCGGGCTACCCGCTGAGCGCCGTCACCGAGGCGCTCTGCGCGCGCTGGAAGCCGGGGGTCCGGCTGCTGCCGATGTCCGACGACCGGGTCGAGACGCACGTCGCGGTCGACCTCGACGGCGAACGCCGGGCGATCCACTTCCAGGAGTACTGGGTGAAGCTGCGCGCCTCGGTCGAGGCGCAGGCGATCGTGCCGGTCGGCGCCGAGCAGGCCAAGCCCGCGCCGGGCGTGCTGGAGGCCCTCGCCGAGGCCGACGTGATCCTCTTCCCGCCGTCCAACCCCGTCGTGTCGGTGGGAACGATCCTCGCCGTGCCCGGCATCCGGGAGGCCGTCGCGGAGGCCGGGGTGCCGGTCGTCGGCCTCTCCCCCATCGTCGGGGACGCGCCCGTGCGCGGCATGGCGGACAAGGTGCTCGCCGCGGTGGGCGTGGAGTCGACGGCGTCGGCCGTGGCCCGGCACTACGGCTCCGGACTGCTCGACGGGTGGCTCGTCGACACCGTGGACGCCGGGGCGGTCGACGAGGTGGAGGCCGCGGGCATCCGTTGCCGCGCCGTACCGCTGATGATGACCGACGTCGACGCGACGGCGGAGATGGCGCGGCAGGCGCTGGAGCTGGCCGAGGAGGTACGGGCGTGAACGCCGCCGATGCCCCCGGGCCCGCGAACGGCCCCGGGCCCGCTCCCTCTTCCGCCTCCTCCCCCGCTTCCTCTTCTCCTTCTCCGCCGGCCTACCGGGTCTGGGCGCTGCCCGGGATGCCCGAGGTGCGGGCCGGGGACGACCTGGCGAAGCTGATCGCCGCGGCCGAGCCGGGGCTGGTCGACGGCGACGTGCTGCTGGTCACCTCGAAGATCGTCTCCAAGGCGGAGGGCCGGATCGTCGAGGCCACCGACCGGGAGGCGGCGATCGACGCCGAGACGGTACGGGTGGTGGCGCGGCGCGGCACGCTGCGCATCGTGGAGAACCGGCAGGGCCTGGTCATGGCCGCGGCCGGGGTCGACGCCTCGAACACCCCCGCCGGGACGGTGCTGCTGCTGCCCGAGGACCCCGACGCCTCGGCGCGGGCGATCCGGGACGGGCTGCGGGACAGCCTCGGTGTCGAGGTCGGCGTCGTCGTCACGGACACCTTCGGGCGCCCCTGGCGCAGCGGGTTGACCGATGTGGCGATCGGGGCGGCCGGGGTCCGGGTGCTGGACGATCTGCGCGGCGGCACGGACGCGTACGGCAATCCGCTGAGCGCGACCGTGGTGGCCACCGCCGACGAGCTGGCCGCGGCCGGCGACCTGGTCAAGGGCAAGGCCTCGGGGCTGCCGGTCGCGGTGGTCCGGGGGCTCGGCCACGTGGTGGACCCGACGGACGCGGTGGGCGGCGCCCGGGCGATGGTGCGGGGCGCGGCCGACGACATGTTCCGGCTCGGTACGTCGGAGGCGGTGCGGGAGGCGGTGACCCTGCGGCGCACGGTGCGCGAGTTCACCGACGACCCGGTGGACCCGGGGGCGGTGCGGCGGGCCGTGGCCGCCGCCGTGACGGCGCCCGCGCCGCACCACACGACGCCGTGGCGGTTCGTCCTGCTGGAGTCCGAGGAGTCCCGGACCCGGCTGCTCGACGCGATGCGGGACGCGTGGATCGCGGACCTGCGGCGCGACGGGAAGAGCGAGGAGTCGATCGCGAAGCGGGTGCGGCGCGGCGACGTGCTGCGCCGGGCGCCGTACCTGGTGGTGCCGTGCCTGGTGATGGACGGCTCCCACACGTACGGGGACGAGCGGCGGGACGGCGCGGAGCGCGAGATGTTCGTGGTCGCCGCGGGCGCCGGCATCCAGAACTTCCTGGTGGCGCTGGCCGGTGAGCGGCTGGGGTCGGCGTGGGTGTCCTCGACGATGTTCTGCCGGGACGTGGTGCGCGAGGTGCTGGACCTGCCGGAGTCGTGGGACCCGCTGGGGGCGGTCGCGGTGGGGCGCCCGCTGGTCGCGCCGGTGGCCCGGGCGGGCCGGGACCCGGAGGACTTCGTCACGGTGCGATGAGACGGGGCGGGGCGCCCGGCCGGGACGTACGGACGCCGCGTCCGGTACGGCAGGTGGTTCCCGGGCGGTACGGCGGGCCCCGCGCCACGACCGCGCGGGGCGGGCGCTACAGGCGGCCGATGTCGCCGCGGGTCCGGCGCGGGGCGCGGCGGGGCGGGGTGCGGCCCGACAGCAGGACGAGCCGGGTGGCGCGGTGGCGCTGCCCCTCGTACGGGGCCAGGAGCCTCAGCATCTCCTCGTCGTCGGCGTCCCGGTTGCCCGCCAGGGCGTGACCGACGATGCCGGGGAGGTGGAGGTCGCCGACCGTGACCGCGTCCGCCGCGCCGTTCGAGCGCTGGAGGGTCTCGGCCGAGGTCCAGGGGCCGATGCCGGGGATCAGTTCCAGCCGGGCCGTGGCCTCGGGGAGTTCCATGGCCGCGGCCTCCTCCAGGCGGCGGGCCACGCGGACCGCGCGCAGGATCGTGGCCGAGCGTTTGGCGTCGACGCCCGCCCGGTGCCATTCCCAGGAGGGGATCAGGGACCAGGTGCGGGCGTCCGGCATGACGTGCAGTCCGAGTGCGGTGAAGGGGGCGTGGTCCGCGGGGCCGGGCGCCGGGGTGCCGTGCCCCCGGACCAGCAGGCGCCAGGCCCGGTAGGCCTCGTCCGTGGTGACCTTCTGTTCCAGGATCGACGGGATCAGCGACTCCATGACCAGGCCGGTGCGCACCAGGCGCAGGCCGGGCCGGCTGTGCCGGGTGAGGGCGAGCAGGCGGTGGCGGGGGCGGAAGGCGTCCGGGTCGTCCGTCGCGCCCAGCAGGGTCGGGAGCCGGTCCAGCAGCCAGGGCGCGCCGGGGCCCCAGGCCGCCGCCTCGATCCGGCCGCCCCGGGCGGCGAGGCGGAGGGTGCCGGGCCCCGCGGGGGTACGGCTCGCCCGCCAGACCGTGCCGTCCCGGGTCATCCGGAACGTGGGATCGGCGGGCCCCCGGCGCAGCGGTCCGACGACGAGCCGCAGGTCGAACGGGCCGGGCGGGGTCCACTCCCGGGTCAGCGCACCGGTGTCCGGAGCCGACACGGGGGCCGATGCCTGAGCCGGTACCGACGCCGGAGCCGGAGCCGGTACCAATGCCGAAGCCGGGGCCGGTACCGACGTCGGGTGCGGGAGGGCCGTGCGGGGAGCGTTGCGGGGGGCGAATCGTCCTGCCACGGTGGGGTCCTCGGTCGTCGGGGCTGCCTGTCGAGGGTAAGCGCCGCACCCGCCGCCCGCGCCTTCGTCCCCCGCCTCCCGCCTGGCCGCCCGTAAAACGCCGTGCGCCCGCCTACTCGTCGGACGAGAAGCGCACCGACGCGTCCGGGAGGACCGCCCCGCACCAGACGCGTACGCCGTCGCGCAGTTCGTTGTCGGCGCCGATCCGGGCGCCGTCCCCGACGACCGCGCCCGCGAGCACCGTACGGCTGCCGATCCGGGCCCCGGCCCCGACCAGCGAGTCGGTGATCACCGCCCCCGGCTCGACGACCGCGTCGGCCAGGATCGCGGAGCCGTCGATCCGGGCCCCGTCGCCGATCCGGGCGCGCTCGCCGATCACCGTGCCGCCGCCGAGCTTGGCGTCGGAGGCGACGGAGGCCGTCGGCAGCACGAGCCGGTCGCCGCACCGGCCGGGGACCGCCGGTGACGGGGCGCGGCCCAGGACCAGATCGGCGGAGCCGCGCACGAAGGCCTGCGGGGTGCCGAGGTCCAGCCAGTACGTGGAGTCGACCATGCCCTGGAGGTGGGCGCCGGAGGCGAGCAGTCCGGGGAAGGTCTCGCGCTCGACGGAGACGGGGCGGCCGGCCGGGATGGTGTCGATGACCGACCGGCGGAAGATGTACGCCCCCGCGTTGATCTGGTCGGTGACGATCTCCTCGGGCGTCTGCGGCTTCTCCAGGAACGCGGTGACCCTGCCGTTCGCGTCCGTCGGCACGAGGCCGAAGGCGCGCGGGTCCTCCACCCGGGTGAGGTGCAGGGAGACGTCCGCGCCGGAGTCCGTGTGCGTGGCGACCAGCGTCCGGATGTCGAGGCCGGTGAGGATGTCGCCGTTGAAGACGAGCACCGGTTCGCCCGGCCCCGCCGCGAGCCGGGACGCGACGTTGCGGATCGCGCCGCCGGTGCCGAGCGGTTCGCGTTCGGTGACGTACTCGATGTGCAGGCCGAGCGACGAGCCGTCGCCGAAGTACGGCTCGAAGACCTCCGCCAGGTACGACGTCGCGAGCACGATGTGCTCGACACCGGCGGCCCGGGCCCGCGCCAGCTGGTGCGTGAGGAACGGGACGCCCGCCGCCGGAACCATCGGCTTGGGCGTGTGCACCGTGAGCGGTCGCAGCCTGGTCCCCTTGCCACCGACCAGGAGGATCGCTTCTTTTGCCTCTGTCACGGCACTGACTCTGCTTCCTGCTGGGACCTGGCCTGTTTCGGCTGGCCAGTGTATGCAGACCGGTCCGGCCGGCCCGATCGGCAGGCGCAGCGTTCCGCGCCGGTCCCGCGGGCCTCCGGTCAGCGGCCCTGCAGTCGGGCGGAACTGGTCCTGGCCGAGCCGAGCTTCTTGTAGAGACGCGCTCCGGGGCATTCGGTTGCGAAGCCGTCCCGGTGACCGGAGATGACGTGGAGCCGGACCTTCTTGCCCTTCTTGTACTTGTTGCCGCCGCCCGAGACCAGGGTCACCTTGCCCTTCGGGTTGGCCCCGAACAGGCCGAGCTTCCAGGCGGTGAGCTTCGAGACGGCGGTGACGGCCGCGGCGGGCGGGTTCGACTTGGTGAAGGTGCCGAGCACCGCGATGCCCATGCTGTTGGAGTTGAAGCCGAGCGTGTGTGCTCCCAGGACCGGCTTCGTCACGCCGCCCGCGCGTCCTTCGTAGATGTTTCCGCACTTGTCGACGGCGAAGTTGTAGCCGAAGTCGCGCCAGCCGCTGCTCTTCACGTGGTAGCGGTAGATGCCGCGCAGGACCGAGGGGGCCTGGGAGCACTTGTAGTTGTTGCCCGTGGCGCTGTGGTGGACGAAGGCGGCCTTGACGGTCTTGGTGTACGCGAAGGCGCGTTCCCTGAGCTTCTCGTCGGCGCCCCAGCCCTTGCGGGTGATGATGCGCGGCCGGGGTCCGATGTAGGGGCGGGCGCCCGCTGCCGCCTTGTTCTCCGCCCCGGCCCGGGCCTCGGTCTCCGCCCGGCTCAGGGCGGGGAGCACGCTCGGTTCGAGGGGCGTGGTGCGCCCGTCCGTCCCGGCCCCTGCTCCGGTTTCCGTCCCCGCCCCGGTTTCCGTACCGGTCCCGGTTTCCGTACCGGTCCCGGCACCCGTCGTCCCTGACACTGCGGCGGTCGCGGCCTGCATGCCCGCCAGGAGCTGGGCGTCCACCTCGGCCCGGATGTCCGCCAGGAGCTGGGCGCCTGTCATGGCCTGGGCCCCTGTCATGGCCTGGCCGTCCGTCATGGCCTGGCCGTCCGGCGCGGCCTGATCCCCGCTCGCGTTCTCGGCGCCCGCCGCGTCCCCGGCCGCCCCATCCGTCCCGATACCCGCCCCGGCGCCCGCCCCCTCGTCCGGCACGGGGAGCGGTCGCGGGTCCTCGCCCGGGTCGACGAGTTCGAGCCGCAGCCCGCCGGGCAGCGAGACCCCGTGCCCGGCCCGGTCCTGCGGGTCCTGCGGATCCGGCAGGTCCGGGACCACGCGGACCGCGACGCCGTCGGAGTCACCGACCCAGAGCGGGGCGGTGGCGCCCCGGACCGTGCCCGAGTCGCGCTCGGCGGAGCCGGGGTCCGCGGCGTGCTCCGCGTTGTGCGTCTCCAGGTCCTGCCAGTCCGACCAGCGTCCGGTACCGGCGGCCCGGGTGCGGACCTGGACGGTGCCGTGGAGTTCGGTGTCGACGTCGTCCCAGACGACGCCGACCAGGGAGAAGGGCCGGACCTCACGTTCGGTCAGCCCCTGCCCGGAGGGCTCCGCCGCCCGGCCGGACGCGGCCGGCAGGGGCCGCATCGGCAGGGACTGCGTCGAGCCGGGCAGGTCGGTGGAGCCTGCGGACCCGGCGGGAGCGGCGGGGACGGCACGGGTGTCGGTGGCGGCACGGGTGTCGGGGGCGGCGCCCGCCGGCGCGGCCGACGGCAGTACGAGAACGGCCGCGCAGGTGACACCGATCGAGGAGGCTAGGAAGGCACGCATAAAAATGATATTGGACATAATTCCGCAACTCCGGCCACCCGGACATGTCTCGACAATTGACGGGCCGTCTGCCGAACCGGTGTCCCCGGCCCCCTTCCGCCCCACCCCGCCCGCCGTCGCCGCGTACTCTTGCGCGGATGAACGCCACCGACCGCACCCCTGCCGACCTGCTGCGTTCCGCGCTCGCCGCGGACCCGGCCCGCCCCTTGGTCACTTTCTACGACGACGCCACCGGAGAACGCGTCGAACTGTCGGTGGCCACCTTCGCCAATTGGGTGGCCAAGACCGCCAACCTCCTCCAGGGCGACCTCGCCGCCGAGCCGGGCGACCGGCTCGCGCTCCTGCTGCCCGCGCACTGGCAGTCCGCGGTCTGGCTGCTCGCCTGCTCCTCGGTCGGGGTAGTCGCCGACGTACAGGGCGACCCGGCCGCCGCCGACCTCGTCGTCAGCGGCCCGGACACGCTGGAGGCGGCGCGCGCCTGCTCCGGCGAGCGGATCGCCCTGGCCCTGCGCCCGCTGGGCGGCAGGTTCCCGCAGCCGCCGGAGGGTTTCGCGGACTACGCGGTCGAGGTGCCGGGGCAGGGCGACCGGTTCGCCCCGTTCACCCCCGTGGACCCGGACGCCCCCGCGCTGGCGGTGGACGGCGTCGAGCTGACGTCGGCGCAACTGGTGGCACGGGCCCGCGAGGACGCGGCCGGGCTCGGCCTGACCGCCGGATCGCGGCTGCTCACCGGGGGTGCGTACGACAGCTGGGAGGGGCTGAGCGCGGGGCTGTTCGCACCGCTGGCCGTCGGGGGCTCCGTGGTCCTGTGCCGGAACCTGGAGCGGCTGGACGCCGACGCCCTGGCGAAACGCGTCGAGAGCGAGCGGGTCACCAACACGACGGCATGACAAGCGCCCTGGGGCCACCCGTCCGGCCCACACCGGGCCGAGTCCCCGAGGATGCGCCCCAACTCCGGTACATGATCGGCGTTACGGCCCACCCGGGACACAACCAAGCGTGAGGTTCAGCCGTCTACTCCTGCGACCGGCGGCCCAGCGCGCCGCCGAACGTGAAGGATGGACGCAGACGTGAGCGAAAGCGCCGGACCGCCGGACGACTCCGACGACTCGGCCGCGGGCGGCAGCGGGCCGGGGGCCGGGGCCGGTTCCGGTACGGGAACCGGCCCCGACTCCGGGACGGGAACCGGAACCGGGGCGGAGACCGGGACAGGGACCGGCCCCGGAGCAGAGATCGAAACCGAAACCGGGACCAGGGCCGAGTCCGGCCCCGACGCCACCCCGGGGGCCGAGACCGGTTCCGAGTCCGACTCCGGGACGGGGACCGAAACCGGTTCCGAGTCCGGTCCCGGCGCCACCCCCGCCCCGCCCCCCGCCGACGGACATCGACGCCGCTGGCTGCGCTGGACCGCGCTCGGCGCCTCGTTCTTCGTCCTGGTCGCGGCGGGCGTCGGCTGGTGGCTGTACCGGAAGCTGGACGGCAACATCAGGACGGACGTCTCCGCGGCGGCCGAGCTGAAGACGTACGAGCGGGAGCGGCCCGTCTCCGTGGTGCACGACGCGGAGAACATCCTGCTCATCGGCTCCGACAGCCGGGCCGGCAAGAACCGCGCGTACGGCCGTGACGACGGCGGCAGCCAGCGCTCGGACACCACGATCCTGTTGCACCTGGCGGCGGACCGGAAGAGCGCCACCGCGATGTCCCTGCCGCGCGATCTGATGGTGGATGTCCCGGTCTGTCACACTGCGGACGGCAAAGCGACGAAGAAGCAATTCGCCCAGTTCAACTGGGCCTTCGAGCTCGGTGGCACCGCCTGCACGGTCCGCACCGTCGAGAAGTTGACCGGCATCAGGATCGACCACCACATGGTCGTCGACTTCGACGGCTTCAAGGACATGGTCGACGCCGTGGACGGGGTGGAGGTCTGCCTCAAGAAGCCGGTCGACGACGACGACGCCCATCTGAAGCTCCCCGCCGGGCGCCAGACGCTCGACGGCGAGCAGGCGCTGGGCTACGTACGGGCCCGCAAGTCGATCGGCAACGGCAGCGACACCGAACGGATGGACCGCCAGCAGCAGTTCCTGGGCGCGCTGGTGAACAAGGTGCAGAGCAACGGCGTCCTGCTCAACCCGACCCGGCTCTACCCGGTCCTGGACGCGGCGACCAAGGCGCTGACCACGGACCCGGGCCTGGACAGCCTCAAGGACCTGTACGAGCTGGTGCGCGGCATGCGTGACGTACCGACCGACAAGGTGCAGTTCCTGACCGTGCCCCGGCAGCCGTACGCCGCCAACCGGAACCGGGACGAACTCGTCCAGCCCGACGCGGACCGGCTCTTCAAGCGGCTGCGCGAGGACGATCCGGTCGCCGTCGTCCCGGCCGACCAGCTCCAGGACGGCACGGGCGGGTCCGGGGACGGCGCGGACCGCTCCCGGGATGACGACGAGAAGAACAATCGGAAAAAGAATGCCGCGACCGGTTCTCCGGAGGCTTCCGGACCGAGCCCCACGCCGACCTATTCGGGCAACAACGCGGCGGCGGACCTGTGCGAGCAGTAAAGCAATTCCCAAGCAGGGGCCGGTGATCGGCGTGTAATGGGCAGTATGACCAGTTGTAAGGACCGTGGAATTTGTCACGCTCGTCGCTCGATGCCGAACGAGGCCGATAGTGTGACGCGATCCGGTGCTTCCGGCCGCCAGGCCGCGCACTTTTGGAGCGAAAGAACGAGCGCCTGATCGGGGGAGGCGCCTGGCGTGGCACCGACGGAGGACTCAAGCGACCGTGGATGCGCAAAGTCGTGGGCGGGGGGACGAAATCGACCCCGCGGACCAGTGGGTACTCAACCCGCAGACCGGTGATTACGAACTGCGACTGAATCATTCCGGAGGGGATTCGGCAAGCCCTTCGCAGGCTTCCGCGCCGCGTGTCCCCAGAAGCAGGGGTCCGGTCCGGGACGAGGACGTGGCACGCGACGACACCCCCCGGGGCGGGCGCCGCGCCGCGGCCCGGGACGGCCACGGGCCGGCCGCGCGCCACGAGGTGCCGGGCCAGCGCAGCCGCCGGGCGGCCAACGGCCGACGCGGCCAGGAGGGTTCCGGCTCCGGCGGCACGGGGGCGGAGCCGGCGGGCCGGCGCAGCCGCAAGGCGCCCAAGGCCGCCAAGAGCCGCCGCAAGAAGGTGCTGCTGTGGACCGGCGGCTCGATGGCCTTCGTGCTCGTCGGCCTGTCGGCGGCCGGGTACGCGCTGTACCAGCACTTCAACGGCAACCTGAGCACGGTCGACGTGGGCGGGGCCGGCAACAAGAACGTCTTCGACTCCGACGCCCCGATCAACATCCTGGTCATCGGCACCGACAAGCGCACCGGCAAGGGCAACGAGGGCTACGGCGACAAGAACAGCGTGGGCCACGCCGACACCAACATCCTCTTCCACGTCTCCGAGGACCGCACCAACGCGACGGCGCTGAGCATCCCGCGCGACCTGATCACCGACATCCCGCAGTGCACGTCCAAGCAGCCGGACGGTACGGAGAAGGTCATCCCGGGCACCCCGAACGTCCGGTTCAACAACAGCCTCGGCCAGGAGGGCCGCGACCCGGGCTGCACCATGGAGACCGTCAGGAAGATCACCGGCCTGAAGGTCGACCACTTCATGATGGTCGACTTCAACGCGGTGAAGGAACTGTCCACGGCGGTCGGCGGCGTCGAGGTCTGCCTGGCCAAGCCGGTCAAGGACCCGGACTCGCACCTGGACCTGCCGGCCGGTGAGCACCGCATCCAGGGCGAGACCGCCCTGGCGTTCGTACGGACCCGGCACAGCTTCGGCAATCACGGCGACCTGGACCGGATCAAGGTCCAGCAGCAGTTCATGGCGTCGATGATGCGGCAGATGCAGTCGGACGACACCCTGACCAGCCCGACCAAGCTGTACAAGCTGGCGGACGCGGCGACCAAGGCACTCACCGTCGATACCGGCATCGGCACGGGGGCGAAGCTGGCGTCGCTGGCCCAGGAGCTCGGCAAGGTCAACACCAAGAACATCACCTTCACCACCGTGCCGGTGCTCGACAACCCGGCCGAGAAGGTCAAGGCCACCGTCGTGGTGGACGAGGCCAGGGCCGAACCGCTGTTCGCCATGATGCGCAACGACACCTCGCTGACCGAGGTGAAGTCGCAGAAGAAGGACGCGAAGAGCAAGCAGGACGCACTCCTCAAGGGCCCCAGGGCAGCGGCGGGCGACGTGCGCGTGGACGTGTACAACGGCGGCAAGGTCGCCGGTGCCGCGCAGGCGACGGTCGCCTGGCTGCAGAACGAGAAGGGCGTGCTCAAGTCGTCGAACAAGGCCAACGCCCCGGCGAAGACCGCGAAGACGACGCTGGAGTACGCACCGAACCAGGCGGACCAGGCCCGTGCCCTGGCCGCCATGATGGGCCTGCCCGGCTCGGCCATGAAACAGGGCACCGAGGACGCCGAGGGGCTTCAGGCGATGGTCCTGACGCTCGGCGACGACTTCGAGAGCGCGGGCACACCCATCGTCGGACCCACCAAGGTTCCGGCGGACGTCCAGCAGGCAAACGCCGACAAGGCAGAGTGCGCCAAGTGACACCGGGTCACCGCGCCACATCACGAGTCCGAGCAGCAGGGGGGTCCCGGTGGGACGGAGCAGCACGCCCGGGGAGGGGACACGGTCACGCGTCCGCCACACCGGTCAACTCGGCCCGGAGGACGGGCTGAGCGAGGACGCCCCGGAAAAGGGCGCGAATCGGGAAGGGGGCGGCCGACGGTCGGCGTCCTCGGCGGGCGGTCATCGGCGCGGGGGGCCGAAACGCCAGGGCAAGAAGGGCAAACGCCGGGTGCTGCGCTGGAGCGCCTCCGTTCTCGCGCTGCTCATACTCGGCGGCGCGGGGGCCGGATACCTCTACTACGAACGCCTCAACAGCAACATCAAGAAGGCCGATCTGACGCTCGGCGACCGGAAGATGGCCGGCCACAAGGCCAACGCCGCCGGGCAGACCCCGTTGAACATCCTGCTCATCGGTTCGGACGCCCGGAACTCCAAGGCGAACAAGAAGCTCGGCGGCGCCAAGGACACCTTCGACGCGCCGCCGCTGGCCGATGTGCAGATGCTGCTGCACCTGTCCGCCGACCGCAGCAACATGTCGGTGATCAGCATGCCGCGGGACACGATGCTGAAGATCCCGAAGTGCACCGATCCGAAGACGAAGCGCGTCTACCCCGCCTCCAACGGTCTCGCGATGACCAACCAGACGCTCGGCCGCGGCGGTCCGGGATGCACCGTGGCCACTTGGTACGAGCTGACCGGCATCACCATCGACCACTTCATGATGATCGACTTCGCCGGTGTGGTCTCGATGGCCGACGCGATCGGCGGCGTCCCGGTCTGCGTCAAGGAGAACGTCCACTCCCGCACCAGGGACGGCAAGGGCTCCGGGCTGAAACTGGAAAAGGGCACCACCAAGATCAAGGGCGAGCAGGCCCTCCAGTGGCTGCGCACCCGCTACGGCTTCGAGGACGGCACCGACCTCGGCCGCACGCACGCCCAGCACATGTACATGAACTCGATGGTCCGTGAGCTGCGCAAGGGCACCAAGCTCACCGACCCGGGCAAGCTGATGAACCTGGCCGACGCGGCGACCAAGGCACTGACGGTCGACAAGGGCCTCGACACCGTCAAGAAGCTGTACGACCTGGCGGAGGAGCTCAAGAAGGCTCCCACCAAGCGCATCACCATGACGACGATGCCGAACGTCTACGGGACGGGCGCGCTCGCCGGACGGGTGCTCCCCAAGGCCGGCGACGCCGACCAGCTCTTCCAGATGGTCCGCGACGACATCCCGCTCGACGGCAAGGCTTCCAAGCGCAAGAAGCCGGTCGTCAAGGAGCCCACGTCACCGATTGCCGAGATCCCGGTCAGTGTCCGCAACGGCACGCGCGTGGGGCTCGACTACCCGGTCAAGGGCCGGGCCGGGGCGGTCAAGCAGCTGCTGATCGACAAGGGCTTCGCCCAGGCCACGGTCGACGCCCAGAACACCGAGGCGTCGGCCCGCACCAAGATCCTCTTCCCCAGCGTGGACATGCAGGGCAACGCCCAGGCCGTGGCCAAGGCGCTCGGCATCCCGATGTCGGCGGTGAAGAAGTCGACCGACGTCTCGGGCATCACCCTGGCCGTGGGGGCCGACTGGCGCGAGGACGGGGACTACCACGCGGACGAGGCCGACGAGAAGACCCCGGAGAGCGCACGCGCGCTCAAGGGCGACAACGAGGGCGCCTGCATGGACATCCAGCCTGGCTTCACCTGGTAACGACAACGGGCGCGCAGAACGCCGAAGGGGGCCCCTCCGAAGCTTCGGAGGGGCCCCCTTCGGCGTTCCGGAACGGGTACGGGCCCTGCGGTGGTCACGACGGTCGTGCCGACCGCGAGGCCCGCCGCGTTACCGCGAATGGGGGACAGGGGCGCGTCCCGCCGGGTCACGCACCGGGCACCCGATCATATGGACCTACTGTGCGAATGGTTTCCCTCGCACCGCGGAGGTGTCCCCCCGTGCCCACGCCGCACCGTTCCCCCCGCTCTCCTCGCTCCCCCCACCCCTCCCGTTCACCGCATGCGTCGCACTCGCCCCGTTGGCCGCGTTCCCACGCGCTCCCGCCGCGGCACCGCTCCCGAAGACAGGACGAGCGGCCGGGCTGGGGCATGCGGATGGTGACCGGTCTCTCCGTGCTGGTACTGGGGGCCGGGGGCATCGGCCACGCGGTGGTGACCGACCTGGCGACCGGGATCGACCGGGTCGACCCGTTCAAGGACATGAAGAACCGGCCCCGCGCGGGCACCGGCACGAACCTGCTGCTCGTGGGCACCGACGGCCGCGACCGGATCACCCCGGAGGAGAAGAAGCGGTACCGGCTGGGCGGCGCCCCCTGCCACTGCACCGACACGATCATGCTGGTGCACCTGTCGGCGGACAAGGAGCGGGCGAGCGTCGTCTCGCTGCCCCGCGACAGCTATGCCGAGGTCCCCGAGCACCGGGACCGGACCACCGGCAAGCAGCACACCGCCCACCCGGTGAAGCTGAACGCGGCCTACGCCGAGGGCGGGCCGGGCCTGACCGTGCGGACCGTCGAGCACATGACGGGCATCAAGATCGACCACTATCTGGAGGTCGACTTCACCAGCTTCATGAAGACGGTGGACACCCTGGGCGGGGTGAAGATCTGCACCACCCGGCCGATGAAGGACCCGTACACCGGTCTCGACCTGGCCGCGGGCACCCATGAGTTGAACGGTGGACAGGCCCTGCAGTACGTGCGTTCCCGGCACATCGACGGGGCCGCCGACCTGGGCCGGATGCAGCGTCAGCAGAAGTTCCTCGCCTCACTGATCGAGCGGGCGACCGGCAGCGGGGTGCTGCTGAATCCGGTGAAGTTCCGGGACGTCGCCTCGACGATGCTGAACTCGGTCCGGGCCGACAAGGACTTCGGCACGGAGCAGATGCTGGAGCTCGGGCAGGCGATGCGCGACTTCTCCCCCGCCTCGTCCGAGTTCGCCTCCGTCCCGATGGGGAACGTCTCCTACCCGGTCAAGGGCATCGGCTCGACGGTCAAGTGGGACGAGCAGAAGTCGGAGAAGCTCTTCCGGGCCCTGCGCGAGGACAAGCCGCTCGCCTCGAAGCGCCCCGCGCGGCCGAAGGCCGTGGAGGTCGACGTCGACCCGCGGCTGATCCGGGTCCAGGTCTACAACGGGACCACGAAGGAGGGCCTGGGAAGGAGGGTCGACGACGCCCTGCGCGCCACCGGCTTCGACACCACGCGAACCCCGCTGAACGCGCCCCCGAACGGTCCGAGCACCGACCCGGACGGTCCGAAGGCGGAACCGAGCACCGACCCGGACGGTCCGAGCACGGCCCCGCACCCGGGCGACCTGAAGCGCACCCTGATCACCTACGACCCGCGCTGGGACCGGTCCGCGAAGTCCCTGGCCGAGGCCCTGCCCGGGGCCGAGCTGCGGGCGGTGGCGGGCCAGGGCGTCATGCTGCGGGTGACGGTGGGCACGGACTTCGAGAAGGTCCGGAAGGTGCGGGCCCAGGAGGCGGACCGGGGCGAGTTCGACACGGTCACGGGCGACGAGGTCGCCTGCCCGTGACCGCGCCCCCTCGGGGGTTCCGTGGTCGATGCCGTCCGTCCGGGGATCCTCCGGCAGCTCTCAGTCGTCGATGCCGTCCGCCGCGCGCTTCTCCCGCAGCTCCTTGATCGCGCGGCGCCGGGCGAGGCGGTGGGTGCGGCGGATCTGGGCCTCCTGGTAGCGCCGCTTGTCGCGCTCGGTCTCCGGTATCACCGGCGGCACGGGGCGCGGCCTGCCGTCCGCGTCGACCGCCGCGAACACCAGGTAGGCGCTGCCGACCTGCTGGGCGGGGGTCGATTCGTTCCACCGCTCGGCCATGACCCGGACGCCGACCTCCATGGAGGAGCGGCCGGTCCAGTTCACCTGGGCGCGGACGTGAACGAGATCACCCACGCGGACCGGCTCCAGGAAGACCATCTCGTCCATCGAGGCGGTGACGGCGGGACCGCCGGAGTGCCGGCCGGCCACGGCACCGGCCGCGTCGTCGACCAGTTTCATGATCACGCCACCGTGCACCGTGCCCAGCAGGTTGGTGTCGTTGCCGGTCATGATGTGGCTGAGGGTGGTCCGGGAAGCCGCGGTCGGCTTGCCCTGTATGTCGCCCTCCGGGCGCGGGGCCTGATCTGTCATACCGTCCACCTTATGCGTGGTCCCGCGTCCTGCGGCAATGCATCAGCTTGGCAACAGGGCCGCCCCGATTTCCCGTACCCCCTGTAAGGGGGGTGGCTCCGGCCTGCACACTGGTCCGTATGAGCGACTGGCCCGACGGGCGGACCGACGACAACCGCAGCGGAAATCGCTACGGACAGGGCAGCGACAACGACCGACCCGAGAGCGCCCGCGTGATGCGGCATGTCCAGCGGCCCTCCGTGCCGCCGCAGCCGCGCAACGCGCCGCGCGGCGCGGCGCCCCGGCAGCGCCGGCCGGAGCCGCCGCAGTACGCCCCCGGCACCCCTGCCGGGCCCGGCGGACCGGGCGGACCGGGCGGACCGGGTGACAACGCGGCGTACGACAGTGGTTACAACACGGGACAGGTCTACGGCGCCGGCAACGTCCGCCGGACCGGTGGCAACGGCGGGAACGGGCGGAACGACGGCGGGCGCGTCCAGGGCCCGCCGCCCGACTGGCGCCGCCGGATCAAGATAGGCTCGCTGGCCCTGGTGAGCGTGGTGCTCGTGGTCTCCATAGGCACGTACTTCTGGGCCGACTCCAAGCTCAAGCGCGAGGTGGACCTCTCCAAGGTCATCGAGCGGCCCGAGGAGGGCGACGGCACCAACTACCTGATCGTCGGTTCCGACAGCCGCGAGGGCATGACCGCCGAGGACAAGAAGAAGCTCCACACGGGCTCCGCCGAGGGCAAGCGGACCGACTCGATGATGATCCTGCACGACGGATCGAACGGGCCGACGCTCATCTCCCTGCCCCGCGACTCCAACGTCGAGATCCCCTCGTTCAAGGGCTCCGACTCCGGCAAGCTCTACCCGGGCCGCGGCCGCTTCACCAAGCTGAACGCCGCGTACGCCATGGACGGCCCCGAACTCCTCGTCCGCACCGTCGAGTTCAACACCGGGCTGCGCATCGACCACTACGTCGAGATCGGCTTCGGCGGCTTCGCCAAGATCGTGGACGCGATCGGCGGCGTCGAGATGGACATCCCCAAGGCGTTCAAGGACAAGAAGTCCGGCGCCGACTTCCAGGCGGGCAAGCAGACGCTGAACGGCGAGCAGTCCCTGGCCTTCGTCCGCACCCGGTACGCCTTCGCGGGCAGCGACCTGGACCGCACGAAGAACCAGCAGAAGTTCCTCGCGGCGCTGGCGAGCCAGACGGCGACCCCGTCGACGATCCTCAACCCGTTCAAGCTGTACCCGACGATGGGAGCCGGCCTGGACACCCTGATCGTCGACAAGGACATGTCGCTCTGGTCCCTGAGCCAGATGTTCTTCGCCATGAAGGGCGTCACGGGCGGCGACGGCACGTCGATGAACATGCCGATCTCCGGCTCCGTGGGCGGCAACCTGGTCTGGGACAAGGCCAAGGTCAAGCAGCTGGTGGAGCAGCTGAAGAACGACGAGAAGGTCACCGTCACCGAGAAGTGACGCCACCTGACGAACGGAAGGGCCCGGAATCGTCCGGGCCCTTCCGCCTGGCTCCGTTCGTCTCCGTCCCTCTCCGCCCGTCCGCTAGGAGCCGGGGGTGATGTTGCCCCACTCGTCCATCGTGGGGTGGATCTTCGAGGGTTCCTGGTCGTCGACGTCCGAACGCCTGGGTGTCTCCGGACCGGCGGGGCCGATGCGCATCATCCGCTCGATCCGGGCGATCTCGAAGCAACGCCCCCGTACGATCAGCTCGTTGGGCCGCCGACGCCGCATGAACGCGTCCGCCGCCCGCGCGTACACGGCGGCCTCCCGCTCGTCGAGCTGCTCGATCCGCGGCAGCATCGTCCGCAGATGGTCGACCAGTGCGCGCCGCGCGTCCTGCGGGGTGGGGAGCTGCTCCGACACCATCGACCAGGACTTCTCCTTGCGCTCCATCACCCGGAAGACGACCGGGAGCAGCACCAGGCCCGGGTGGGTCCGCAACGCCCGCTGCGAGTCCGCCAGCACGTCGGGCGGGAAGCGCTCCGAGGTGTACGCGACCGGCACCATCCCCATCCGGTCCAGCCCTTCCGTCAGCCCCCCCGCCGCCGCGTGGTCGATGACGAAGCCCTCGGTCGTCGAGGGCGTACGCGTCAGGACGTCCCAGCCCTCCGAGTCGACGTCCGTGGGCCTGGGCGGCTCCATGCGCCCCTCGCCGATCCGGGCGAACTCGTCGGCGCGCACGACGCGGTAGCGCGTGTCACCGGCGGTCAGCTCGTTCACCGGCTCGGTCTCCAGCCGGGCCACCGCGTCCAGCAGGGAGCGCCGTTCGCGGGGATCCTTCACCTCGTCCCTGGCCCTGAACCAGAGATGGGAGTTCAGCTCGTCGCGGGCGTCCTGCGGATAGCCGGTGTCCAGCCCGGTCAGCATCCGCCACCGGGGCCGCTCGCCCCGGCGCTGCTCGGCGATGCCGAAAAGTGGCCCCCGGACCACGATCTTCGCGTACGTCCGGGACGCGGCGAGCGCGTCCGCCTCGGTGACCAGGGACACCGGGTCGTCCCGGTGCTTCACATTGATGACGAGGTGGTCCGGCGGTGCCTGTCGGTGATCGTTCATGCACCCAGTGTGCCGAGGTTGTGGGCGGCGGGTACGAGGAATACGGGAAGGAGGTACGGAACTCGCCGACGGAACCTTGTCAGTGGCGGCGCCTACAGTCGCACGCATGACCAAGGAGTCACCGTCCTCGAACCTCATGCTCGACCTCGACGCGCTCACCGCGGCCGTCGGCGAGCGGCCCGACAGGCAGGCGGCATGGCGTTTCATCCGCGCCTTCGCCCGCGACTGGAGCCAACGCCCCCTCACCGAAGCCGACGGCTGCGCCCCCGCCGAACTCGACGCGGCCCAGGTCCGGCTCGGCCTGCCCTTGCCGGCAGCACTGCGCGAGGCCTACCAACTGATCGGCAACCGCAAGGATTTGACGGACAACCAGGACTCACTTCTCGCCCCGCGCGATCTCCACCTGGACGAGGACCGGGGTGTGCTGGTCTTCCGGGTCGAGAACCAGGCCTGCGCCTACTGGGGCATACGCGTCACGGACCTCGGCCAGGACGACCCGCCGGTGGTGATGCGCGCCGACCTCGTCCGGCCCACCGCCGACGACTGGAAGGCGTGGCTGGACCGGGTCAGCGTCGCGTTCGTCGAGATCGCCCTGTCCGAGGCCCTGTGCGCGGACGACGACCTGTTCGGGTGGGTGACCTCCGACGGCGACACCGGCCTGCCCGAGGACATCACCACCACCTTCCGGCGCCTGCCGCTGCCGGAGTACCCGATCAGCCAACAACGGGGCTCGCGGTGGTACGCGCACGACGAGATCATCCTCCGCGACGACCACGGGACCGCGATGTTCCGCGCCCGCACGGAGGCGGCCTTCGACCGCTTCGACGAGGAAGGCGAGGAGGACGAGGAGGACTGACCGGGGCCGCCCCGGCGGGGCCGACGGCCGAGCGGCATCAGCGCTCGGCGGCGTAGGAGACGAAGCCCGCCCAGGCACCAGGACCGAAGGCCAGACGAGGACCTTGGACGTCCTTGGAATCCCGAACGTGCACCGTACCGGGGGAAGCGGCGATCTCGACGCAGTCGCCTTCGTTGCCGTTGCTGCTGTAGCTGCTCTTGAACCAGACCAACTCGGAAACGTCCTGCACGGAAGTCCTGCGGATCATGTCTCTCCCAGCATTCGCTCGATGAGGGCCAGGGTCTCTCGGGGCGTGAGAGCCTCGGCCCGGATGGTGCCATACCGCAGTTCGAGGATACGGAGCTGCCTCGGATCGGTCACCCGACGCCCGTTGAACGCCCCGTGCGAACACCCAACCGCCGAACCATCCTTGAACTTCAACACACTGATGTCCCCATCCATGCCGGGATGCGCCTCACGACGTGTAGGCATCACCTGGAGAGTGACATTGCGCAACTGACCAATCTCCAACAGGCGTTCAAGCTGTCGCCGCCACTCCATTGTGCCCCCGATGGGCCGCCATAGCGACGACTCCTCCTGGACGAAACTCAGAGCAGGCGCGGGCGATCGCTCGAAGATCGACTGCCGCGCCATGCGCCCGGCCACCATCCGCTCCACTTCGTCCTGCGAGTACGGGGGCTGCCGGGCCTCGAACAGCGCCCGCGCGTGCCCCGGAGTCTGCAACAGCCCATGCAGACCGTGTCCCACGTAGGCGGCGATCTCGACCGCCTTCGCCTCCACTCCCGCCAGGTCCCGGATCTTCTTCGGGTACCGGACCTCCGCCACGTCCTGCTTCATCGCGGCGATCTTCCCGCCCGCGCCGAGCACCTCGTCCGCTTTGTCCAGCAGTTCCGGCCGGGGGATCCACCGCCCGCCTTCCACCTTGTAGACCTGGTCCTCCCCGTACCCGATCGCGGCCCCGAACTCGCCGGCCCGCAGCCCCGCGGCCTCCCGCCACGCCTTGAGCTGGCGGCCCACCGCCGCGACCACGGCCGCTCCCGACTCGTCGTCCGGGTCGACGTCCCAGCCCGGCTCGTCCGCCCCGCAGTCGCCGCGCTGCTCCGCACCTACTTCATCCACGCTCATCCGTGCCCCACTTCCGATGCGTTTGCCGTTCCTGGCTCAACCCCCGGTGTCTCCCACACGTCACCCCGGACAGCCGGGACAGCACTGGACAAGTACGGGACAATCACCGTACGCAAGGGCCTTGTCACTGTTCACGCTACGCACGCCCCGGCCACGCTGAGCGATGTGAACCAACACATCACCCGAACCGAACGTTCCGCTCCCACCCGACAGTTCACGGTGCTGCTCTCCCCCACCCGCCGGGGTGCCAGGCTCGCCCGCCTCCTGACCACGGCTCACCTGAGCGCCTGGGGGCTGCCCGTGGAGTCGGCCGCGCACATCGTCGCCGAGCTGGCTGCCAATGCCGCCGTCCACGGCCGCGTACCGGGCCGGGACTTCCGGCTCGGTCTGGCCGTCCACCGCGACGCACTCCTGCGGATCGAGGTGACCGACACCCGGGGCGAGCAGCTGCCCGCCGCGTCCGCCCCGTCCGCCGACGCGGAATCCGGGCGCGGGCTGCTGATCGTCGATGCGCTCGCCGACCGCTGGGGCACCGTCACCGGACCGGTGCCGCGCAAGACGGTCTGGGCCGAAATCGACCTCGTACCGCAACCGTTCCACCGGGTCGCGGAAACCCACGACCCGGTGAGCCGCGTCCCCGTGCTCCACGACGCTTAAAGCTTTTAAGAACCTGGGGAAACAACCCTCCCCAGCCAAACCCCACCCTGTCACCCACTCAGGTGACATGGGGCAACTCAGCTGGATTTCGGGTGGGTTGATCGGTTTATGCTCGCCGCGACAACTCCAGACACGCGACGGCCCCCGACGAGATTCGCACTCTCAACCGGGGGCCTGACCACCGAGGAAGAAGAGAGCTTCCCGATGGATACCCCGCAGATTACCGTGCCCCCGCACGCCCCGCCCCCCGTACCCGAAGACGCCACGCCGTCATCCGGCGTCGTCCACGTCAACTCCCGTCATGTCTCGCGCTTCACCGTCATCGGCAACCACCTCACCCAGCACCGCCGCCTCTCCCTGACCGCGATCGGGCTCGCCGCCCACATCCAGTCACTCCCCGCCGGGGCCAGGATCGGCATCAAGCACCTTGCCGAACGCTTCCCCGAGAGCGAGACCCGCATCGCCGCCGCCCTGCGCGAACTCGAAGCCCACGGCTACCTCCACCGCAGCCGCGTACGCCTCGCCGACGGCCGCATCGTCACCCGCACCACGTCGTACAACCAGCCCGGCACCGCTGCCCCAGCTCCCCACCGCCAGACCCCGGCCGCTCCCGAACCCCCCACACCACCACCGCCTCCACCGCCTCCACCGCCACGCACGACCCCTCCCGAGCCACCCCCCGCTCCGGCACCCGCGCCTCCCCCGGCACCCGCGCCACCACCGCAACCCGCCCCCGCACCCGCCCCCGCACCGGCCCCCACCCCACGCACCACACCACCACCGCCCCCACTCCCCCAGCCGCACCACCTCACCCCGGAACTGCTGCACAAGGCCACCACACTCCTGGCCGGCCTGCGCCGCCACGCACCCCAACTCGTCCTCTCCGAGCACGACATCCGCACCCTCGCCCCCGGCCTGACCACCTGGCTCGAACGCAAGATCCACCCCGAAACCATCCGCCACACCCTCACCACCGACCTCCCCACCCCCCTCAAACACCCGGCCGGACTCCTGCGCCACCGGATCACGACGCTCCTCCCGCCACCCCTCCCGGCACCCCGGAACAACTCCCCCGCCGACCCCCACCACCCCCGCACCACCGTCGCCCCGCTCCAGAACTGCGACGGCTGCGACCGCGCCTTCCGCTCCCCCCACCCCGGCCACTGCCGCGACTGCCGCACCGAACAACTCCCGGCCGCCTGACCGGAACATCACCCACAACCCGAACGGACCTGCATGGTCAGCTCACCCCACGAGGCAATGCACAGCATCTTCCAGGAGTACCCCGGCCTCTTCTCCCGCGTCTCCGAAGTGCTCGGAGTCGACATCCCGCCACCGACCTCGGCCGTCGCCCTGCCCACCGACCTCACCGAGGCCCGCCCCGTCGAACGCCGGGTGGACACCCTCCTGCGCATCGAGACGGAGCGCGAGGGGGCCTTCCTCCTCGCCATCGAGGCCCAGGGCAAGAAGGACCCGCGCAAGTCCGCCAGCTGGCCGTACTACGTCAGCTATCTCCACAACAGATACGGGCTGCCCGTCCTGCTGCTGGTCGTCTGCCAGGACCACGCCACCGCCGAATGGGCCGCGCGCCCCGTCTCCATCGGGATCCGTCGATGGCAGACCCTCACCTTGAGCCCCCTCGTCGCCGGACCCCACAACATGCCCGTCATCACCGACGTGGCCGAGGCCCGCAAGGACCTCGCGCTCGCCACTCTGGCCGCCATCACACACGCCGACAATCCGGACGTCGGTGCCATACTGAAAACCCTGTCCGCCGCACTGCGGGACGCACCGGAAACCATCGCCAACCCCATCGTCGAACTCACCGCACAGGGCCTGGGCAACCGCTCGGCCGCACAACAGTGGAGGAACCTGGTGGCCGTGGACCTCTCTTTCTACAAGTCCTTCATGTCGGAAGAAATCCGGGCCGAAGGCCGAGCCGAAGGCCGGGCCGAAGGGCTGGTCAAAGGCCAGGCCGAAGGCCTCTTGCTGATCCTCGAAGCGCGCGGCATCGCCGTCACCGACGAGATCCGCGAGAAGATCGGCAACTGCGACGACTCCCGGCTCCTGCTCCAGTGGCTCAACCGCGCCGCCACGGCCACCACCGCCGACGACGTCTTCACCGACAAGTGATCCACTCAGCTCCCTGAGCCCATACACGCACCCGGCCCCCGATGGACCATCGCCATCGGGGGCCGGACGTTCGGGACAGAGGCCGTTACGGGAGGTTCCTCGCCATGACGATCCGCTGGACCTGGTTCGTGCCTTCGTAAATCTGGGTAATCTTGGCGTCGCGCATCATCCGCTCCACCGGGTAGTCCCGCGTGTAGCCGTAGCCGCCGAGGAGCTGGACCGCGTCCGTGGTGATCTCCATCGCGACGTCGGAGGCGAAGCACTTGGCCGCGGCGCCGAAGAAGGTGAGGTCGCCGTCGACGCGCTCGGACTTGGCGGCGGCCGAGTAGGTGAGCTGGCGGGCCGCCTCCAGCTTCATGGCCATGTCGGCGAGCATGAACTGGATGCCCTGGAAGTCGGCGATCGGCTTGCCGAACTGCTTGCGCTCCTGGACGTAGCCCTTGGCGTAGTCCAGGGCGCCCTGGGCGATGCCGAGGGCCTGGGCCGCGATGGTGATGCGGGTGTGGTCCAGGGTCTTCATCGCGGTGGCGAAGCCGGTGCCCTCCTCGCCGATCATGCGGTCGGCGGGGATGCGGACGTTGTCGAAGTAGACCTCGCGGGTCGGCGAGCCCTTGATGCCGAGCTTCTTCTCCGGGGCGCCGAAGGAGACGCCTTCGTCCGACTTCTCGACGACGAACGCCGAGATGCCCTTGGAGCGCTTGGTCGGGTCGGTGACGGCCATGACCGTGTAGTACTCGGAGACGCCCGCGTTGGTGATCCAGCGCTTCACGCCGTTGAGCACCCAGAAGTCGCCGTCGCGCACGGCGCGGGTCTTCATGCCGGCCGCGTCGGAACCCGCGTCGGGCTCGGAGAGGCAGTACGAGAACATGCCGTCGCCCTTGGCGAGCGGGCCCAGGTACTTCTTCTTCAGGTCCTCGGAGCCGGAGAGGATCACCGGGAGCGAGCCGAGCTTGTTCACGGCCGGGATCAGGGAGGAGGAGGCGCAGACCCGGGCCACCTCCTCGATCACGATGACCGTGGCGAGGGCGTCGGCGCCCGCGCCGCCGTACTGCTCCGGTACGTGCACCGCGTGCAGGTCGGCGGCGGTCAGGGCGTCGAGCGCCTCCTGCGGGAAGCGCGCCTCCTCGTCGACCGCGGCCGCGTGCGGGGCGATCTTCGCCTCGGCGAGCGCGCGCACCGTCTCCCGGAGCATCTCGTGCTCCTCGGCCGGACGGTACAGGTCGAAATCGGTCGAACCCGCCAAGACGCTCACTCCCCAAAGACGCTAACTACCGTTAAGTAACCCAATTTTAGTTCCCGGCTCCCACGATGGCCTATGCCATGCGTGCGTGAGCTTCACGACAGGGGTGGGAGAAGTCGCGCAGCCGGTCGGAAACCGGGCCTCCAGGAGCACGACTATGCTCGTTCACCGCACGTCTGTCCGCATCTCCCAGGAGCGTTTCATGGCCCTCAGGATCACTGTGATCGGCACCGGCTACCTCGGTGCCACCCACGCCGCGGCCATGGCGGAACTGGGCTTCGAGGTGCTCGGCCTCGACATCGTGCCCGAGAAGATCGAGATGCTGGGCGCCGGTCGGGTCCCGATGTACGAGCCCGGGCTGGAGGGGCTGCTGCGCAGGCACGTCGAGGGCATCGAGGGGTCCACGGGGCGTCTGCGGTTCACCTCCTCGTGGGAAGAGGTGGCGGCCTTCGGCGACGTCCACTTCGTCTGCGTGAACACTCCGCAGAAGCACGGCGAGTACGCCTGCGACATGAGCCACGTGGACAGCGCGTTCGAGTCGCTGGCCCCGCACCTGACCCGGCCCGCGCTGGTCGTCGGGAAGTCGACCGTCCCGGTGGGGTCGGCGGCCCGGCTCTCGGCGCGGCTGGCGGAGCTGGCACCGGCGGGCGCCGACGCCGAGCTGGCCTGGAACCCGGAGTTCCTGCGCGAGGGCTTCGCCGTGAACGACACCCTGCACCCGGACCGGATCGTCGTCGGCGTGGCGAGCGAGCGGGCCGAGAAGCTGCTGCGCGAGGTGTACGCGACGCCGATCGCCGAGGGGTCGCCGCTCGTGGTGACGGACTTCCCGACCGCCGAGCTGGTGAAGACCGCGGCCAATTCGTTCCTGGCCACGAAGATCTCGTTCATCAACGCCATGGCCGAGGTCTGCGAGGCCTCCGACGGCGACGTGATGAAGCTGGCCGAGGCGATCGGGCACGACGAGCGGATCGGGTCGAAGTTCCTGCGGGCCGGGATCGGGTTCGGCGGCGGCTGCCTGCCGAAGGACATCCGGGCCTTCATGGCGCGCGCCGGTGAGCTGGGCGCGGACCAGGCGCTGACCTTCCTCCGCGAGGTCGACTCGATCAACATGCGGCGCCGCGGCCACATGGTGGAGCTGGCGCGGGAGGCCGTGGGCGGCGGCTCCTTCCTGGGCAGGCGGGTGGCGGTGCTGGGCGCGACGTTCAAGCCGGACTCGGACGACGTACGGGACTCGCCCGCGCTGAACGTGGCCGGGCAGATACACCTCCAGGGCGGCCAGGTCACCGTCTTCGACCCGAAGGGCATGGACAACGCCCGGCGGCTCTTCCCGACCCTCGGCTACGCGGAGTCGGCGCTGGAGGCGGTGCGGGGCGCGGACGTGGTGCTGCACCTGACGGAGTGGCGCGAGTTCCGTGAGCTGGACCCGGCGGAGCTCGGCGCGGTCGCGTCCCGGCGGATCGTCCTGGACGGCCGCAACGCGCTCGACGGCGAGCTGTGGCGCGGGGCCGGCTGGACGTACCGGGCCATGGGCCGCCCGAAGGCCTGATTCATCCGGTCCATCCGGTTCATCCGGTTCGAGGGGGCCTGGACTCGTTCAGGCCGGGGGTCCTGGACTCGTTCGGCTTGAGGGGCCCTGGCCGCCGTGCCTGGCGCGGTAGGTACGCATCTTGGCGCGGGCGCCGCACACCGACATGGAGCACCAGCGGCGGCGTCCCGCCGGGCTGCGGTCGTAGTACGCCCACCGGCAGTCCTCCGCCTCGCACGCCTTGAGCCGGGCCCAGGTGCCGTCGGCCGCCGCGGTGGCGATGGCCGCCGCGATCCGCGCGGTCAGCCCGGCGGGTTCGGTGGCGGGGCGCAGGGCCGCGGCGCCCGCGGCGTCCACGGTGACGCGCAGGGGCGCCCCGGCGAGCAGCCGGTCCAGCAGCGGCGCGGCGGCGCCCGGCGGGCGGTGGCCGGCGTGGGCGAGGCAGACGGTGCGCAGCGCCTCGCGCAGTTCCCGGGCGTCCCCGACGTCCTGCTCGGCGATGCCGAACGCGGCGCGCCCGTCCTCCGTGTCGAGGCGGTCCGCGCCGGTCTCGATGTCCAGCGTGTTGACCAGCGCCTCGATCAGCGCGAGTCCACCGGGCGCGGATTCCTTCTCACTCATGGTTGCGACGTTACCCGTCATGCGGCAGCATGCAGTAACGGTTACCGGTTGAGCCGATGTAGAGGTAACCATGTCGCTCTGAGGAGGAACACGTCATGGCTCTCGCCGAGCTGGGTGCCGTCGTCCTGGACTGCACCGACCCCGTCGCACTCGCCGATTTCTACGCCGGGCTGCTCGGCGGGAAGGTCGAGCGCGGCGGTGACGACTGGGTGGAGCTGACCGGGACCGGGGGCACGGTCGTCGCGTTCCAGGCAGCGCCCGGTCACGTACCGCCGCAGTGGCCGGCCCCGGACGGCTCGCAGCAGCTCCATCTGGACCTGGTCGTGCCGGACCTGGACGCGGCGGAGAAGGAGGTGCTCGCGCTGGGCGCCACCGTGCTGGACGCGGCGGACCGGGAGCGGAGCTTCCGGGTGTACGCGGACCCGGCCGGGCACCCGTTCTGTCTGTGCCTGAACTGAGGCCGTGCGCGGATCGAGGCCCTGAGCCCGACGGGAAAACACGTGTGGGGTGCCCCCTTCCGAGGGGGCACCCCACACGTCCGTCGTGGCCGGCCGGTCAGGCGGCCGGGCCGTCCAGCTGCTCGATCGTGGCGTGCGACGGGCCGCGGCGGGTGCGCAGCTCGCGCGCCACGTCCTCGGCGTCGCGCAGCACCCGTACCGCGTTGCTCCAGGTGAGCTTGGCGAGGTCGGCGGTGGACCAGCCGCGGTCGAGGAGTTCCGCGATCAGGTTGGGGTAGCCGGAGACGTCCTGGAGGCCGTCCGGGAGGAAGGCCGTGCCGTCGTAGTCGCCGCCGATGCCGATGTGGTCGATGCCGGCGACCTCGCGCATGTGGTCGAGGTGGTCGGCGATCGTCGCCACGGTGGCGACCGGGCGTGGGTGGGCCGCCTCGAAGTCGGCGTGGATCCGCATGGCCCGCTCGGTGGTGTCCAGGTGGTGCAGGCCGTGGGCGCGCAGGTTCTCGTCCGCGGCCAGGGTCCAGGCGACGGCCTCCGGGAGGACGAACTTCGGCACGAAGGTCGCCATGGCGATGCCCCCGTTGGCGGGGAGTCGGCCGAGGACGTCGTCGGGGACGTTGCGCGGGTGGTCGCAGATCGCGCGCGAGGAGGAGTGCGAGAAGATCACCGGCGCGGTGGAGGTGTCCAGCGCGTCGCGCATCGTGGTGGCCGCCACGTGGGAGAGGTCGACCAGCATGCCGGTGCGGTTCATCTCCCGTACGACCTCGTGGCCGAAGGGCGAGAGGCCGCCGACGCCCGGTTCGTCGGTCGCCGAGTCCGCCCAGGCGATGTTGTCGTTGTGGGTGAGCGTCATGTACCGGACGCCCAGTGCGTGCAGGGCGCGCAGGGTGCCCAGCGAGTTGTCGATGGAGTGGCCGCCCTCGGCACCCATCAGGGAGGCGATGCGGCCCTCGGCGCGGGCCGCCTCCATGTCGTCGGCGGTGAGTGCGCGCCGCAGGTCGGCGGGGTACCGGGCGAGGAGCTCGGTGACGACGTCGATCTGCTCCAGGGTGGCGCTGACCGCTTCGTCGCCCGCCATGTCGGACTGCACGTAGACGGACCAGAACTGCGCGCCGACGCCGCCGGCGCGCAGCCGGGGTATGTCGGTGTGCAGGTGGGCCGACTGGTCGGTGGCTATGTCGCGGGCGTCGAGGTCGTAGCGGACCTGTTCGCGCAGCGCCCACGGCAGGTCGTTGTGCCCGTCGACGACCGGGTATGCGGCGAGGAGTTCCCTCGCCCGTTCCAACTGTTCCACGATCCCTGCCCCTGCTTTCCGAAGCCGAAGAAGTCGGCTGCTTCCCGAAACCGAAGGCGTCAACTGTTTCCCGAAAAAGTTGGCTGCTGCCCGAAGCCGAAGGAGTCGGCTACTTCCCGAAGCCGAAGGCGTCGGCGCCGCGGACCTTGCTGCGGAGTCGCTTGCCCTTCTCCGTCGCCTGGTCGTTCAGCTCCTGCTGGAACTCCCGCATCCGGGTCAGCAGCTCGGCGTCGTGGGTGGCGAGGATGCGGGCGGCGAGCAGGCCCGCGTTGCGCGCGCCGCCGACCGAGACGGTCGCGACCGGCACCCCGGCGGGCATCTGCACGATGGAGAGCAGGCTGTCCATGCCGTCCAGGTACTTCAGCGGGACCGGCACGCCGATGACCGGCAGCGGGGTCACGGAGGCGAGCATGCCGGGGAGGTGGGCGGCACCGCCCGCGCCCGCGATGATCGCCTTCAGGCCGCGCTCCGCCGCCTGCTCGCCGTACGCGATCATCTCGTGCGGCATGCGGTGGGCGGAGACGACGTCGACCTCGTAGGGGATCTCGAACTCGTCGAGGGCCTTGGCCGCGGCCTCCATGACGGGCCAGTCGGAGTCCGAGCCCATGACGATGCCGACGAGGGGCGCGGCGGTGGCGGGGGAGGTCATTCGGTGATCGTTCCTCGCAGGTAGTCGGCCGCGTGCCGGGCGCGCTCCCGCACGTCCGCCAGGTCGTCGCCGTAGGTGTTGACGTGTCCGACCTTGCGGCCGGGCTTCACGTCCTTGCCGTACATGTGGATCTTGAGCTGCGGATCGCGGGCCATGCAGTGCAGGTACGCCTGGTACATGTCCGGGTAGTCGCCGCCCAGGACGTTGGACATGACCGTCCAGGTGGCGCGCGGGCGGGGGTCGCCGAGCGGCAGGTCGAGCACGGCCCGGACGTGGTTGGCGAACTGGGAGGTGATCGCGCCGTCCTGGGTCCAGTGCCCGGAGTTGTGCGGGCGCATCGCGAGTTCGTTGACCAGGATGCGGCCGTCACGGGTCTCGAAGAGCTCGACGGCGAGGTGGCCGACGACGCCCAGTTCGGCGGCGATGCGCAGGGCGAGCTGCTGGGCCTCGCCGGCGAGCCGCTCGTCCAGCTCGGGGGCGGGGGCGATGACCGTGTCGCAGACGCCGTCGACCTGGATCGACTCGACGACCGGGTAGGCGACGGCCTGGCCGTGCGGCGAGCGGACGATGTTGGCCGCCAGCTCCCGTACGAAGTCGACCTTCTCCTCGGCGAGGACCGCGACACCGGCCCGGAAGGGCTCGGCCGCGTCCGCCTCGGAGCGGACCACCCAGACGCCCTTGCCGTCGTAGCCGCCGCGGACCGTCTTGAGGACGACGGGGAAGCCGCCGGTCTCCTCGGCGAAGGCGGCCACGTCGGCCGGATCCGCCACGATGCGGTGGCGGGGGCAGGGCGCGCCGATCTCGTCGAGCTTCGCGCGCATCACCCCCTTGTCCTGGGCGTGCACCAGCGCGGCGGGTCCCGGGCGCACGGGAATGCCGTCCGCCTCCAGGGCCCGCAGGTGCTCGGTCGGTACGTGCTCGTGATCGAAGGTGATCACGTCACAACCCTGCGCGAAGGCGCGCAGCGTGTCCAGGTCGCGATAGTCGCCGACGACGACTTCGCTCACCACCTGGGCCGCCGAGTCCTGGGGGGTGTCACTGAGGAGCTTGAACTTGATGCCGAGGGGGATGCCCGCCTCGTGGGTCATACGGGCGAGCTGACCGCCACCGACCATGCCGACTACCGGGAACGTCACTCCTCCAGGGTATCCGCCGTCCCGGAGCCCCTCCGACGACGCCCTCCGCCCCGGTCCCTCCGCTCCCTCGGCGCCCTCCGCTCCGGTCCCTCCGCCGCCGCCCGGCCGCGTCACGGCATCGCCACACCGGAACACCGCATCCGGGGCGGGGCGGGGACGGGCTGGTTAGCATGACCGGGTTGACGTAATCGACTGACGGGCTGAGCGATCACCATGAGCGAACGGGGCGCACTGCGGGCCCGGCTGGATCTGCTGGCCCGGGAAATCGCCAAGTTCGGCGTGGTCGGCGGGGTCGGCCTGGTGGTCAACATCGGGGCGTCCAACCTGCTCTGGCGGTACACGGACATCCCGACGGTCCGGGCCGGTCTGCTGGCGACCCTGATCGCCATCTGCGGCAACTACCTCGGCTTCCGCTACTGGACGTACCGGGACCGCGACAAGAGCGGGCGCACCCGGGAGCTGACACTGTTCCTGCTGTTCAGCGCGGTGGGTGCGGTGATCGAGTCCGGTGTGCTGTACGTGGCGACGTACGGCTTCGGCTGGAACAGCCCGGTCCAGAGCAATGTCTTCAAGATCCTCGGGATCGGCATCGCGACGATGTTCCGCTTCTGGTCCTACCGGACGTGGGTCTTCAAGGCCCTGCCCGAGGCGAGGCCCCTGCCCGACGAGGCCGAGGCGCCCCCGGCCGATGCCGTGGGCAATTCCCCGGCCGATGTCGTGACCGATGCCCCGGCCGATTCCGCCGCGGACTCCGCCGCGCCCGACGGGGAAGCCGCGTCGGCCGGGGAAGCCGTGTCGGACGGGCCCGTGCGGGTCGCCGAGGGGTTCCTGAAGCAACGCCGCGCGGAACGATCGGCGCGGCCGGCGCGGGTCGGGGCGAATTCGGCACGCCGGTAGCCGGTGCCCGGCACGGGCCGGGTGGCGGTCAGTGCCCGGTACGGGCCGGTGGGGCCGGTGCCCGTATGGGCCGGTACGTCTCCGGCTCTGCCGGTCACCGCACCGGACGTTCCGGTTCCTCCCGCTTCCGGGCCACCCGGCTGAGGAACAGGGCGAAGACCGGCGGCTGCTGCTGGAGCAGTTCGAGACGGCCGCCGTCCGCCTCCGCGAGGTCCCGGGCGACGGCGAGGCCGATGCCGGTGGAGTTGCGGCCGCTGATCGTCCGCTCGAAGATCCGGGCGCCGAGACCGGCGGGAACGCCGGGGCCCTCGTCCGTGACCTCGATGACCGTCTGATTGCCGGTGACCCGGGTGCGCAGCGCGACCGTGCCGCCACCGTGCATCAGCGAGTTCTCGATCAGCGCGGCCAGCACCTGGGCGACCGCGCCCGGGGTGCCGACGGCCCGCAGCCCCTGCTTGCCGGAGCAGACGATGGCGCGGCCCGCGCTCCGGTAGGCCGGACGCCACTCCTCGATCTGCTGCTTGACCACCTCGTCGAGGTCGAAGACGACGGCGGAGCCGGTGCGCGGGTCGCGGGCGTTGGTCAGCAGCCGCTCCACCACGTCGGTGAGCCGCTCGACCTGGGTGAGCGCGATGTTCGCCTCCTCCTTCACCGTCTCCGGGTCGTCGGTGACGGAGATCTCCTCGATCCGCATGGAGAGCGCGGTCAGCGGCGTGCGGAGCTGGTGCGAGGCGTCGGCGGCCAGTCGGCGTTCCGCGGTCAGCATCCGGGCGATCCGTTCGGCGGAGGCGTCCAGGACGTCGGCGACCCGGTCCAGCTCCGGCACCCCGTACCGCTTGTGGCGGGGTCGCGGGTCGCCCGAGCCCAGGCGCTCGGCGGTCTCGGCGAGGTCCGTCAGCGGCAGGGTCAGCCTGTTGGCCTGGCGCACCGCCAGGAGCACGGCGGAGACGATGGCCAGCAGGGCCACCGCGCCGATGATCATCAGGGTGCGGCCGACCTCACGGGTGACCGCGGAGCTGGACTCCTCGACGGTGACCCGCTCGCCGCGCTCCCCCTCGGCCGTGCCGCGGATCACACTGCCGGTGGGACGCTCGCCGACCTCGATCGTGGGCCGGCCGGGCACCTTGACCAGTGCGTAGCGCTTGCTGTCGATCTGCTGGGAGAGCAGGCCGGGGGTGAGCCGCTCGTCCTCCACGAGCCGGCTCTCGACGACGCTGATGAGCCGCAGCGCCTCGGACTCGACGCTCTCCTGGGCGCTGTTGCTGATGGTGCGGGTCTCGACGATGACGAGGGAGACGCCGAAGACGGCGATCACCACGAGCACCACGGCGAGCGTGGAGTTGATCAGTCTGCGGCGCATGGTTGCTTCTGCTCGTCGGTTCTTCCCCGGGTTCCGGGAGGACTCCAAATGCTCCGGTCCTCCGGTCCTCCCGGGACGTCAGCTCGTCCGGTCGGTTCTTCCCGATCGGCCTCGTCCGGTCAGCTCTTCTCGAAGCGGAAGCCGACGCCCCGCACGGTCGCGATGTACCGCGGGTTGGCGGCGTCGTCGCCGAGCTTCTTGCGGAGCCAGGAGATGTGCATGTCGAGGGTCTTGGTCGACGACCACCAGGTGGTGTCCCAGACCTCCCGCATCAGCTGGTCGCGGGTGACGACCCGGCCGGCGTCGCGCACCAGGACCCGGAGCAGGTCGAACTCCTTCGCGGTGAGCTGGAGTTCCTCGTCGCCCATCCAGGCCCGGTGCGACTCGACGTCGATCCTGACGCCGTGCGTCGCGGGCTGCGGGGCGGGCTCGGAGGCGCCGCGACGCAGCAGGGCCCGGACCCGGGCCAGGAGTTCGGCCAGCCGGAAGGGCTTGGTGACGTAGTCGTCGGCGCCCGCGTCCAGACCGACGACGGTGTCCACCTCGTCGGCCCGGGCGGTCAGCACCAGGATCGGGACGGTGTGGCCCTCGGCCCGGAGTCTGCGGGCCACTTCGAGCCCGTCCATCCCCGGCAGGCCCAGGTCGAGCACGACCAGGTCGATCGATCCCTGGAGGCCGGCGTCGAGCGCGGCCGGACCGTCCTCCCGGACCTCGACCTCGTAACCCTCCCGGCGCAGTGCGCGGGCCAGCGGCTCCGAGATGGACGCGTCGTCCTCGGCGAGCAGTACACGGGTCATGCAGTGATGGTAGTCCGCGCGGGGCGGCTGCCGGGAGGTGATCCAAAAGCCCTGCGGGTCTGCGAAACAAGGGGGGAGAAACCTTCGAATACACGGGTGCGGTTGCACCGGCACCTGTGATCCATCTCTCAAGTCCGTTCATTTCGGGCTCTGTCATGTCGTATGGTTGCTCGACGCCTGTTGCACCACTCAAGGACCCTTGGGCAGCTTTTAGCGCCGAGGGTCTCTTTTGTTTTGCCGGCTGGTACCCGCCAGTCGTGAATGTCAGTGAATGACCTGCGGCCGGGCCCGGAGCGCGAGAATGCGCGCCGGGCGTGGATCCCGGCACGGTCGGTCCCCGTCGCTCCGCCGGCTCCTCGACGAGTACGGCGGGCGGGACGAAATCTCCTCCGGGGCGTCGGGGAGCGGGACGTGTCCGTGCCGGTGCCGGCCTCCCCCCACCGGGCGCACCACGCTCACAAGGCGTCGCGTCCCGAGCACACAAGGATCGACCATGGCGTCCAGCCTGACGAAGGACCCGGCCAGTACTTCTGGATCCGAGAAGACCTTCTTCGGCCACCCCCGCGGCCTGGCCACTCTCTTCATGACCGAGATGTGGGAGCGCTTCAGCTTCTACGGCATGCGGGCCCTGCTTCCGCTCTACCTGGTCTCCAGCTCCGGCCTGGACATGAACGCGGCCACGGCCACCGCGATCTACTCCATCTACATGGCGATGGTGTACCTGCTCGCCATGCCCGGCGGATGGTTCGGCGACCGGGTCTGGGGGCCGCGCAAGACGGTCACCGTCTCGGCCTCGGTCATCATGCTGGGCCACCTGACGCTCGCGCTGCCCGGTTCCGGAACCTTCTTCGCCGGTCTGGCGCTCGTCGCGCTCGGCTCCGGGCTGCTGAAGGCCAACATCTCGACGATGGTCGGCCACCTCTACAACGGCCCGGAGGACCCGCGCCGCGACGGGGGCTTCACCGTCTTCTACATGGGCATCAACCTCGGTGCCTTCGCCGCGCCGCTGATCATCGGCACCGTCGGCGAGAAGGTGAACTGGCACCTCGGCTTCGCCATCGCGGCGGTCGGCATGGCGCTGGGCCTGGCCCAGTTCCTCATCGGCACCCGCCACCTCAGCGCGCGCAGCAGCGTCGTCCCGAAGCCGCTGTCGGCCGAGGAGCGCCGCTCCGCCCTGCGCAAGGGTCTGATCTGGCTGATCGTCGCCGTCGTCTTCTACGGCGTGCTCGTCGCCACCGACGTCTACACGCTGAACTGGGCGCTCGTCCCGATCACCGTCGCCGGTCTGCTCATCCCGGTCACGGTGCTGGTGCGGATCAAGCGCGACCGGGACCTGTCGAAGGCCGAGCAGTCGAAGATGTCCGGCTACATCTGGTTCTTCGTCGCCGCCGCCGTGTTCTGGATGATCTACGACCAGGGCGGTTCCACGCTGTCGCTCTTCGGTGAGTCCTCCACCACCGGCAGCGTGCTGGGCCTGGACTTCCCGACCTCCTGGTACCAGACGATCAACCCGGTCTTCATCATGGCGATGGCCCCGGTCGTCGCCTGGATCTGGCTGGCGCTGAACCGGCGCGGCAAGGAGCCGAGCACGGTCGTCAAGTTCGGCTCGGGCCTCTTCCTCGTCGGTGTCTCCTTCTTCGTCTTCATGATGCCGCTGACCATGGCGTCGGACGGCGACAAGGTCAGCCCGATGTGGCTGGTGTCGATCTACTTCCTGCAGACCGTCGGTGAGCTCTGCCTCTCCCCGGTCGGCCTGTCGGTCACCACGAAGATGGCTCCGGCGAAGTACGGCAGCCAGATGATGGGTGTCTGGTTCCTCGCCGTCACCGCGGGCGACTGCACCACCAGCCTGCTGTCGCTGGCGGGCGTCAACCTGAACAAGACGGGGATCGTGGCCCTGGAGGCGGGGCTCGCCGTCGTCGCGGCGTTCGCGATCTGGATGTACCGCAAGAAGGTCACCCAGCTCATGGGGGACGTGCGCTGATGCGCTGACCCGCCCATCCGCGTCGCACGCCCGTGCTCGTGCCCGCGCCCGTCCGGTTCTCCGGAGGGCGCGGGCACGGTGCGTTCCGGGGCCGCCGCGCCGCCGGTGCGGCGGTACGACGGCCCCGGGCGATTCCGTACGGGTACGGGTGTTTCGTACGGATACGGGTGCGAGTGCGAGTACGGCTCAGGCGGTGCCGCGCAGCCTGCGCCAGGGGGTGAAGGCGAACACGGCGCCGCCGAGCAGGATCGTCGTGCCCGCGACCAGGCCGAGGGCGCGCAGGGTGCCGTGGTCCCCGGCCCCGGTGTCGGCCAGTCCGCCGCCGGAGGTCGCGGAGCCGGTGGCCCCGGCCGAGCCCGAGGCGGCGGAGCCGGACGCGCCGCCCTCCTGGGCCGTGGTGTCGAGTTCCAGCGACGGGCTCACCGTGCCCTTGATCTTGCAGGGGATGCTGATCTTCGAGGCGCCCAGGGTGACGTCGATGGTCAGGGTGCCGGGGCTGAGCGTGGACTTGCCGGACGCGCCCGGTTTGTAGGTGCCGGTCATGTCGGGCAGGTCGACCGGCTTGCCCTGCTCCAGCGGTTCGGTGTTGGCGGGTCCGGTGACCTTCACCGAGCCCTTGTCGGCGCCGCCCAGGGTGACGTCCATGGACGGCTTGAGCGCACCGGCCGGCAGGGCGGCCGGGCTGTCCATCACGCCCTTGGCCGTCTTGACCGTGAGCGCGTAGCTGCCGCCGCTCTTCTTGGCGTTGATCGTCACCTTGGAGGCGATGTCGGCCGGGCCGGGGGACGTACAGGTGAAGTTGGCGGAGACCTCCTTGCCCGGGAAGTCGGTCTGCCCGTCGCCCCCGCCGGAACCGGACGTGGAGCCGGAGGTGGTCCCGGACGTGGTGCCGGACGTGGTGCCTCCGGAGGCCGACGTGCTGCCGCCGGAGCCCGAGGTGGTGCCGGAGGTCGTACCGCCCGCGGTGGTGGAACCGGAGCTGGTGCCACCGGTCGTGCCACTGGTCGTACCGCTGGTCGTGCCGGAGCTGGTGCCGCCCGTGGTCGTCGAGCCGCCGTCGGTGACCTTGATGGTCGCGCCCGGCTGCACGGTCCCCTTCGGGCTGCACTTGGTGTCCGTGGAGATCGGCTTGGAGACGTTGATGTCGTACGCGTCCGGCGTCAGCGTGATCTCACCGGCCTTCTCCAGCTTCAGCGTGCCCTTCATGTCGGACAGCAGCATGTCGCTGTTCTTCGGAATCGGCGGGTTCTGCCGCGGTCCTTCCATCCGCAGGGTGCCCGTGGCCGCGCCGCCCAGCTTGATCGTGCCGGTCGGCTTGACCGTGTCCTTGTCCAGGTCGAGCACGTCGGGGTTCTTGGAAGCGGCCCGGACCGTCTTCCACACCACCTCGACGGTGTCCCCGACCTCGGCCTCGGCGGGCGCGGTCAGCTGCACCACGGTGGTGCCCTGCATGGCCGGCAGCCCGGAGATGGGCGGGGGTATGCACTCGGTGCTGTACGAGATGTCGGCGGCCTCGGCCGGGGTGGCGGCCAGCAGCAGGCCCGCCCCGCCGAGCATCATCGCGACTCCCGCCGCGACCGTCCTCCGTTGCGTACTCACGACTGTCCCTTCGTCGTCGGTCTGTTCCCTGACGGTGCGGAATCGGGGGTGAACCACGGCAGCGCGGCCGTGGTGGCGGCCGGGTCGTCGGCGGACCCGGCCGGAGGGTTCGTGGGCGCGGCGGCCGGACGCGGACGGTGGCGGCGCCCGGCGCGGGCCGGAGCGCGCGGGGTACGGGCCGGAGCGCGCGGGGAACGGGGGCGCACCTTGTCGACGACCGCCATACCGATCCGGAACACGGCGGCCGGCACCACCAGGCACAACAGCACCCAGAAGAGCGTGACCCCCCAGGGGCGGCCGACCCCCCACGGCTGCTCGACCAGCACCTTGCCGCCGTACCTGAGCGAGATCTGGTAGTCGCCGTGGGCGCCCGCGGCCAGCTCGACCGGCAGCTCGATCCGGGCCTTGCGGCCGGAGGCGATGGTGCCGCGCCACGGCCGTTCCTCCCACTGCGGCGCGAAGACGCCGTGCGCGGTGCCGATCTCGAAGACCGGGTCCTCGACCGGGGCGGAGCCGAGGTTGCCCACGGTGAGGACGAGGCGCCGGGCGGGCGGGGCCCCGAACCAGGTGAGGATGCCGCTGTCGCCCTCCAGCCGTGCGGTGGCGAGCACCGCGAGCCTGCCGCCCGTGCCCTCCTTCGGCAGCGGGGCGGTCGGGTGGCCCGCGACGACGAACACGGCGTCGGCGTCGGCCCGTTCGCCGGTGACGGTGGCGATGTGCACCACGCACGGGCAGGGCACGGGCGGTTCGGCGACCGGCAGCTTCTTGCGGAAGCCGCCCTCCGCGTCGGTGGTGACGGCCCGGCCGTCGGCGTTGGCGCAGGAGTTGGTGCCGCCGATCACGCCGCGGTCCGGGGTGGACCGGCCGCAGATCAGCATCATCAGCAACGTGTTCGGGCGCCAGCCTCGGCCCTTCACGGTGATCTCGCCACCCTTGCCCGCCTGCCGGGCGGAGAGCGTGACCACGGGCTTCGCATCTTTCTCCGCCGCCTTGGCTCCCAGCGTCGCCTTCGCGGACGCCACCTCGACGCCCCCCGTCGCCTTCGCGTCCGCCGCTCCGGCGCCGGTCGCGGGGAGCAGCAGGAGGGCGGGCAGAAGTACGGGCAGCAGTACGGCGAGCAGTGCCGCGGTCCGCCGCCGACCGCCTCTCCGGAGTGCCGCCGGTCCGGCCTGTCCCGTCACGATTCCGCTCCCGCCTGCACCGAATGCCTCGTCCCGGAGTGCTGCTGCTGGTCCCGCGCGGCCCGCTCGCCGTCCGGCAACCGCTCGTCGCCCGTCGACCGGCCCTCGTCCGCCGGTCGGCCGCGCGGGCGCCGGCGCCGGTACGCGTACGCGCCGGTGGCGACGGCGGCCAGGAGGAACAGCGCGCCGCCGGTCAGCGGGGCCCACGGGACGAAGACCGCGCGGGCGGTCGCCTCGCCGTGCACGTCGCCCGCCGCGGTGACGCGCAGCCGGACGGTCGTCGAGTCCAGCGCGGGGGTGTCCCGCCACGGTTCGGTGAGCCCGAGGCGCTGTCCGGGCAGCAGGCGCACCGGCAGGGCGCGGGCCTCGCGCCGCAGCACCGTCCCGAACAGCCCGTCGGCCCGGACGGCGACTTCCGGGGCGAGGACCGTGTTGCCCCGGTTGACCAGCGTGTAGTGGATGGTCCGGCCGGACACGGTGACGTCCTCGACGGTGAGCGCGGCCACGGCCGGTCCGCCGATCCGCAGCCGGAGGTCCACCTCCACCGAGCGGTCGCCGCCGCGTACGACGAGCGCGCCGGAACGGTCGCCGGGCACCGCCCCGGCCGGGACCGTGACGGTGAACGGCACGTCGGCGCGGGTGCGGGCGGGCACGGTCACCTCGGTGGCGGCGGCCCGCAGCCAGGCCCCGGGGCCGGTGCCGGGCGCGCCCCCCGTGCCCGGCCGCGGTGCGGTCGTCGCCCCGGGCCCGTCCGTGCCGCGCAGGCGCACGGTGATCGGGGAGGAGCCGGGGTTGGTGACGGAGAGCCGGTCCTGCAGAACGCTGCCGGGCGCCCCCTCCAGGTAGAAGTACGGTCTGCTGCCCTTCCCGCCCGAACCGCTCCCGGCAGGCCGCGCCGTCCACGACGCGTCCTTCGCGGGCGACGGCGCCCGGGGAACGGCGACCGCCTCCGGGGGCACGGCGAGAGCGCACAGCAGTACGGCGAGGGCGAGTCGGACGGCGCGGCCGGTCGTCGGCGGCGGCATGGGCGGCTCCCTGGTGCGTGACGGCGGCGGCTGGGTCTCGTGGACCGCGGGCCCGGACGTACCGGCCACGGCTCCCCGGGGCGGATGGACGTACCGGTCACGGCTCCTCCGGCGCGGGCGTACCGGGCACAGGCACGGGCGTACCGGCGGAAACGCCTAGCGGCCCACCGCCCCCGCCTCCTGCCGCTGTCCCCGCCGGGTCAGCCAGAGCACCCCCGCCGCACCGGTCAGCAGCACCGTGCCGCCGAGCGTGCCGAGCGCCACGGCCGAGTCGAGCGGACCGGTCTTCGGCAGCTGCCCGCCGGCCGGGTCGTCGTTCCCGCCGCCGGTCGCCGTGCCGCCCCCGCCCCCGGCGGCCGTCACGTCGAGCCGGAGCGACGGGCCGGGGTTGTTGGCGGGGGTGCAGGTGGTGGTCGTGCCCAGCGCCTTGATGGTGAGCACCCCGGCGGTGAAGTCGACCTTGCCGCTCTTCTTCGGCGTGTACGTGCCCGACAAGTCGCTGATCTTGATGGGGGTGTTGGCGGGTATCGCCGCGGAGTTCGACGGGCCGGAGACCTGGACCCGGCCCGGATCGGCGCCGCCCACCTCGATCACCGCGCTGGGGTTCATCGCGCCCTTGCCCAGTTCGACGGGGCTGGACGAGACGCCCTTCTGGAAGGACATCGTGAGCCGGTAGCCGTTGCCGCTCCGGACGCTCTTGATGTCGATGGGGGACACGGCGCTCTTGTCGCCGATCGGGGTCTTGCACTTGTAGTCGACGTCCACGACCGTGGCGTGGGCGGCGGGCGCGGCCATCAGCACCACCGTGCCCGCCAGCGCGGACGCCAGCGCGAGAGCTGTTCGCTTCTGGTAGGACACCTCTGAGTTCCCCTCATGCCGGAAGTTGCCGAAGGTCGCCGGAAGCCACCGGAAGGCGCCGGAGGTCGCCGGAAATCCTCGGGAGCCGTCGCGCGCCGCGGCGCACCGGCGCACGTTACTGACGACACATCAGATCGGCGCTCAAGGTACGCCCGGCAACTTGAGGAGGGAAGACAAAGAGCGCGCCGATCCGGCGCGCTCCTGAGGGGTGGTACGTACGGAAGGTGCCCTACGCGGGGGCGGCCAGCTCCGCCCAGACGGTCTTGCCGGGCCGGCCCGGTACCCGGAGGACGCCCCAGTCCAGGCAGAGCCGCTGCACGATGAACATGCCGTGGCCGCCGGGCCGGCCGGCCCGGTGCGGGGTGCGGGGTGCGGGCTGTCCCGCGCCCGAGTCGACGACCTCCACCCGCAGCACCTTCGCCGTGCAGGCGATGCGCATCTCCTCGGGGCCGTCCGCGTGCAGGCAGGCGTTGGTGACCAGTTCGGAGACGACCAGCAGGACGTCCTCGGCGGCGGCCCGGCCGTCGGCGCCGGACGCGGGGAGCCAGCCCCATTCGTGGAGCGCCTGGCGGGCGAAGTCGCGGGCCGTCGGCACGGTGCCGCCGATGTCGCGCAGCGACAGGGTGTGCCACTGCCACTCGGCCGGTCCGGAGGAGGAGGCGGCACCGGCGCCCGCGTCCAGGTGTGCGTCCACGCCGACGTCCTCCGGCTCGCGGCCGAGGTCGCCCGGCGGGTGCTGCCGGGTGGTGCTCATCAGCGCTTCACCTCACCGATTCACCATGTCGCCATCAAAACAATGTGACAGTCGCAGTTTCAGATACAGATACAGGTACGGGTACCAGTACGGATGGGAAGCGCGCCGGTCGCCCGCGGCTCCGCCGGATGTCTTCTGCCCGGCCGAATCGTGACAACACCCACTTCGTCCGCGCGGATCGCGTGACACTGGCAACAGCCGGCGTGCCCGGGTCGCGATCGCGCGGCGCGGTCACCCGTCCAGAGCGGCTTCGAGGGAGTCGTGGACGGTGAAGACCGCCTCGGCCCCGGTGATCTCGAAGACTCTCGCCACCACCGGCAGCATTCCGGCCAAATGGACCCCTCCCCCGGCCGCTTCCGCCTTGAGGCGGGCACCGAGCAGCACGTTGAGCCCGGTGGAATCACAGAATTCGAGGCGCGAGCAGTCGACCACCAGGCGCGCCCGCCCCTGCTCGACCGCGTGCTCCAGGGGTTCTCGCAACAGGTCCGCCGTGTGGTGATCCAGCTCACCCACCGGTGTCACGACCTCGCTGCGCCCCTCGGTCCGGACCTCGACCTGAAGTCGTCCCCGGTTCGCACTGCCGACCGTCCCGCGGTCCATGCCCGTCCCTCTTCGCCGTTCGTCACTGGCCGCGTCGCCGCGTGCACAGATCCGTATGTGCTGTCTCTGACGTTCTTGGAACAGTACGCGCTCTGTGCGCCACGCGATACCCGAAGACCTCAACAAACCGGACATATGGCATCAATTGGCGCTTGTAACTGTCCATCCGTAGCGGGTAAGGGTAGAGGGACCTCAAAAAACACGGCCGGCTTCGGAGGCGCCGCTTCACCGCAGGAACACGTATGGGCATCGGCAGCCATATGCCGAGAACGATGGAGGAGACCATGTCACCCCGGCTCGACGGACCGCGTACCCCCGACGCGACGTCAGCAGGTCCTCAAGGACTGACCCCCTCAGACTCCCCTGCCGCGCACGCCGCAGACGGCCCGCGCGACAGCAGCACCAGTACCACCGTCAGCACTGTCGGCACCGCTGTCGGCACCACCGGCTCCGGTCACCCCGATGACCCCGGCAGCCGCCCCGTCGCCACCGACCACGGCGACGGCCTCGAAGGACTTCCCGAGATCCCGCCCTACGACGAAGTGGGGCCGCTGGACGCCAGGGCACTGTCGAAGACGCTCTTCGCACGACTCGAATCCCTCGAAGAGGGCACCCACGAGTACTCGTACGTCCGCAACACGCTCGTCGAACTGAACCTGGCCCTGGTCAAGTTCGCCGCCTCCCGGTTCCGCTCCCGCAGCGAGCCGATGGAGGACATCATCCAGGTCGGCACGATCGGCCTGATCAAGGCGATCGACCGGTTCGAGCTCAGCCGGGGCGTGGAGTTCCCCACGTTCGCGATGCCGACCATCATCGGCGAGATCAAGCGCTTCTTCCGCGACACCAGTTGGTCCGTGCGCGTCCCGCGCCGCCTGCAGGAGCTGCGGCTCGACCTGGCCAAGGCCGGCGACGAGCTCGCCCAGCAACTGGACCGTTCGCCCACCGTGGGCGAACTCGCCGAGCGCCTCGGCATCACCGAGGACGAGGTCGTCGAGGGCATGGCCGCCAGCAACGCGTACACCGCGAGTTCGCTGGACGCCAAGCCCGAGGAGGACGAGCACGAGGGCGCGTTGGCGGACCGCATCGGCTACGAGGACCACGGGCTCGAGGGCATCGAGTACGTGGAGTCCCTGAAACCGCTGATCGCCTCGCTGCCCCGGCGCGACCGGACGATCCTCTCGCTCCGGTTCGTCGCCAACATGACGCAGTCGGAGATCGGCGAGGAGCTGGGCATCTCCCAGATGCACGTGTCGCGATTGCTCTCCCGCACCCTGGTCAAGCTCCGCAGGGGGCTGACGCTGGAGGAGTGAGCGCCACTCCTCGTCGAAGGACCCGTCCCGGCAGGGGCGGGTCCTTCCGCATTCCTGCTGCCCGTCATGTCCGACGCCCCGTCACGTCCGCTACCCCGCCACGCCCGACGCTCCACTGCACCTGACGTTCCATCACCGAACCACGCGCGGGCGCCTGATGAACTCCCCGAGGCGGCGGCCCCGGCCGCTCTCAGAGGACGCGCTCGCCCCGCCGCCAGACCGCGTGGACCAGCGGGACGCCCGGCCGGTAGGCGAGGTGGACGTGGCTGGGCGCGTCGAGGAGCACCAGGTCGGCGCGGGCGCCCGGGGCGATGCGGCCGATGTCCGTGCGCCGCAGGGCCGCCGCACCGCCCGCGGTGGCCGACCAGAGCGCCTCGTCCGGCGTCATCCCCATGTCGCGCACGGCGAGGGCGATGCAGAAGGGCATCGAGGACGTGAACGACGAGCCCGGGTTGCAGTCCGTCGAGAGCGCGACGGTGGCGCCCGCGTCGAGGAGGCGGCGGGCGTCCGGCCAGGTGGCGCGGGTGGAGAACTCGGCGCCGGGGAGCAGGGTGGCGACGGTGTTCCCCTGGGCCAGGGCGTCCACGTCGGCGTCGGTGAGGTGGGTGCAGTGGTCGGCGGACGCGGCGTCGAGTTCGACGGCGAGCTGGACGCCGGGGCCGTGGCCGAGCTGGTTGGCGTGGACGCGGGGGTGCAGGCCCCGGGCCCGGCCCGCGGTGAGGACGGCGCGGGCCTGGTCGCCGTCGAAGGCGCCGCGCTCGCAGAACACGTCGACCCAACGGGCGTACGGGGCACAGGCGTCGAGCATCGCCCCGGTGACCAGCTCGACGTAGCCGGCCGGGTCGTCGGCGTAGTCCGGGGAGACGATGTGGGCGCCGAGGTAGGTGACCTCCTCGGTGTGCCGGGCGGCGATGCGCAGGGCGCGGGCCTCGTCCTCGACGGTGAGGCCGTAGCCGGACTTGGTCTCGAGGGTGGTGGTGCCCTGGCGCAGCGCCTCGGCGAGGTAGCGGGCGACGTTGGCGGAGAGTTCGTCGTCGGTGGCGGCGCGGGTCGCGGCGACCGTGGTCCTGATGCCGCCCGCGCTGTAGGCGCGGCCGGACATCCGGGCGTTGAACTCCTCGGTGCGGTCGCCCGCGAACACGAGGTGGGAGTGGGAGTCGACGAAGCCGGGGATCGCCGCCCGGCCGCCCGCGTCGACGGCGTTGTCAGTGGTGGGTGCTTTGCTTGATTCACCGGCCCAGACGATCCGGTCGTCCTCGATGACGACGGCCGCGTCCCGGACCAGGCCCAGGGGGGAATCCGCACGGAGGGAGGGGTCGTTGGTGACCAGGCTCGCGATGTTGGTGATGGCGGTCGTCGTCATCGGGTGGTTGCTCTCCTTGCGGGGGGCGGGTGTCGGGGTCCGGCGGGTGGCCGTCCGGTCGGAGGCCGCCCGCCGGGCTCTCAGCGGTGCAGGGCCGCGACGGCCGAGGCGAGTGCTGCGGGGACGTCCTCGACCAGCGTGTGCCGGCCGTCGCGGACGACGTGCCGTCCCGCCACGACCGTATGGCGCACATCGGCCGCGGAGGCGGCGAATACGACCGCTTCGGCGGCGAGTCGGGGCACCGGCCCCGCTGTTCTGACGGAGTCCAGGGCCACGGTCGCCAGGTCGGCGGGGGCGCCGGGTTCGATGACGCCCGCCTCCGGCCGGCCGAGGGCGGCGTGACCGTCGGCGGTCGCGGCGCGCAGCAGGGCCGCCGCCGTCCAGTGGCCCCGGGTCCGGGTGCGCAGGCGCTCGTCGAGTTCCATCGCGCGCGCCTCCTCGAAGAGGTCGATCACGGCGTGGCTGTCGCTGCCGAGGGAGAGCGGCGAGCCCGCCCGCTGGAGGGCGACGGCCGGGCCGATCCCGTCGGCGAGGTCGCGTTCCGTGGTGGGGCACATGCAGGTGCCGGTCGCCGAGGAGCCGATCAGCGCGATGTCCTCGTCGGTGAGGTGGGTGTTGTGGATGCCGGTGGTGCGCGGGCCGAGGACGCCGTGGTCGGCGAGGAGCCGGGTGGGCGTGCGGCCGTGGACGGCGAGGCAGGCTTCGTTCTCGGCGGTCTGCTCGGAGAGGTGGACGTGGAGCGGGGCTTGCCGTTCCTCGGCCCAGGCGGCCACGGTGGCGAGCTGGTCGGCGGGCACGGCGCGCACGGAGTGGACGGCGGCGCCGATCAGGGCGTGGTCGCCGCCCTTGAGGAGCGAGGCGCGTTCGGCCCATGCCTCCGCGGTGGTGTCGGAGAACCGCAGCTGGTGTCGGTCCGGCAGCCGGTACCGGGTGGGGCGCTCGCCGAATCCGGCGGAGAGGTAGGCGGTGTCCAGCAGGGTGATCCGGATGCCGGCCTCGCCCGCCGCCGCGATCAGGGCCTCGCCCATGGCGTTCGGGTTGTCGTACGGGGTGCCGCCCGGCGCGTGGTGCAGATAGTGGAATTCGCCGACCGCGGTGATGCCGGCCAGCGCCATCTCGGCGTACACGGCGCGGGCGAGGTCGTAATACGAGTCGGGGGTGAGCCGGGAGGCGACCTGGTACATGGTCTCGCGCCAGGTCCAGAAGGTGCCGGAGCCGACCTGGACGGTGGAGCGCAGGGCACGGTGGAAGGCGTGCGAGTGGGTGTTGGCGAGGCCGGGGACGGTGAGTCCGCGCAGCACGGTGGCGCCCGGCGGCGGGGTGGTGACGCCGGTGCGGACGCCCGCGATGATCCCGTCGGAGACGTCCAGGGCGACGCCCGGCTCGACATGGGTGCCGAGCCAGGCGTGGGACAGCCAGTACGTCACGGTGGCGGACCGGCCCGCCGGTTCCGTTGTCAGCTGCACGCGAGACCTTCCAGTACGTCGGCGAGTGCGACCACTCCGGCCACGCAGTCGTCCTCGGTCGCGTGTTCGGCCGGGGAGTGCGAGACGCCGGTGGGGTTCCGTACGAACAGCATGGCGGTGGGGACCGAGGCGGACAAAATACCCGCGTCGTGTCCGGCGCCGGTGCCGAGGACGGGGACCGGCCGGCCGTCGCCGCTGCCACTGCGGCCGTCGCTGCCACGGCCACGGCCACTGCCGTCGCGGTCCTTGAGGATCCTGCCGATCTCGTCGCGCAGGGCGTGCTCGAACTCGACGACGGGCGTGAAGGACTCCCGTACGACGTCGAGGTCGATCCCGGCCCGCTCGGCGTGTTCCCTGGCGGCCCGCTCGATGCCGGTGACCACCGTGTCGAGGGCGGCCTGGTCGGCGGCGCGGGAGTCGAGCCAACCCCGGACGAGGGACGGGATCGCGTTGACGCCGTTCGGTTCGACGGAGATCTTGCCGAACGTGGCGACGGCTCCGGCGAGTTCGGCCTCGCGGCGGGCGGCCAGCACGGTCTCGGCGTACGTGAGCATGGGGTCGCGCCGGTCGGCCAGGCGGGTGGTGCCCGCGTGGTTGGCCTCGCCGCGGAAGTCGAACCGCCAGCGTCCGTGCGGCCAGATCGCGGAGGCGATGCCGACCGGGTCGCCGGTGAGGTCGAGGGCGCGCCCCTGCTCGACGTGGAGTTCGACGAACGCGCCGATGCGGGCGAGCCGTTCGGGGTCCGGGCCGATGGTGCCGGGGTCGTACCCGGCCGCCTCCATGGCCTGCGGCAGGGTGATCCCGGCGCCGTCGCGGAGCCGGTGGGCCGCCTCCGCGGTCAGCTGTCCGGCGGCGAGCCGGGAGCCCACGCAGGCGAGACCGAACCGGGCCCCCTCCTCGTCGCCGAAGTTGCTGATCGCCAGCGGCCGGACGAACTCCGCTCCCCTGTGGCGGAGTTCGTCGAGCGCGGCGAAGGAGGAGACCACCCCGAGCGGACCGTCGAAGGCGCCGCCGTCGGGCACGGAGTCGAGGTGCGATCCGGCCACGACGGCGTCCCCGGCGAGCGGGTCGCCGAGCCAGGCCCACTGGTTGCCGTTGCGGTCCACCTCGTAGGTGAGCCCGCGCGCCTCGGCCTGGGCGCGGAACCAGGCGCGGCAGTCGGCGTCGGCCCCGGTCCAGGCGTAGCGGCGGTAGCCGCCGCTGTCCCGGTTCCGGCCGACCGGCAGCAGTTCCCGCCACATCTCCTGGAACGACGACGCCCCGGACCGGGAGCCGGCGCCCGTACCGCCCCCGGTCGGCAGGCTCACTGGCCGTCCTCCTTCATCGGCACCCGTACGCCCCTGTCGGCGGCGACCGATTCCGCGATGTCGTACCCGGCGTCGACGTGCCGGATGACGCCCATGCCCGGGTCGTTGGTGAGCACCCGGCGGATCTTCTCGCCGGCCAGCTCCGTGCCGTCGGCGACGGTCACCTGTCCGGCGTGGATGGACCGTCCCATGCCGACGCCGCCGCCGTGGTGGATGGAGACCCAGGAGGCCCCGGACGCCACGTTGACCATGGCGTTCAGCAGCGGCCAGTCGGCGATCGCGTCGGACCCGTCGAGCATGGCCTCGGTCTCCCGGTACGGGGAGGCCACGGAGCCGCAGTCCAGGTGGTCGCGCCCGATGGCCAGCGGGGCGGTCAGTTCGCCGCTCGCCACCATGTCGTTGAAGCGCTCGCCGGCCCGGTCGCGTTCGCCGTGGCCGAGCCAGCAGATCCGGGCGGGCAGCCCCTGGAAGTGGACGCGCTCGCCGGCCATCCTGATCCAGCGGTGCAGCGACTCGTTCTCCGGGAAGAGGTCGAGGATCGCCTTGTCCGTCTTGTGGATGTCGGACGCCTCGCCGGACAGCGCGGCCCAGCGGAACGGGCCCTTGCCCTCGCAGAACAGCGGCCGGATGTAGGCGGGCACGAAGCCGGGGAAGTCGAAGGCCCGGTCGTAGCCCGCGAGCTGCGCCTCGCCGCGGATCGAGTTGCCGTAGTCGAAGACCTCGGCCCCGGCGTCCATGAAGCCGACCATCGCCTCGACGTGCCTGGCCATCGACTCCCGGGCGCGCTGCGTGAAGTCGGCGGGCTTCTCGGCGGCGTACGAGGCCATGTCGTCGAAGTCGACACCGAGCGGAAGGTACGAGAGCGGGTCGTGCGCGCTGGTCTGGTCGGTGACGATGTCGATCGGCGCCCCCTCGGCGAGCATCCGCGGCAGCAGCTCCGCCGCGTTGCCCAGCAGCCCGATGGAGAGCGGGCGGCGGGCGTCCCGGGCCTCGGTGGCCAGCTGGAGGGCGTGCTCCAGGGAGTCGGCGCGCACGTCCAGGTAGCGGTGCTCGATCCGGCGCTCGATGGCGCGCGGGTCGCAGTCGATGCAGATCGCGACGCCGTCGTTCATGGTCACGGCGAGCGGCTGGGCGCCGCCCATGCCGCCGAGCCCGGCGGTCAGGGTGATCGTCCCGGCCAGCGTCCCGCCGAACTTCTTCGCGGCGACGGCGGCGAAGGTCTCGTACGTGCCCTGGAGGATGCCCTGGGTGCCGATGTAGATCCAGGAACCGGCGGTCATCTGGCCGTACATGGTGAGCCCGAGCGCCTCCAGGCGGCGGAACTCCTCCCAGTTCGCCCAGTCGCCCACCAGGTTGGAGTTGGCGATCAGCACCCGCGGCGCCCACTCGTGCGTCTGCATGACGCCGACCGGGCGCCCGGACTGGACGAGCATCGTCTCGTCCTGCTTGAGCGTCTTGAGCGTACGCACCATCGCGTCGAAGGAGCGCCAGTCACGGGCGGCCTTCCCGGTGCCGCCGTAGACGACGAGCTTGTCGGGGTGCTCGGCGACCTCGGGGTCGAGGTTGTTCTGCAGCATGCGCAGGGCGGCTTCCTGCTGCCATCCCAGGGCACTCAGTTCCGTACCGCGCGGTGCCCGTACGGGGCGGGGTCCTGACATGGCGGCGCCTCCTCGCGACTGTAAGTCTCCTATTCACATCCTGAAGGTCTGAATACTCGTAGTCAACAGCCCCGCGCCGCTGCCGCCCGGACGCGGCGCGGATCGTGTCCGGGCCCGCCCGGGAAACGGCTCGGCGCCCGCGCCGGGACTCAGCTCCGGCGCGGCGCCCCGCCGAACGCGGCGTCCCCCGCCATCGGCCCGGTGGTCCGGTAGCCCTTGACCTGCTTGCCCGCGGGCCGCCCGCGCTCCGTCCAGTCGGTCCGCACCCAGTACAGGACGTCGTTGCGGTGCTCGGCCCGGCCGATCCGGAGGGCCTTGATCCACAGCCCGGCCCCGGCCCCGGCCAGCGCCAGCCCGCCCGCGCCGGGCAGCAGGAACGCGCTGGCGACGGCGGCCAGGAACGCCCCCAGCAGCCACCACCGATGCCCGCGCCGCCAGTTGCGCACGGTCACGGCCCGGTCCTGGAGGAAGTCGGACCGCCCGGCGCGGGTGGCGGCAGTGGCCAGCGCCGTGTACCGCCGGCCGCGCACCAGCGCCACCGCGGCGGCGGTGATCAGGAACAGCGCCGCTCCGGCCAGCAGCCCGATCCGGCGCCCGGTGAGCCCCGGCACCAGCGCACCGATCGCCGCCGCGAGCAGCCCCGGCCACCACAGCGGCGCGGCCCCGGCCCGTACGATCACGGCCACCCTCGCCAACGACTGCGCTCCGCGCCCCACGTCCGTACCTCTCTTTCCACGGCGTCCCCGGCCACCGGCCGGGCTGTCGGGGCCGGAGGGTAGTGGCCGCAGATGAGCGGGGTCTGAGAAACGGCGAAATGACCGATGCGGGACGACGGTCCCGGCGGGGAGGCGCCCCGGCCGTCAGAGCACGATCCCGACCATGCCGTTTCCGCCCGCGACACAGCCGAACCGTCCCCGGCAGCAGCGCTCCCAGCCCCCGTGCTCGTCCCCCGCCAGGACCACTTCCCGCCACGGCTCACCGGCCGGGACGTTCTGCCGGTCCAGACGGAGCGAGAGCTGCGGCACGACCACCCACCCCCGGGCCTCCGGCGGCCGGACTGGTTCCGGGAGCACGGCGAGGGTGTCCTCGGCGGGGTGCCCGAACAGGTCGACGCCGTCCCACACCGCTCCCGGGCCCCGCGCGCCGGCCCCCGGCTGCCTCTCCATGATCCTGATCTGCGCGAGCCGGTCCGCCGCGTCCGGTCCCCCGCCGTCCAGGGTCACCCGCACTCCGTCGAACTCGGCAACGACGTTCCACTCCGGCTGGTGGAGGTAGCCGAAGCACCAGGCGTCATGGGCGTGGCGCGGTGCGGAGTAGTCCGCGAGCGTCAACGCCCCGCACCGCATCCCCTCAAGCGTCCGGGACGCGGCCCTCGCCAACCGGGCACGGGCCTCCTCGGCCCCCGCCCCGAACCGGAGCGTCCCGGCCCCGCCCGGCAGCTCCACACCGATCCCCGGCAGCAGTTCCAGCACGGCCCCATTGTCGGGGCCGCCGACGCCCACCCGGCACCCGGATCACCGCCAATGCCTGCCCTGGGCCCGGCGCCGATGCCTGCCCTGGACCCGCCGGTTCACCGCCGACGCCTGCCCTGGGCCCTGATCACCGCCCCTGCCCACCCGGCGGCGGCCTCACTCCACGAACAGCCCCCGCGCCGCCGCCCGCGCGTCGAACTCCTCCAGCCGCGCCTGCGCGTCGGGCAGGGCGTCGCACATCGCCTCCAGCAGCACCCGGCCCAGCAGCATGGGCGCGCACGCGGTGTCGAAGGCGAGCCCGGTGCCGACGGCGGCCGGGATCAGCAGGTCGCTGTGCCCGGCGACGGGCGCGAAGGCGGAGTCCGCGACGGACACGACGGTCAGCCCCTGTTCCCGCGCGTACGCGAGGGCGTCCACGACCTCCCTCGGGTACCGGGGCAGCGCGAAGCAGATCAGCGCGGTGGCGCCCGCGCGCCGGGCGGCGTCGATCCGGTCGGGCAGCATGCTGCCGCCCTCGTCGAGCACCCGGACGTCGGGGTGGACCTTGGCCGCGAAGTACCCGAAGCCGCGCGCCTGCGAGGAGGCGGCCCGCAGCCCGAGCACCGGCAGCGGGCGCGAGGCCGCCAGCAGCCTGCCCGCGCGCTCGACGGGCCCCGGGTCGGCGAGCAGGTCTGCCAGGTGCCGCAGGTTCTCGATCTCGCCGAGCACCGCCTGCTGGTACTCGTTGTACGTGTCGTCCCCGTCCCCCGGCGCGGCTTCGGCGGGGGCGACCTCCCGCAGGTGCTTGCGGAGCGCCGGATAGCCGTCGAAGCCGAGCGCCACGGCGAACCGGGTGACGGACGGCTGGCTGACCCCGGCGAGTTCGGCCAGCTCCACGCTCGACAGGAACGGCACGTCCCCGGCCCTGCGCACCATCGAGTGCGCGATCCGGCGCTGGGTGGGTGTGAGCCGGCGCCCCTCGAAGAGCTGCTGCAACCGCGCGGCCGGGCCGCTCCCGCTCATGCTGTCCCCTCGGTCGATCCGGCGCACCATGATCCGGCGCCGACAGATCCATTCAGCCAGCATGGCATCTGCATGTCCATATGCAGCCGGGCCACCGGACCCCGGGTCCGGGTCCGGGTACGAGGGTTCCGGGCACGGGCACGGGTACGGGTTCCGGGCACGGCCCCGTACCCCGCCCCGTACCCGGACCCGGACCCGGCGCTCAGGACTCGCCGTCCAGGACCTCGACGACCGAGACCCAGGACTTCCAGCGCTGGGTGTAGACCCGGAGCGTAGGGCCGCCCGGCATCTTCCCGGACCAGGCGGTGACCTCCTCCGGGCCCGCCACGTCTTCCGGGGCGCCGCCCCGGGCATCCTCCCGTTCCCGTACGTCCTGCGATGCGCCCGGCGTACGGCTCAGGCCGTCCGCATCCAGTCCGGCGAGCACCGTCCGCAGCTCGTCCCGGGCCGTGGCCTCGTCGTCGTACTCGACGAGGCACCACCGGGCCACGGCCTTGCGCACGCCCCGGTACTCCTTGGTGTAGCCGATCCGGTCGACCGGGCTCGTCTCGAAAGAGGTGCCCGGGCAGAACGTGCCGAGTCCCGCCCGGTTCAGGAGGTCGCCGCGGGCGTCGGAGTCGACGGGCCGCCCCTCGTTGTCCTTCCAGCGCCATGTTCCGTACAGCGGTACCTCCTTCGCGGGCAGGGCCACCGCACCGTTCTCGTGGAACGGATTGTCCGGCGTGGCGGCCACGGTGCCCCGCCCGTCCGGCCGGTCCGGGCCGCCCGGCAACAGGGCCCACGCCCCGGCAGCCATCAGCGCGACCGTGCACAGGGCCGCCGCACCCGCCCTGCGGCGCGCCCGGCGCCGCTGCCCCCGCCGTCGGATCTCCTCGGCGGCGGGCAGCCGCACCGCGACCCCGTCCAGCAGTTCCTCGACCTCAGCCATGGTCCGCACTCCTCACTCGCCCGGCGGTGACAAGGGGATCGGCCAGCCGCTCGCCGAGCACCTTGCGGGCCCGGTGGAGCCGGGTCCGTACCGCACCGTTCGACACTCCCGTCTCACGCGCCACGTCTTCCACCGGCAGGTCCAGCAGGTGGTGCAGGACCACGGTCCGGCGTTGCTCGGCGGTCAGCTCGCCGAGGGCGTCCAGCAGCGCCACCCGGTCCGCCGAGAGGCCGGGCACGTCCGCGGGCGGCCCGTGCCGGAAGTGCGCGCGCACCCGGTTGCGCGTCCTGCGCCAGGTGCTGATCGCCAGCCGGACCGCCACCGTCCGCACCCAGGGCAGCGGATCGCCCTCGCGCACCAGCCGGTCCCAGCGCTGCCACGCCCGTACGTACGCCTCCTGCACCGCGTCCTCCGCCTCCGCCAGATCACCGGTCGTCGCGTAGACGGTGGCGACCAACCGCTTGGCCGTGGCCGTGTAGAACGCGTCAAAATCCTCGGCCCCCGTCGGCATGGTCCTCCGTCCGTTCATCCCCCGGAAACTGTCATCGCCCGGGAACGGTTCATCGCCCGGACGCTGTTCTCAGCTCTTCCCTCACCAGGTACACGCACCGGCGGTGGCGGATGTTACGGACGACTTTCCGGGACTCCCGCCGACTCCCCCCGTGAGGCGTTCCCCCGGAAAAGAGGGGGGACAGCCCCACTGCGCGCGGGACCGCCGGTTCCTAGCCTGAGGGGCATGAAAGCCGGAGACTCCGAGCTCAGGAACGAGCTCGACGCCGCCCTGCGGGCCCGTAGCGAGCTGGGTTCGGAGTACGAGTCCGCGCTCGTCGAATCCTTCCTGGAGAAGGTCGAGCACCGGCTCGACTCCACGCTCGACCGTCGCGTCCGGCGCCACCTGGCCGAACAGCGGGGGAGCCTCGCCAGGGGTACGCGCCCGGAGCATCCGCTGGGCGGCTTCGCCGAGCGCTACGGCTTCGCGATCGTCTCGCTGGTCCTGGCCGTGCCGCTGTCGGCGATCGGCGCGGAGACGGCCCACACCGGTGGTCTGCTCATCGCCTGGCTCGGGATCGTCGCGGTCAACGCGGTGCACGCCGCCCGCAACTGGCCGTTCCTCCAACGGCGTTCCGGACACCCGGTCTCCGACTGGGAGGACTGAGCGGGCCCGGGGAACCGGAAGGGCCGACGTGGCCGGCCGTCCCGTGTGTCGCGGGGACCGCCGCACCCCCGGTTTCCCAGGGGGCGGGACGACGGCGGTCCCCGCGAGGGACGCGGCCCGGATCAGTACCGGTCCGCCGCGCCCTGGCGACGGTGGAGGTCCGGGAGCCGCTCCGTAGTCCGGTGTCGCCGTATCGGGTGCCGACGGGTCTCCCCCGCCGACACCCATCAATCTGCCGGACCCGTGTTAAGCCGGTGCTGCGCGCATGTGTCGCGCTCGTACCGTTTGCGCGAAGCCGGCCCGCGCAAAGGCCGTTCCGCGCGAGGTCCGTTCCGCGCGAGGTCCGTTCCCGCGTGAAGCCGGGCCCTACGAAGCCCCGCCCTGCGGCGGCTCCGCGTTACGCCTTGCCGGTCGACGCGTCCTTGGCGAGGAACGCCAGCAGGTCCTGACGGCTGACGACACCCTTCGGCTTGCCCTCCACCAGCACGATCGCCGCGTCCGCCGCGTTCGTGCCGCCGAGCACCGCCATCAGGTCCTCGACCGGTTCGCCGGAGCCGACCTGCGGCAGCGGCGGCGACATGTGCTTCTCCAGCGGGTCGGAGAGCGAGGCGCGCTGGGCGAACAGCGCGTTGAGGAGTTCCCGCTCCACCACGGAACCGATGACCTCGGCGGCCATCACGTCCGGGTGGCCGGCCCCCGGCTTCACGATCGGCATCTGCGAGACGCCGTACTCGCGCAGGACGTCGATCGCCTCGCCGACGGTCTCCTCGGGGTGCATGTGGACGAGCCCCGGGATCGGGCCCTCCTTGTGGTCGAGCACGTCCCCGACCCGGGCCGACGGACCGGTGTCCTCCAGGAACCCGTAGTCCGCCATCCACTCGTCGTTGAAGATCTTGCTCAGGTAGCCGCGTCCGCTGTCCGGCAGCAGGACGACGACCACGTCGTCCGGGCCCAGCCGCTTGGCGACCTCCAGCGCGCCGACCACGGCCATCCCGCAGGAGCCCCCGACCAGCAGGCCCTCCTCCTTGGCCAGGCGGCGGGTCATCTGGAAGGAGTCCTTGTCGGACACGGCGACGATCTCGTCCGTGACCGTGCGGTCGTAGGCGCTCGGCCAGAAGTCCTCGCCGACGCCCTCGACGAGGTACGGACGCCCGGAGCCGCCGGAGTAGACCGAGCCCTCCGGGTCCGCGCCGATCACCTTCACCGCACCGCCGCTGACCTCCTTGAGATAACGGCCGGTGCCGCTGATCGTGCCGCCCGTGCCGACGCCCGCGACGAAGTGGGTGATCTTCCCGTCCGTCTGCTCCCACAGCTCGGGACCGGTGGTCTCGTAGTGCGAGCGCGGGTTGTTGGGGTTCGAGTACTGGTCGGGCTTCCAGGCTCCCGGCGTCTCCCGGACCAGCCGGTCGGAGACGTTGTAGTAGGAGTCGGGGTGCTCGGGGTCAACGGCCGTCGGGCAGACGACGACCTCGGCACCATAGGCGCGCAGCACATTGATCTTGTCCGTGGACACCTTGTCCGGGCAGACGAAGATGCACTTGTACCCCTTCTGCTGGGCGACGATCGCCAGGCCGACGCCCGTGTTGCCGCTGGTCGGCTCGACGATCGTGCCGCCCGGCTTCAGCTCGCCGCTCTGCTCGGCGGCCTCGATCATGCGCAGGGCGATCCGGTCCTTGACCGAACCTCCGGGGTTGAAGTACTCGACCTTGGCCAGGACCGTCGCCTGGATGCCGGCCGTGACATTGCGCAGCCTCACCAGCGGGGTATTGCCTACGAGACTGATCATCGAATCGTGGAATTGCACCGTGTACTCCGGGGTCTCCGTAATGGTCCGGCAAGGGTATGCGTACGGGAACGGGATTGGGCGAAGCGATTGAGCGACGGTCACCTCGGGGCAGTTAGCTGTATGTACGGCGGTACGGCGACGAGGAGGTGGACCGGACTGTGTCAAGAGCAAGGGTGGCACGGCGGATCGCGGCGGGCGCGGCCTACGGCGGCGGCAGCATCGGGTTGCTCGGTGCGGCGGCGGTGGGCGTCCTGCTGGCGGAGGTCCAGCTGGCGAAACGGCAGGTGGGGGGTGGTGTCGCACCGGTTCCGCCGAGCGCCGACGGGCGGTACGGGGTGGCGTTCGCCGGGCCCGCGGAACCGCTGCGCCTGGGATTGCTGGGGGACTCGACGGCGGCCGGACAGGGGGTGCGCCGGGCCGGACAGACCCCGGGCGCGCTGCTCGCGTCGGGGCTCGCGGCGGTCTCCGAACGGCCGGTGGACCTGCGCAACGTCGCCCAGCCGGGTGCCCGGTCGGACGATCTCGAACGGCAGGTCTCGCTGTTACTCGCCGACACCTCCCGTACGCCCGACGTGTGCGTGATCATGATCGGCGCGAACGACGTCACGCACCGGATCCCGGCCACCCAGTCGGTGCGCTGTCTGACCACCGCGGTGCGCAGGCTGCGCACCGCGGGTGCGGAGATCGTGGTCGGCACCTGCCCCGACCTGGGCACGATCGAGCCGGTCTACCAGCCGCTGCGCTGGCTGGCCCGGCGGGTGAGCCGGCAGCTGGCGGCGGCCCAGACGATCGGCTCGGTGGAACAGGGCGGGCGCACGGTGTCGCTGGGCGACCTGCTCGGGCCGGAGTTCGAGGAGAACCCCCGGGAGCTGTTCGGGCCGGACAACTACCACCCGTCGGCGGAGGGCTACGCCACGGCGGCGATGGCGGTGCTGCCCACGCTCTGCGCGGCGCTGGGGCTGTGGCCGGAGTCCGAGCGGCTGGACGGGGCCCGGCGCGAGGACATGCTGCCGGTGGCCGAGGCGGCCTCCCAGGCGGCCAAGGAGGCCGGTACGGAGGTCACGGGGGCCCGGGCGCCCTGGGCGCTCCTCAAGCAGCGCAGGCGGCGTCGTCTGCCCGCGACCACGGAGCCCCACCCCGAGCCGGAGACGCACGAGGAAGCGGAAGCAGCCGGGAGCACGAGCACCGAGAACGTCCCGCAGGACACGAGCAGCAGTGCGAGCGTCGGCGCCTCGGCCGGAGGAACGGACGGGGGAACGGACCGCGGAACGAACGGGAAGAAGGACGGGGAGCAAGGCGGGGAACCGTACGGAGAACCGCGCAATCTCCCGGCCAACTGATCGACTGAGCGGTCGCTTAGAAAAGAGGTCGGCATCACATGCGCTGCCCGGTGACCCAGCCCCTACGTACAGGTAACTTCCAAGTCAGCACCTGCCAGAACCCGCCTTCCAGCCCTCATGGAGCCGCGTGATGCCCGAAGCCGTGATCGTCTCTGCCGCCCGTTCCCCCATCGGCCGGGCCTTCAAGGGTTCGTTGAAGGAGCTGCGCGCGGACGACCTGACCGCCACGATCATCCGGACGGCCCTGGCGAAGGTGCCCGAGCTGGACCCGAAGGACATCGACGACCTGATGCTCGGCTGCGGTCTGCCGGGCGGCGAGCAGGGCAACAACCTGGGCCGGATCATCGCCGTGCAGATGGGCATGGACCACCTCCCGGGCTGTACGGTCACCCGCTACTGCTCGTCCTCCCTGCAGACCAGCCGAATGGCGCTGCACGCCATCAAGGCCGGCGAGGGCGACGTCTTCATCTCGGCCGGTGTCGAGATGGTGTCCCGCTTCTCGAAGGGCAACTCCGACAGCTGGCCGGACACCCACAACCCGCTGTTCGCCGACGCCGAGGCCCGCACCGCGGCCCGCGCCGAGCAGGAGGGCGCCGACTGGCACGACCCGCGCGAGGACGGCCTGGTCCCGGACGCGTACATCGCGATGGGGCAGACCGCGGAGAACCTGGCCCGCCTCAAGGGCATCACCCGCCAGGACATGGACGAGTTCGGCGTCCGCTCGCAGAACCTCGCCGAGGAAGCCCTCAAGAACGGCTTCTGGGAGCGCGAGATCACCCCGGTCACCACCCCGGACGGCACGGTCGTCGCCAAGGACGACGGCCCGCGCGCGGGCGTCACCATGGAGGGCGTCCAGGGCCTGAAGCCGGTGTTCCGCCCGGACGGTCTGGTCACCGCGGGCAACTGCTGCCCGCTCAACGACGGTGCCGCCGCGCTCGTGATCATGTCCGACACCAAGGCGCGCGAGCTGGGCCTGACCCCGCTGGCCCGGATCGTCTCGACCGGCGTCTCGGGCCTCTCCCCCGAGATCATGGGGTACGGCCCGGTGGAGGCCAGCAAGCAGGCGCTGAAGCGGGCCGGGCTGACCATCGACGACATCGACCTGGCCGAGATCAACGAGGCGTTCGCCGCACAGGTGATCCCCTCCTACCGCGACCTCGGCCTGCCGCTGGAGAAGGTCAACGTCAACGGCGGCGCCATCGCCGTCGGCCACCCCTTCGGCATGACCGGCGCCCGGATCACCGGCACGCTGATCAACAGCCTGCAGTTCCACGACAAGCAGTTCGGCCTGGAGACCATGTGCGTGGGCGGCGGCCAGGGCATGGCGATGGTCATCGAGCGGCTGAGCTGAGGTGCAGCGGAGGGGAGGGGTCGCCCGAGGAACGAGGACGGCACCTGCCCGCAGCGGAAACGAAGCGAACGCGACCGACACACACGCGCGGCTGAGCCGGGCCGCGGCCGACCGGTCGGGGTGCCGGGCCCGCCTTTAGTGGGCCCGGCACCCGTTGTCGCCGGGGGGCACGGCTTTCGGCCGATCTCCGGACCGCGAAGTGGCTGCTTCCGAGCCCCGACCGTGACCGAATCTCCCCCAGGATGTGACCTATCTCCTGGGGGAGAGTCATTTCCGCAGGTCACACCCACCCCAGGGTTAAACCCCGGGCCCAAAGACCTGTCCAATTCGTGACGTAATGCACTGACACAGGGCGCAGGCAGGGGACAAGCTGAGGTAGGAAGTCGGGGAATCGATTGAAACCGGGAGTATGTGTGAGCGCCATGCCTCTTGCCCTGTTGCTGACCACCGCCGCCGCCACGGCCGTGGGCGCTGCTGCTCTGCATGCTGCTCACGGGCTGCGCAAGCAGGTCTCGGCCCTCCGTACGGAGCTGGCCGCAGCCCGCGTCCACGGCGCCGCCGTGCCCGCGCAGAACCGCGGTGACATCGCCACCCCCGTCGCCGAGATACGTGCGGCCGTCGCCGAGGCGCTCGCCGAGGAGCGCGAGCGCGAACTCGCCGAGGCCCGCGCCTTCTGGGCCTCCCAGGAGGCCCGTGACGCCGCCGACGCCCCGTCCCTGCTGGGCGGTCCGGTCGGGGCGTGCGAGGAGGGGCCGTTCTTCATGCCCCGCCAGGCGGACTTCACGGGGCTGGACGCGATGGACCTCGACGCCACCGAGGCCCTGGAGGAGCTGGCGGAGCTGACCGGGCTCTCGGACATGACGGAGCTGACCGGGCCCACGGAGTTCGCGGAGGACTCCCCCGAGCTGGCCGCGGCCCGCCGCCGCCACCCCTCGCACCCCGACTTCGTACCGGTGCAGACCCCCGTCGTCACCGATCACGAACGCACCGTCAACCGCCTCGAGGAACTCGCCGACAGCCGTACGGAACTGGCCGACGTGCGCCCCGGCCCGCTCGGCACGCTCGACGTCTACGTCTTCGCCGACGGCACCACGCTCTGTATGACCCCGGGGCACCGCGAGACGGCCGAGCGGTTGTCCGAATCCCTGCTGGCGGGTGAGCACCCGGTTCTGCTGGGCGGTTCCGGCGTCTCCGGCGCGTACGCGCTGACGTTCTCCTGCGGCAAGGAGAACGTCTACATCCTCGCCGACCGCGTCATCGCCTCGTTCTGAGCCTCGTTCTGACACCGCGACACACGGGCGGAACGGCTCCCGCCCGCCACCGCCCCGGTCGATCCCCGGTCCCGCCCTCCACGGTCACCGACTTCCGACCCCCGGTCACCCCCGGCCACCGCCACCACCGGCCACCCCCGGCTGTCGGCTAGGCGAATGCCCGCTCAGCCGCCTCCGTGACGAATCGCACGGCCTCGTCGAGCTCGGTCGACGAGGCCGTTTCCAGTGCCACCGCCAGATCGCGCCCCGCCACGGCAAGCTGGTCGCCGACCGCGAAGACCCCCGCGTCCGGCATGATCCGGGGCTCCCGGTCCGGCGCCTCGATCCGCTGGGCCCGCAGCGCCAGTTCCCTGGCCGCGGCGAGCGCCTCGGCGGCGGCTCCGCGCTGGAGACGGCTCTGCGGGGCGGCGCGCAGCCGGTCGGCGAAGCGGTCCACGGCGGTGATCAGCGGGGTCGTATCGAGCACCCGCCGACCCTACGCGCCCCGGCCGGGTGGCCGCCAACGGGCCGCCTCCTTCCCGCACGGGAGGCGAGGAAACGGAAACCCTCACAAGAGGCGGGGAAACGGGAACGGCCCGCAGGCGCTGTGCCTGCGGGCCGTCCCCGTTTCCCGTCGTACGGGTGCTGCCGTGGTGCCGCGACGATCAGTCGTCGCCGCTCAGGATGGAGAGCAGACGCAGCATCTCCAGGTAGATCCACACCAGGGTCATGGTGAGGCCGAAGGCGGCCAGCCAGGACTCCTCGCGCGGGGCGCCGAACGCGATGCCGTCCTCGACCTGCTTGAAGTCCAGCGCCAGGAAGCAGGCGCCGAGGATGATCCCGATGACACCGAAGAGGATGCCGAGGCCACCGCTGCGGAAGCCCAGGCCGTCACCGCCACCGAAGACGGCGAACAGCAGGTTCACCACCATCAGGAGCATGAAGCCCATGGCGGCGGCCATCACAAAGCCGTAGAAGCGGCGGGTGACGCGGATCCAGCGCATCTTGTACGCCAGGAGCACACCGGCGAAGACACACATGGTGCCCATCACCGCCTGCATCACGACGCCCGGCCCGATGTACGTGCTGACCGCGCTGGAGATCACCCCGAGGAAGACGCCCTCGAAGGCGGCGTACGAGACGATCAGCGCCGGAACCGGCTTGCGCTTGAAGGACTGGACGAGCGACAGGACGAACGCCACCAGCGCGGCACCGATCGCAATGCCGTACGACTTGCCGAGGTTGGCCTCGTCGACCGGCAGCAGCCACCAGGCGGCCGTCGCGCCGAGCACCACGGTGCCGAGCGTGATCGCGGTCCGCGTGACGACGTCGTCGATCGTCATCGCGCCGGAGCGCGCCGGCGCCTGCGGGGCACCGTACTGGGTGTCCGGCTGGGCGTAGGGGTTGGTGGCGTACGGGTTCGCGGCGGCGCCCTGCGCGTACGGGTTGGTGCCCGCTGCGGGGGCCCCGGCCTGCGGCGCCGCGTTGAAGCCCGCGTATCCGTTGTCGCGGCTGAAGCCCCGTCGCGAGAAGACCGGGTTGCTGCTCCTCATCTCACTCCTCCATGGCCACCCTGCGTGGCCTTCCCACAAGAGTAATGGGTAGGCAAAAGAATCAGACTAGTGCTTGGGGAGGATCTTTACGGAAACGATGAACGGCCGCCGTGCGCGTGGCGGGCCCGCTCACCGGTCCGGCCCGATCCGGACGAAAGACCTTAGCGGCGGTCCGGGTCGGCTGCGCGCAGGTCGGCCAGCAGCTCGGCCTGGCCGGCGAGAACCCCCGAGAGGATGGTCCTGGCGACCCTCAGCAGCTCCGCCACCTGCGCGTTGGCCAGCGAGTAGTACACGCCCGAGCCCTCCCGGCGGGTGACCACCAGGTTCGCCCGCCGCAGCACGGCCAGCTGCTGCGAGAGGTGGGCCGGCTCGACGCCGATCTCGCCCAGCATCTCCGAAACGGCGTGCTCCCGCTCGCTGAGGAGCTCCAGCACCCGGATGCGCACGGGGTGACCGAGCGTCTTGAAGAACTCGGCCTTCAGTTGGTACAGCGGTGCGCTCATCGCAGCGGCCTCACGCACTCGGCCCCGGCCGTCCGGCCGGTCCGCCGCGGTCGTACGTGTTCCGTGCATCGCGTCCACCCAAAACTCTTCGCCATGGGGCCATCCTCGCGCGCCCGCTCCAATGCGCAGGCCTCGTGAATTGCCGACATTAACAATTCGTCATGCCCTGGTGGCAGGTGCGGGAGGGAGTACGGCGGAGCCGGTGCGGGAAGGGCCGGGCGTGGGTTCCGGAAGCGTTCCCGGGTGCCGGTGCCGGAAGGCCGGAAGCGTTCCCGGGTGCCAGTGCCGGAAGGCCGGAAGCGTTCCCGGGTGCCGGCCGCGCTCCGTCCTCACTGCAGGGGCACGGTGATCCAGATGCTCTTGCCCAGTCCGTCCGCGTCGTCGCGCACGACGGCCGTGCCCCCGAGGGCCAGGGTGAGTTCGGTGACCGTGGCCAGGCCGCCGCCGGCCGCGCCGACGGCCGGTGCGTGCAGGGCGGGCCGGTACGGGTGTCGGTCGTGGACGCCGAACGCGAACGTGTCCGGGCCCGCCGCGTAGAGCACGGTCACGTTGGGGGACAGCACGGCCGCGTGCCGGACGCTGTTGGTGACCAGCTCGCTGAGGATCAGCAGGGTCGGGCCGACGCTGGGGTGGTTCAGGCCGATGCCCCACTCGACCAGCACCTGCTCGGTGGTCTCGCGCGCCGTGCGGACGGCGGCGCCCATCGCGGGCAGGGTCAGCACGTGGCGCAGGGGCAGGGCTTCGAGCCGCTCCGTCATGACTCGGACCCCCGCCGGGAGCCGGACACCTGCCGGGAGCCCGGGACTCGACGGGAGTCGGAGACCCGCTGGGAACCGGGGACTCGCCGGGAGCCGAACGCTCGTCGGGAGAACCCGGCCTTCGCCTGGTACAGCGGAACCGGCACGACCACGGACCCCCTTCGACCCCGGGATTCCGGGGCGTCGCTGGACACCGGCACGCCCGCGGATACTTACAGACACACCGAACACAGCATGTAATTAATTGCATAATTTTGCAATTCGCTCATACCGGGGCCCACGCCCGGCGGGGTCGGGCCGCTCAGCCCCGGTCGGGGGTGAGCCGTGCGATGAGCAGGGCGACGTCGTCGTCGTGGCCGGGGTGGCGCAGCACGGTCAGCACCCGGTCGCAGATCGCCTCCAGGGAGTCGAAGGGTTCGGCGAGGAGGCGCAGCAGGGAGCCCAGGCGGACGTCGATGGGCTCGTCACGGGTCTCCACCAGCCCGTCGGTGTAGAGGACGAGGCTGTCCCCGGCCCGCAGGTCCAGGTTCGCGGTGCGGAAGGGGACGCCGCCGACACCCAGCGGCGCCCCGGTGGGCAGGTCCAGCAGCCGGGGGGCGCGGCCGGGCCGGAGCAGGACGGGCGGCGGGTGGCCGGCCAGCGCGACGCGGTACGTGCGGCGGTGCGGGTCGAGGGCGGCGTAGACGCAGGTGGCGGTCGTCTCGTGCAGGTCGGCGGTGACGCGGTCCAGGTGGTGCAGCACCTCGGCGGGGGCGAGTTCGAGGCCGGCGAGGGCGCGGGTGGCGGTGCGCAGCTGTCCCATCGCGGCGGCGGCGTTGATCCCGTGGCCCATCACGTCGCCGACGACGAGGGCCGTGCGGCCCTGCGGGAGGGGGATGGCGTCGAACCAGTCGCCGCCGATCCCGCTGTCCGCCTCCGCCGGCTGGTACCGGTAGGCGATCCGCAGGCCGGACGGCTGCGGGGGCCGGTGCGGGAGCAGGTGGCGCTGGAGGGTCAGGGCGGTGCCGTGCACGTGCTGGTACCAGCGGGCGTTGTCGATGCACACGGCGGCGCGGGAGGCCAGCTCGCAGGCCATCGCGACGTCGTCGTCGTCGAACGGCCGCGGATCGCGGGTGCGTACGAGGTCGAGCACGCCGAGGACCTGGCCGCGGGCGGTCAGCGGCACGGCCAGGTAGGAGTGCGCGCCCGCCTCCTTCATCAGGTGCACGGCCTTCTCGTTGCGGGCGATGCGGTGCAGGTCCCGGTCGGCGACCTCGGCCACGAGGACCGGGCGGCCGGTGGTCACGCAGCGGGTGACCAGGCGCTCCGCCGCGTAGAGGGCGGTCTCCCCCGGCGGGTCGGCGGCGAGCATGCCGGGGCTCTCGTGGCCGGCGGCCACGGCCAGGGACCGGAAGGCGTGCGGGCCCCGGTCGAGCGGGGCGACCGGCTCGGAGGCGGCCAGGACCGAGTCGAGGACGTCGACCGCCGCGATGTCGGCCAGCTCGTCCACCACCACCTCCGCCAGTTCGCGGGCGGTGAGCTCCAGGTCCAGGGCGGTGCCGACCCGCTCGGAGGCGCGGGCGATGACCGCCAGCCGCCGCCGGGCCTCCGCGGCCTCGAGGGACGCCCGGTGCTGCTCGGTCACGTCCGACATGATCATCGTGACGCCGAGCAGCCGCCCGGCGGCGTCCTCCAGCCGGTAGCACGACATCGACCAGGCGCTCTCGTGGCCGGGGTCGGCGGGGGAACGGCCGGTCATGAACCGGTCGCGCACGGAGACGCCGGTGGCCAGCACCCGGCGCATGGCGGACTCGATCCCCTCGCCGTCCAGGAACGGCAGCAGTTCGCGGGGGCCGCGGCCCAGGTGTTCGGCGGCCGGCCGGCCGGTGATCCGTTCCAGCGCCGGGTTGACCAGCAGGAGGCGCAGCCCGGGGTCCAGCACGGCCAGCCCGAAGGGCGCCTGCACCACCAGGCGGGCGTGGAGCGCCAGATCGTGCTCCACGCTGCGCACCGTGGCCTCTTCGCAGACGATCCCCAGCGCGTACGCGTCGCCGTGCTCGTCCAGCAGCCGCATGTTGCGGAACTCCAGCCGGCGGGTGGAGCCGTCCTTGTGCCGTACGGGGAAGACCCCGGCCCAGCTGCCCTTCCCGGCCATGACGGCCGCGAACAGTTCCACGACCTGGTCCACGTGCTCCTCCGCGACCATCAGCGTGGCCGCGTACTGTCCCAGCGCCTCCTCGGCGCTCCAGCCGAACAGGTCCTGGGCCTGCGGGCTCCACAGCGCGATCCGCCCGTCGGCACCGAGCACCACCGCGGCCACGCTCAGCGCGTCGAGCAGGCCGCCCGGAGCCGACGGGGCGTCCCGCTCCGCCTCCACCCGCCACGCATCCGACGCAACCATCGAACGGACCTCCTTGCCCGCACCGGCGACCCTCCGGAGCGGGGCGGCTCCGCGCCTCGTCCGTTCCGCGCAGCCGTCCTCCCATCGTCCCCCCGCGCCCCCGCCCCGGCAGCTCAGCCACCGTGCGAGGGAAGCGGCGGAAGACGGACCGGAGCCGGACCGGAGCCGGGACGGAAACCGGGACGAAAGCCGAAGTGGACGACGCCCCGGGCACCCGCCGCGGGGGCCCGTGCCGCATGGGTCGTACGTGCGGTGTGGATGGGGCGTGGGTTTCGTGCGTCGCCGACCGGGCACGCGCCGTACGAGGAGGATTCCCGTCGCCCGTCCATGAGGGGTCCATGAGGGTGGGAAGTCGGGGGTGGGTCGGGGGCCGGAGGGCCGGGGCGGATCCGCCCTGCCCCGCGCCATGTGCGTAGTGGTGCCCGGAACCGGACTCGAACCGGTACGCCCCCGAGGGGCAGCGAGGTTTAAGCTCGCCGTGTCTGCATTCCACCATCCGGGCCTGGCGCGCGGCTCCGCGTTGGCACATGACCCTAGCCGGGGACTTCCCCCGAACAGCGGATCAGTGGCGCGATGTTGTCTTATTTTATTGATCGTTTGAGGGTGCGTCAGCACTCGTCAAAGGACATTGCCACATGCCTGGGCGGGGTAGCGGGCGCGCCGGGCGTGATTCCGGATTGACGTAAAGTCGCCGCACCCGGACGGCGCATCCGCCGGGGCGCGACGGGGGCGCCGCCGGGGCGGCCGGAGGACCGGGGGAAACACCGGGCGGAGACCCGGTCGCGTGGTCCTCGGGACGGGTGGCCTAGGGGTCCGTGTCATACCGCAGGAGGAGACCGCGGGCGCTCCGGTGCGACTCAAGACTGCCCCAGGAACGGGCACGGGGGCTGACGTCCGGCGGCGGACCGGCGGTGACGATGGAAGGGTTCCGATCCACCCCCGGACGATGCCTCGGCCGGAGCCCGAACCAGGAGATTCCCGTGACCACCATTTCCACCGCACCCCGCGCCACCACGGTGGCTGCCCGCGCCACGGATCTGTCGAAGGTCTACGGAGAGGGCGAGACCCGGGTGACCGCCCTGGACGGGGTCACCGTGGACTTCCCCCGCGGCGAGTTCACCGCGATCATGGGCCCGTCCGGCTCCGGCAAGTCCACGCTGATGCACTGCGTGGCCGGTCTCGACAGCTTCAGCAGCGGTTCGGTGCGGATCGGCGACACGGAGCTGGGCTCCCTCAAGGACAAGCAGCTCACCCAGCTCCGCCGGGACAAGATCGGCTTCATCTTCCAGGCGTTCAACCTGCTCCCCACGCTGACGGCGTACGAGAACATCACGCTCCCCATGGACATCGCGGGCCGCAAGCCCGACGCCGAATGGGTGCGCCGGGTCATCGACATGGTGGGGCTCTCCGACCGGCTGAGCCACCGGCCCACCGAACTCTCCGGCGGGCAGCAGCAGCGCGTGGCGGTGGCCCGCGCCCTGGCCTCGCAGCCGGAGATCATCTTCGGTGACGAGCCCACCGGGAACCTGGACTCCCGCTCCGGCGCCGAGGTCCTCGGCTTCCTGCGCAACTCGGTGCGCGAGCTGGGCCAGACCGTGGTGATGGTGACCCACGACCCGGCCGCCGCCTCCTACGCGGACCGGGTCATCTTCCTCGCGGACGGCCGGATCGTCGACCAGATGCTGCACCCCACCGCGGACGGGGTCCTCGACCGGATGAAGGCGTTCGACGCCAAGGGCCGCACCAGCTGAGCCCCGCCCTCCTCCGCGTCCTCCCCCGGAATCCCTCCCCATCCCAGGACTGACAGACATGTTCCGTACCGCCCTGCGCAATGTGCTCGCGCACAAGGCCAGGCTGCTGATGACCGTGCTCGCCGTGATGCTCGGCGTGGCCTTCGTCTCCGGCACGCTGGTCTTCACCGACACCCTCGGCAACGCCCTTCGCAACCAGTCGGCCAAGAGCTACGACGACGTCGCCGTCGCCGTCACCACCTACGCCGACCAGCGGGACGAGAAGGTCTCCGGCATCACCACCGCCACCCTGAAGAAGCTTCAGGGCCTGGACGGCGTCGACACCGCCACCGGCCGGGTCTCCGGCTTCGCCGGGGTCGCCGACCCCGACGGCAAGCTGATAGGCAACGGCTGGTCCAACACCGGCGGGAACTACTTCCCCGGCAAGGACGGCAAGGACCACGCGTACACCTTCGTCGAGGGCACGGGTCCGACCTCGGCCGACCGGATCGCGCTCGACAAGGAGACCGCCAAGAAGGGCGAGTACCAGGTCGGCGACCGGGTCCGGGTCGCCACGAACGGCCCGGTGAAGGAGTACGTCCTCTCCGGCGTCTTCACCACCGAGGACGGCGCGGTCAACGCCGGCGGCAGCCTGGTCCTCTTCGACACCGAGGTCGCCCAGAAGCTGTACCTGAGGCCCGGCGTGTTCCGTGAGGCCACCGTGTCCGCCGCTTCCGGCGCCTCCGCCGACGAGCTGCTGTCCGCGGTGAAGCCGCTGCTGCCCAAGGACGCCGAGGCCAAGACCGGCCAGGACCTCGCGGACGAGCAGGCCAAGCAGATCGAGAGCGGTCTGAGCACCATCAACACCATGCTGCTCGCCTTCGCCGGCATCGCCCTGTTCGTCGGCGTCTTCCTGATCGCCAACACCTTCACGATGCTGGTGGCCCAGCGCACCAAGGAGCTGGCCCTGATGCGCGCCGTCGGCGCCTCCCGCCGCCAGGTCAAGCGCTCGGTGCTCATCGAGGCCGCCGTGGTCGGCGCGATCGCCTCGGTCATCGGCTTCGCCCTCGGTCTCGGCCTCGCCACCGGGCTGCGTTCCATGATGGGCATGTTCGGCGGGAAGATCCCGGCCGGTCCGCTGGTGGTCTCGCCCACCGCGGTCGGCTCCGCCTTCGCCGTCGGCATCCTGATCACCGTGGTGGCCGCCTGGCTGCCCGCCCGCCGGGCCGCGAAGATCCCGCCGGTCGCGGCGATGAGCAGCGTGCACGCGACGGCCACCGTCAAGTCCCTGGTGCTGCGCAACTCGATCGGCGCGGTGCTCACCCTGCTGGGCTCGGCGGGGATCGTGGCGGGCGCGGCCAAGTCCGGGTCGGACGGACGGACCCTCATCGCCGCGGGTGCCTTCCTCGCGCTGATCGGTGTCATCGTGCTGATCCCGCTGCTGTCGCGGCCGGTGATCGCACTGGTCCGCCCGCTGCTGAAGCGGCTGTTCGGGGTCTCCGGCAAGCTGGCCGCGCAGAACGCGGTCCGCAACCCGCGCCGTACCGGCGCCACCGCCTCCGCGCTGGCGATCGGCCTCACCCTGGTCACCGGCATCTCGGTGCTCGGCGTCACCCTCGGCCAGGCGGTCGACCGGATGACCACGGACAACGTCCGGGCCGACTACATGGTGACGATGGCGAGCGGCGACGCGCTCGACGAGTCGGCGCTCGCCGCCCTGGAGAAGACCAAGGGCGCCTCGGCGGTCTCGCCGCAGCAGGCCACCTCGATCCAGGTCGAGGAGGAGTACCACTCCGCGTCCGCCGTCACCCCCGGTGCCTTGCAGCAGGTCTTCGCGATCGAGACCGTCTCCGGTTCGCTCGACTCGCTCGGCAAGGGCGAGATCGCCGTCGCCGAGAAGACCGCGAAGTCCAACGGCTGGAAGACCGGCGACACCCTGCCGGTGACGTTCGAGGACGAGAAGAAGGGCAAGCTGAAGGTCGGCGCCCTCTACAAGGGGAACGAGTTCCTCTCCCCGGTCCTGCTCCCGAAGGACATCGCCGACCAGCACGGCAGCCTGGCCAACATCCGTGAGGTCTGGCTGAAGATGGACGGCGGCGCGACCGAGGCCAACGAGCAGGCCGTGGTGGACGCGCTGGGCGACAACCCGGCCATGAGCATCATGGACCGTCAGGACATCCGTGACATGTTCGGCGGCTCGGTCAACCTCGCGATGAACATCATGTACGGGCTGCTGGCGATGGCCCTGATCATCGCGGTGCTCGGGGTCATCAACACCCTGGCGATGTCGGTCTTCGAGCGCCAGCAGGAGATCGGCATGCTGCGGGCCATCGGCCTGGACCGGCGCAGGGTGAAGCGCATGATCCGGCTGGAGGCCGTGGTCATCTCGCTCTTCGGCGCGGTGATCGGTGTCGCGCTCGGCATGTTCCTCGGCTGGGCGATCGGGCAGACCCTGTCGTCGGAGATCCCTGAGTACGCGCTGGTCATCCCGTGGGACCGGATCGCGGTCTTCCTGGTGCTGGCGGGTGCCGTGGGCGTGCTGGCCGCGCTCTGGCCGGCCCGCAGCGCCGCGAAGCTGAACATGCTGACGGCGATCAAGACCGAGTAGCGGCGGGGCCCGCACACGGCCGGGGGCCGGTACGCGCAGCACGGTGCTGCGCGTACCGGCCCCCGTTCCGTCGTGGGGCCTCCAGCGGTACCGACCGGTCAGCCGGTCGCGGACGCCGTCCAGTCGCGGGCCCGCAGCGGCATGCGGGAGGACCCGCCCTCCGCCGGACGCACCACGAGGATCTGGTTGACGCCGATCCTGTTGTGCTCGAAGGAGAGCGCGCAGGCGGCCATGTAGAGGCGCCAGACCCTGGCCCGCCCGTACGAGGTCATCCGGACCGCGCGGTCCCACTGCTTCTCCAGGTTGGCGACCCACCGGCGCAGGGTCAGGGCGTAGTGTTCGCGGATCGACTCCACGTCGCGGGCCTCGAAACCGGCCTCCTCAAGGGCCGTCACGGTCCGTCCGACCGGGGCCAGTTCGCCGTCCGGGAAGACGTAGGCGTCGATGAAGTCGTCCACGTGGTACGCGGACTCGTCCCGCTCCGGGCGGCGGGCGATCTGGTGGTTGAGGAGCCGGCCGCCGGGCTTGAGGAGCGCGTAGAGGCCGTCGGCGTACTCCCGGAAGCGGGCCGCGCCGACGTGCTCGGCCATGCCGATGGACGAGACGGCGTCGTACGGGCCGTCCCTGACGTCCCGGTAGTCCTGGACCCGGATCTCCACCCGGTCGGTCAGACCCTCCTCCGCGACGCGTTTCCTGGCGTAGGCGGCCTGTTCGGCGGAGAGCGTCACCCCGGTGACCCTGGCGCCGTACTCGCGGGCCGCGTGGATGGCCATCGAGCCCCAGCCGCAGCCGACGTCCAGGAGGCGGTCGCCCTCCTTCAGCGCGAGCTTGCGGCAGACCAGGTCCAGCTTGTCGCGCTGGGCGCCCTCCAGGTCCGCGCCGTCCGCCCAGTAGGCGCAGGAGTAGACCATGGACGGGCCGAGGACCAGTTCGTAGAAGTCGTTGCCCACGTCGTAGTGGTGGCTGATGGCCTCCTTGTCACGGCGCCTGGTGTGCAGGGCGCCGGCGCGGCGGCGGACCTCCTCGGGCGGCGGGGGCGGCGGGGGCCAGGGGCCGGCCAGTCGCAGCAGCCCCTTGGCGAAGGCCCGGACCCGGGGGTCGCGGGCCGGGTGGACCCGGTCCCCGGCGGTGTCGGGGCGTTCCCAGATCAGTGCGGCCAGGAGGTCCAGGGTCTCGTAGAGGTCGCCCTCGATGTCGATCTCGCCCGCCACCCAGGCGCGGGCCAGGCCCAGTTCGCCCGGCTTCCAGAGCAGCCTGCGCAGCGCGCGGCGGCTGCGGACGACGAGCACGGGTGCACCGGGCGGTCCTGATTCGCTGCCGTCCCAGGCCCGGATCCGGACCGGCAGCCTTTCTCCCAGCAACTCCTCGACGAGAGCGGTCAGCCGCAGCGCGGCGTCTGCCATGGCACACACCTCCGTGGTGGTGTTCCCGATGTGCCCGGGCACGCCCGGGCATGCCGCGGCCGCACCGGGTGCCGGGGGGGCACCGCGGCGAGCCGCATACCCGTCAACAGTCGGCGAAGCACGGCCCATCCCGCTACCGCGCAATGGAAGGGCAAAATAGCTGCGCATTGCACGCATCCCCCGCTGCGGCGACCGTCGGGACCCCGTGCCGCGCCTCGTCGCACGGGGCCGGATACGCCGAAGGGGCCGTCCGCACCACGGATGGCGGACGGCCCCTTCGGGGTCGTGCGGGTGTCTCGCGGACGAGTGGGTCCGCGAGCGGGCTAGGAGGCCTTGGCCTTCTCGCCCTCGGCCTTGGCGGCGGCCGGTGCCGGGGCCGGCTTGGCGGCCTCGTAGAACTCCTCGCGCGGCGTCTCCATGGCGCCGAGCGAGACGACCTCGCGCTTGAGGAACATGCCGAGCGTCCAGTCGGCGAAGACCCGGATCTTGCGGTTCCAGGTCGGCATCGCCATGCCGTGGTAACCACGGTGCATGTACCAGGCGAGACGGCCCTTGAGCTTGATCTTCATCTTGCCCATGACGATCATCGCGACGCCCTTGTGCAGCCCCAGACCGGCGACGGCACCCTTGTTGGCGTGGCTGTACTCGCCCTGCGGGAAGCCGCGCATCCCGGAGATGACGTTGTCGCCGAGGACCTTGGCCTGACGCAGCGCGTGCTGGGCGTTGGGCGGGCACCAGGCGTTGGGGTTGCCGGCCCTGCGTCCGACCATGTCCGGGACCTGGGCGTTGTCGCCCGCGGCCCACACGTAGTCGAGGCCGTTGACCTGGAGCTTCTCGTTGCAGTCCACGTGGCCGCGGGGGCCGAGCGGCAGACCGAAGCGGGCCAGTGCCGGGTTCGGCTTCACGCCGGCCGTCCACACGATGGTGTTGGAGTCGACCTCCAGACCGTTCTTCAGGACGACGTGGCCGTCGACGCAGGAGTCCATGGAGGTCGAGAGGAAGACCTCGACGCCACGGGACTCCAGGTGCTCCCGGCCCCAGGCGCCCAGCTTCGGGCCGACCTCGGGAAGGATCTTGTCGGCGGCGTCGACGAGGATGAAGCGCATGTCCTCGCGCTTCACGTTCGTGTAGTACTTCGCCGCGTCGCGGGCCATGTCCTCGACCTCGCCGATGGTCTCCGCGCCGGCGAAGCCGCCGCCCACGAAGACGAACGTCAGAGCCTTGCGGCGGACGTCCTCATCGGTCGTCGAGTCGGCCTTGTCCAGCTGCTCGAGAACGTGGTTGCGCAGGCCGATGGCCTCCTCGATGCCCTTCATGCCGATGCCCTGTTCGGCGAGGCCGGGGATCGGGAAGGTGCGGGAGACCGCGCCCATCGCGATGACCAGGTAGTCGAAGGGCAGCTCGTAGGCCTCGCCGACGAGCGGCGCGACCGTGGCGACCTTGCGGTCCTGATCGATAGTCGTGACGCGGCCGGTGAGGACCTCGGCCTTCGGCAGGACGCGTCGCAGCGGGACGACGACATGCCGAGGCGAGATGCTGCCGGCAGCAGCTTCGGGGAGGAAGGGCTGGTACGTCATGTACGAGCGCGGGTCGACGACCGTGACGGTCGCCTCTCCGTAGCGCATCTTCTTCAGAATGCGTCGAGCTGCGTACAGGCCTACGTACCCACCGCCTACTACGAGGATCCTGGGACGCTCCGTGGTGCTCATGCCATCGAGTATCCACCCCCCTCCGGAGGGGGCCTCGTGAGCCCCTTCACAAGGTATGGGCGACCCTCTGCTACACTTCGCCGCCCGCGTGACCCAGGTCATGGGTGCCCGGGGGAACCACAAGGCGGTCGCGAACGTTGTTCACCGCTTGTGAGCTGGCCCTTGGCCCCGAACGAGGGGCCGATCGGCCCTTGGCAACGCGTCCCGGGCGCGCTCCGGGAGCGCCCCCCGGACGGCGCGGAACGCGCCCCTCCGGGGCTTCGGGCGTCCGTACGGACCGGAACCGCCCTCCGAAGGGCCGAATTCCTTGTGAAGAAGTTCACGAACTTTGCCGTGCCGGGCCGCCCGAACCCCTCCCCGGAAACCCGACGGAGGCTCAGAAACGCAGGCAGAAGCGCGCATGAGCCCCCTCCCGGTCCCACGTCCCCCGGCCCGGCCGAGGCCGTCGGGGATGTCGCGCAAGCGCGACTCCCACCCCTGACCGCGTGTACACGCAGGTGCGTACACTCCGCTCATGACCGACCACGTCGTGACCGTCAGGGAAGCGCGTGCGCATCTGGCGGAACACATCAACCGGGCCGAGGAAGGCGCTCCGACCGTCATCACACGCAACGGTGTCCCCGTTGCCGCGGTCGTGCCGATCGCCGACTTCGAGGCGCTGGAGGAGGCCGCCGACGTGATGCTGGCCCGCGAGGCGGAAGCGGTCCTGGCCGACGGCGAACCCACCGTTTCGATGGCCGAGCTGCTGGCGGACCTGTTCAGCGAGCGCGGCGAAGACGTGGCGTGAAGTACACGTTCCGGTTCACCACGGCAGCACAGCGGCAGCTCTGGTCCATCAGTCGGTCCGACGCCATGCGCATCCTGACCGCGCTGACGGCGCTCGGTGACGATCCGTACCGCGAGGACACAGACGTCAAAAAGCTCACCGGCCCGTCGGGGCTCCACCGGCTCCGGGTCGGCGGCCACCGGGTCGCCCACCGGGTCGACGACGGTGAACTCGTCATCCTCGTCGCCGAGACGGGTGCCCGACGGGACGCCCATCGCACCCTGTAGTGCTTCCCCCGGCCCGACCCGACGCCCCCGCTCCGGCCGGGTGCTCCTACGCGATCGACCAGCCGATGCCGTCGAGGATGTCGTGCTCGCTGACGACGACCTCCTCGGCCCCGGTCCGCTTCATCACGGCGAGCAGGATCAGCGACCCGGCGGCGATCACGTCGACGCGGCCCGGGTGCATCGCGCCGATCGCGGCCCGTTCGGCGTGGGTGGAGGCGAGGAGCCGGGAGGTGATCTCCTGCACCTGGTCGAGGGAGATCCGGGAGTGGTGGATCGCCTCCGAGTCGTACGCGTCGAGGCCCTGGGCGATCGCGGCGACCGTGGTGACCGTCCCGGCGAGGCCGACGAGGGTGGCGGTCCCGGCGAGCGGGACGCTCTCCTCGACGAGGTCGAGGGCGGCCTCGACGTCGGCCCGGATGCCGTCGATCCGGCCGGCGGACGGCGGGTCGGTCACGACGCCGTCCCGCACCAGGTGACGTTCGGTCATCCGGACACAGCCGATGTCCACGGAGCGCGCGGCCCGGACGTGGTCGTCGCCGACGACGAACTCGGTGGAGCCGCCGCCGATGTCCACGACGAGGTACGGCTTCGCGAGGTGGTCGTGGTCCGCGAGTTCCCTGGTGGCGCCGGTGAAGGAGAACTCCGCCTCCTGGTCGCCGCTGATCACCTCGGGCTCGACGCCCAGGATCTCCCGCACGCCGCGGACGAACTCGTCCCGGTTCTCCGCGTCGCGGGAGGCGGAGGTGGCCACGAAGCGGATCCTCCGCGCGCCGTGCTCCTCGATCACCGCCGCGTACCGGCGGCAGGCGGCGAACGTCCGCTCCAGGGCCTCGGGGGCGAGCCGCCCGGTGCGGTCGACGCCCTGGCCGAGCCGGACGATCTCCATCCGGCGGTCGAGCTCGACGAGTTCGCCGGTGGCCGGGTCGGCGTCGGCGACGAGCAGGCGGATGGAGTTGGTACCGCAGTCGATGGCGGCCACGCGGGTCATGAAGTACTCCCAGATCGAGCCCCTCCGGGAAACGGAAACGGAGGAGCGAACCGAGCCCCTCCGGGGAACGAGGAGCAGATCGTGCCCCTCCGACGGCCGAGGAGCGGGGGTCCGGGGGCGGCGTCCCGGGAAAGGGGACCGGTCAGCCCCCGGGAAGGGGACCGGTCAGCCCTCGTCCGGCTCGCCGCACGGCGAGACGCACGGCCCCTTGCGCCACCACTCCGGCAGCATCGCGATCGCCTCGTCGCCCAGCGGGTTCACCCCGGGCCCCGCGGCCAGCGAGTGCCCGACCAGGACGTGCAGGCACTTCACCCGGTCCGGCATGCCGCCCGCGCTCGGGAAGCCCTCCAGCACCTCGATGGCGTCGCGCCGGGCGATGTAGTCCTCGTGGGCGGCCCGGTAGGCGGCGGCCAGTTCGGGGTCGGTGGCGAGGCGCTCGGTCATCTCCTTCATGACCCCGTTCGCCTCCAGCGTGCCGATCGCGGACGCGGCGCGCGGGCACGTCAGGTAGTACGTCGTCGGGAACGGCGTGCCGTCCTCCAGCCGGGGCTGCGTCTCGACCACGTCGGGGTTGCCGCACGGGCAGCGGTGCGCGATCGCGCGCAGGCCGCGCGGCGGCCGGCCCAGCTGCTGCTGGAACGCGGCGATGTCCGCCTCGGTGGGGGCGGTGGGCTCGGTCTGGGGAGGGGGCGTTTCCATGCCTGCCTAGGTTCTGGTCGGGCTGCTCGAACTGCGGTTCTGCAGAGGGGTGGAGAGGGTGGAGAGGGTCAGTCGCGGTCGGTGCCGCCGGCGCCGTCGGCGCTGTCGATGCCGTCCCAGAGGTTGGAGTGCCACGGCCGGCCGGACTCGCCCGCCCTGCCGTTGCGCTCCTCGACCGCGTCGGGGTCGATCACCGTGTAACCGGTCTCCCCGGGAAGAAGGTAGTGCAGATGCGTACGGGCCAGCTGCCTGATGTACGCGTCGTCCTGGAGGCGCGCCTTCTCGTCGCGCAGCTCCTCGGTGCGGATCCGCGCCTCCTCCGCCAGTCGCTCCTGTTCGGCGATCTCGTCCCGCTGCGAGACATAGCTGCGCATCGGGTACGCGAGCGCGACCACCAGGGAGCAGACGACGAGGGCGAGGAACGCCGCCCGGCCGGTGAGCCGCGAGCGGCGGGCCTGGCGGCGGTTCTGGGACCGGTAGACGCGGGCGGCGGTCTGCTCGCCGAGCAGTCGCAGCCGGGTCGCGGTGGAGAACCGGTCCCGGTCCTTCGCGGCCATTTCTCCGCCTCCCCAATACGCACCCGATACGCACGTCCGTCCCCGCACACGGTACGGGACCGAGTGCGGGGACGGACGGACGGGCGCCGTGGCCCCGTACGCGCGGCGGGACGGCCGACGCTACTTCCGGCGCGCGTCCTAGTTCGCGGAACGGAACCGGGGGAACGCCGAGCGGCCCGCGTACACCGCGGCGTCGTCGAGGATCTCCTCGATGCGCAGCAGCTGGTTGTACTTGGCGACGCGCTCGGAACGGGCCGGGGCGCCGGTCTTGATCTGGCCGCAGTTGGTGGCGACGGCGAGGTCGGCGATGGTGACGTCCTCGGTCTCGCCGGAGCGGTGCGACATCATGCACTTGAAGCCGTTGCGCTGGGCCAGCTCCACGGCGTCCAGGGTCTCGGTCAGCGAACCGATCTGGTTGACCTTGACGAGCAGGGCGTTGGCGGAGCCCTCCTCGATGCCGCGGGCCAGGCGCTCCGGGTTGGTGACGAACAGGTCGTCGCCGACGAGCTGGACCTTGGAGCCGAGCTTGTCGGTGATGGCCTTCCAGCCGGCCCAGTCGTCCTCGTACAGCGGGTCCTCGATGGAGACCAGCGGGTACGCGGAGACGAGCTCCTCGTAGTACTCGGTCATCTCGGCGGCCGAGCGGGACTTGCCCTCGAACTCGTACGCGCCGTCCTTGTAGAACTCGGAGGCGGCGACGTCGAGCGCGAGCGCGATGTCCTTGCCCGGGACGTAGCCGGCTTCCTTGATGGCTTCCAGGATGAGGTCGAGGGCGGCGCGGTTCGAGTCCAGGTTCGGCGCGAAGCCGCCCTCGTCGCCGAGACCGGTCGACAGGCCCTTGGCCTTCAGGACCTTCTTCAGCGTGTGGTAGACCTCGGTGCCCCAGCGCAGGGCCTCGGAGAAGGACTCCGCGCCGATCGGGGCGATCATGAACTCCTGGATGTCCACGTTGGAGTCGGCGTGCGAGCCGCCGTTGAGGATGTTCATCATCGGAACGGGCAGCAGGTGCGCGTTCGGGCCGCCCAGGTAGCGGAACAGCGGCAGGTCCGAGGCCTCGGACGCGGCGTGGGCGACGGCCAGCGAGACACCGAGGATGGCGTTGGCGCCGAGCGAGCCCTTGTTCTCCGTGGCGTCCAGGTCGAACATCGCCTGGTCGATCAGGCGCTGCTCGGTGGCGTCGTAGCCGACGAGCTCCGGGCCGATCTGCTCGATCACGGCGAGGACGGCCTTCTCGACGCCCTTGCCCTGGTAGCGGTTGGGGTCACCGTCACGAAGCTCGATGGCCTCGAACGCACCGGTGGAGGCGCCGGACGGGACGGCAGCACGGCCGGTGCTGCCGTCGTCGAGGCCGACCTCGACCTCGACCGTGGGGTTTCCGCGGGAGTCGAGGATTTCCCGGGCTACGACGACGTCGATGGACGGCACGAGGCATCTCCTTCTGGGATATGACGCTGGTTGTGCAGGGTCGCTTTGGCCTTGCGACAAGAGCCTAACCGGCCCGGCCCGATCAGCCCGACGACCGCCCGTCCCCTGGGACGAAAAAGGACCCGGGGGCGGACAATCCGGGAGGAAAGACCAGATTTTTACCGGTCAGTAACTACAGGAGTTGAACAGTCCCTCCCCTTTACGGGGAGGAGGGCTCCGGCGAGGAGAGGGCCGTGCAGGGAGGGCCGGGGCCCGCCCGTGCGGCGGGAAGGCGGAAACCCCGGGCCGCGCGTACGGAGGGTCGCGCGGCCCGGGGCTGCCGGGGGAGGAGAGAGTCCCGGTTACTTCGTCAGGTGCAGCTGCTGACCCGGGTAGATCAGGTCGGCGTTCTCGACGATGTCCTTGTTCAGCTCGAACAGCTTCTGCCAGCCGCCCTTGACGCCCTGCTCGGCGGCGATCCTGCTCAGCGAGTCGCCGGCGACGACCTCGTACTCGCCGTCACCCTTCTTGACCTTCTTGCCGGTCGGGGTGGTGACGGTCTTCTTCGCCTCGGCCCGCGGGGCGGCGGAGCGCTCGGAGCGGGAGGCGGCGGGGGCCTCGGTGCGCTCCTGCTTCGGCTGGGCCTGGCGGGTCGGCTGCGACTGCTGCTTCGGGGCGGCCGGGGCGCTCTGCTGCTGGGTGGAGCCGGACTTCTCGGTGGAGCCGGTGGAGGCGGAGGAGCCGGTGTCGACGCCCGGGTCGACACCGTCGTTGGTCAGGCCGCCGGCGCGGGCGCAGCCCCAGGCGCCCGGGCCCTGCATGTCGAGGAGGCGCTCGGCGGTGGCGATCTGCTGGGCCTTGGTGGCCAGGTCGGCGCGGGGGGCGTACTGCAGACCGCCGGCGGCGGCCCAGCTGGACTGGGAGAACTGCAGGCCGCCGTAGTAGCCGTTGCCGGTGTTGATCGACCAGTTGCCACCGGACTCGCACTGGGCGACGGCGTCCCAGGTGGCGACGGAGGCGGCGGAGGCGCTGCTCGCACCCATCAGGGGGGCGGCGACGGCGGCACCGGTGACACCGGCGAGCGTGGCGATGCGGACCGCCTTGGACGGGCGGCGGTGCTTGCCCTTGCTGGAAAACAGCATGGAACTTCTCCTCACCGACGCCTACGAGGTGAGCTGTCGGGTTCGGGCCAAGTGAGTTGCCCGGTCGCACGTCCTAGCACGCGACTTCACCCCAAGCCGGTCCTGATGCGTCCTTCGACGATCGGGGCCGGCGCCTACCTGGGTCCCCCGCTCCTGCCTACGGCGCTTTACGCGTCTGTTCCCTCCGACCGACGGCAGGATTCGGCGTGACGGTCGACGGGGCCCGCGGTGCGAGCGGTTCCGACCGTAGACATACGCAACCCCCACATTCAAAGATGGACACATCGGACAATAAGCCCTTACTTGCATCTGAGGATCCATCGTTTCCGCAGGTCGGGCCCGATGTGCGAGGGCTCCCGGCGCGCGACACGCCAGTTGACGCAAAGAGACCCATGTCTCACTTACGCATAAGTGGACATAGGTCCCTGAACTGCCCCGGTTCCGGGGTCTTTTTCAGCCAGCCATCAGGCCGCTCTCACGCGGCTCTCACTCGGCGCCCACCTCGAGGTCGAGCCGCTGGCCGGGAAGGATGAGATCCGGGTCGGAGCCGACCTCGGCCCTGTTCGCCTCGTACAGCGCAACCCACCCACCAGGGACCTTCTGCTCGTCGGCGATGGCCCAGAGGTTGTCGCCGGGGCGGACGGTGTACGGGTCACCGGCGGCCGGGACGTCCGTGCCGCGCGCACCGTCACCGCCGCGGGAGGCGTGACGGCCCGACTCGCGACCCTCGTCGACACCCACCTCGCGGCCGTCCTCGACGGCCGGCGCACCGCGGTGCTTTCCACCCTGACCGCTGGACGATTCAGGTGAACCGGACGGTACGGACTTCTCGGGCGTGTCGGACGGGGTCTCCGTGGAGCCCTCCGTGGAGCCCTCCGAGGACGGGGCCGTGGGGGTTCCGGACGAGGGGTCGGGCGAGGGCGTGACCGCCCCTGACGGCTCGTCGGCGCCGCCCGGTGCGGACGAACCGTCCTCGCCGTCCACGGCACCCGCACCGCCCGTGGCACCCTCCGACGGATCGGCCTCGCCGGCGGGGGGCTTCGACGTCTCCCCGGCGGGCTTCCCGCTCCGCTCCGGGTCCGCGGAGGCCACGGTCCCCGGGTCGGTGCCGGGCGCGGTCCCCGGGTCGACGCCGGGCAGCGCACCGTCCGTCGCGAGGCCGGAGATGACCGCGCAACTGGGCCACGCCTGCGGCCCCTGGTCCTCCAGGACCTTCTGGGCCACGGCGATCTGCTGCGCCCGGCTGGCGAGGTCGGCGCGCTCGGCGTACGACTCGCCGCCGTACGCCTTCCAGGTCTCCGGCGAGAGCTGGAGCCCGCCGTAGGAGCCGTTGCCGAAGTCGGCGCTCCACGTGCCGCCGCTCTCGCACTCGGCCACCCGGTCCCAGGTCGTGGCGTCGGCCGCGTGCGCACCGGAAGCGCCGAGCAGCGGGATGGCGATGGCGGACCCGGTCACGCCCGCGGCGACGACGATGGCGGGTGCCTGACGGGGGCGACGGTGTTTGCCGTTCGCGGAGCCCATGGGGTTGCCTTCCGTGTAGCTGACGTGTGACTGGTGGGTCGAACGGTGAACCTAGCCGGACCCGAACACGAGTCACAAGTCGATGCAGCGCGGATCACGTAAAAGTCACAGAGTTGACGGAGTGTCACTTCCGGCCCGTCCGGACTCCGGCGTGAACTCCACGGGAAGGGTGCGCAGTCCGCGCATGATGAGCCCGCCGCGCCACCGCAGATCGCCTGGTTCCACCGCGAGTCGCAGGTCGGGAAGGCGTCTCAGCAGCGTGGCGAGCGCGGTCCGGCCCTCCAGCCGGGCGAGCGGCGCGCCCAGGCAGTAGTGGATGCCGTGCCCGTATCCGAGGTGCTGATTGTCACGCCGTGCGAGGTCCAGGGTGTCGGGGTCCGGGAAGCGTTCCGGGTCGCGGTCGGCGGCGGCGAGCACCACGAGCACGGGGTCCCCGGCCGCGATCTCCTGCCCGCCGAGCGTCAGCGGCTCGGTGGCGAACCGCCAGGTCGCCAGCTCGACCGGGCCGTCGTACCGCAGCAGCTCCTCGATCCCGGTCTCCAGCAGCCCGCCCTCCTCCGTCTCGATGGAGTGCTGGAGCAGTGCGCGCTGCTCCGGGTCGCACAGCAGGGAGTGGACGCCGTTGCCGATGAGGTTGACCGTCGTCTCGAACCCGGCGAAGAGCAGGATGAAGGCCATGGCGGCGGCCTCGTTCTCGGTGAGGTGCTCGCCGTGGTCGCTGGCCCGGATCAGCCCCGAGATCAGGTCGTCCCCCGGGTTCTCGCGCTTGCGGTGGATCAGCTCGGCGAGGTAGCCGCGCATCTTCTTCACCGACCTGGCCACCCCGCCGCGCGGGCCGCCGCCGTGCCGGATCATCATGCCCGCCCAGTCCCGGAAGTCGTCCTGGTCCTCGGGCGGCACGCCCAGCAGGTCGCAGATCGCGTAGATGGGGAGCGGGAAGGCGAAGTCGTGGATGAGGTCCGCCCTCCCCTCCTCGGCGAAGCGGTCGATGAGGCGGTCCGTCAGCTCCTGCACCCGCGGCGCGAACTCGGCGACCCGGCGCGGGGTGAACGCCTTGGAGACGAGCCGGCGCAGCCGGGTGTGGTCGGGCGGGTCGATGTTCAGCAGATGCGTCATCAGCTCCGCCTTGCGCTCCCCGGGGATGCCCGTCTTCCCCTTGGCGTGCGCCGGTTCGGCGTGGTGCGCGGGATTCTTGGAGAGCCGGGTGTCGGCGAGCGCCTGCCGGGCGTCCGCGTACCGGGTGACGAGCCATGCCTCGACGCCGCTGGGCAGCGCGGTCCGGTGCACGGGGCTGTGCTCGCGCAGCCAGGCGTAGGCCGGGTACGGGTCGGTGGCGAACTCCCAGGTGAAGAGCTCGGGCGCGGCTGGACGTACACCGGGACTGGCACCGGACCGGTCGGCAGGACAGCCGCCGACGGACTCGTCGGTCGGGCGGGCCGTGGGCTCGTCGGCGGGGCGGTCGGCGGGCTCGTCGATGGGCTGGTCGGCGGGGCTGTGGTTCACGCCCCGACGTTATCCGTTGCCCTCCGCGGCCCTGATGGCGTCCCGGTAGGCGCGGGCCGCGGCCCGCAGCGCGGCCTCGGGGTCGATGCCGTCCCGCTCGGCCCGTACGGCCAGGGCGAGGAGCTCGTAGCCGATGCCGTCGCCGGTGGGCGGGGTCACGTCGAGCCCGGCGGTACGGACCCGGGCGGCCAGTTTCGCCGCGAGCGCCAGCCCCGGCTGGCCGAGCGGCACCCCGTCGGTGACCGATGCGCGCTGCTTCTCGACGGCCTTGGTCCGCAGCCAGTGCGCGCGCACGTCCTCCGGGGTCTCGGCCGTCTCGTCGCCGAAGACGTGCGGGTGGCGGTGGATCAGCTTCTCGACGAGGGTCGCGGCCACGTCGTCCACGGAGAACGGCTCCGCTCCATCCCCCGGGCGGCCTTCCTCGGCGATCCGCGCGTGGAAGACCACCTGGAGGAGGACGTCCCCCAGCTCCTCGCGCAGTTCGTCGCGGTCGCCGTGCTCGATCGCCTCCACCAGCTCGTACGCCTCCTCGATGGCGTACTTGGCGAGGCCCTCGTGGGTCTTGCGCGAGGTCCAGGGGCACTCGGTCCGGATCCGGTCCATGATCTGGACCAGGTCGAGGAACCGGGCACCCGGCAGGTCGTACGAACCGGGCAGCAGCTCCAGGTCCGGCATCCGCACCCGGCCCGAACCCGCGAGCCGGGCGAGCCCGTCGGTCAGCGGCCCGGAGCCCTCGCCGCCCGCGAGGACGACCACGCTCCGGCCGCCCGCGCAGGCGTCGACGAGCTCCTGCGCGGCGGGGTCGGCGTGCTCGACGGCGACGCCCGCCTCGCGCAGGTACGGCAGCTGCGGATGCTCCCGCTCCGCGCAGAGCACCCGGTCGGCGGCGTGCAGCGCCTGCCAGGCGGGCCAGGACAGGAGTCCGGGCGCGACGCGGTGGCTGGCGGTGAGCAGGACGATACGGCCGGGATCTTCAGCGTTCACCGTTCGAATCTACTCCGATCGGGCCGGTGGCCGGGCCCCGGCCACCGGACGCCCGGCGCCTGAGGGCCGGGGGTCAGACCCCGGCCGCCACGCCTTCGGGCTTGGTGACCTGGCTGATCCACGGGGCCTTGTAGCCGGCGAGCTGGGTCTGCTTGTCGTCCCAGGTGCCGTAGCGCGGGTTGACGTCGACCCCCAGCTCCTTCGACGCCTTGCTGAGCGCCTCGCCGACGGCCTGCTGCCCGGCGGGCTGCTGGATGTCGAGGCCGAGCGCCTCGGCCAGCTTCGTCAGCTGGACCTGCTCGCGGAAGACGGCGTCGATCTGGCCGGGGGCGACCCAGCTCTGCCGGAGCATCACCGTGCGCAGCCGGGCCTCTCCCCCGGACTGGTCCGCCGCCTCCTTGCGCAGCTGCTGGATCTCGTTGCGGGTGACGGTGACGCCGGCGTCCTTCGCGGCCCGGTCCAGCACCTTGTCGAAGATGATGCCGTGCAGCTTGGCCCGGCTGAGCTGGCCGGACTTGTCGATGAGCTGGGAGGCGTCCGGCGCGCCGCGCTGGGCCTCGCGCACGGCCGCCACCTGGCTCTGCAGCGCGGACACCTCGATCCGGTCCCCGCCGACGACGGCGGCGGCGCCCGGGTGGGTCTCGCCGCCGCAGGCGGTCAGGAGTGGGACGCCGGCGAGGAGGGCGGCGGAGACGGTGAGCGCGGTGCGGCGGCGGCGGTGCAAAGGAACCTCCCGGGGAGACTTTGTGCATCAGTGCACAAGACCTTGCGGTGATCGATGGTAGGCAGTGGAGATGGCTGGGGCCACCGATTCGACCAACGATTCGGAAGGAGTTGGGGATGTGGGCCCGCGCGGCGCCGTCCGGGCCGGGCGGTGCGGTTCAGGGCACGCGCCGGGGCACGGACTCCCCGGGGTCCGGTCGCAGCATGATCGTGCGCGAGACGACGAAGGTGATCGGGATGGCCGCCACCGCCGCGACCAGCGGCGCGTACCGGTCGTCGAACCCGGCGAGGTCCACCAGCAGATAGACGCCGCCGGTCGTGAGGACGAAGTTGGCGAGGTTGGTGAGCGGGAAGAGCAGGAACTTCCGCCAGGTGGGGCGGGTCCGGTAGGTGAACCAGGAGTTCAGGAAGAAGGAGCCGGTCATGCTCAGCAGGAACGCCACCACATGGGCGGCGATGTACGGCAGACCGTTCAGCAGCAGGAGGTAGCAGCCGTAGTACGTGCCGGTGTTCACCGCTCCCACGAGGGCGAACCGGGCCATCTGTGCCGGGACCGTCATCGGCGTACGAACTCCTGGGGTTCCCGTGTCCGGTGCGGCGCCGCCGTGGTGGTGTTCGTGGCCTTGACCAGGAAGTGCGGGCGCCTCTTCACCTCGTAGTAGATGCGGCCGACGTACTCGCCGACCACTCCGAGCATCACCATCTGAACCCCGGCGAGCGCGGTGACCACGACGAGAAGCGTGACATATCCGGGGGTCTCCACTCCCTTCACCAGTGCGACACCGACGATCCACGCCGCGTGGACGAGGGCCACGGACAGCAGCAGCATGCCCAGGTGGAGCGCCGCCCGCAGCGGCTTGTTGTTGAAGGAGAGCAGCCCGTCGAGCCCGTAGTTGAGGAGCTTCCCGAAGGTCCAGGCGGAACGCCCCTGCTCCCGGACGGCGTTCTCGTATTCGAAGGTCGTCGTGCGGAATCCGACCCAGGCGAAGAGGCCCTTGGAGAAGCGGTTGTACTCGGTGAGCTCCAGTAACGCGTCGACGGTGCGGCGGGACAGCAGCCGGAAGTCCCCGACGCCGTCGACCAGCTCCACGTCCACCAGCCGGTTGATCAGCCAGTAGTAGGCGCGGGCGGTGACGGTGCGGGTGACGCGGTCGCCCGTGCGGGTGCGGCGGGCGATCACCTGGTCGTGGCCCCGCTCGTACTCGTCGAGCATCCGGCCCACCAGCTCGGGCGGGTGCTGGAGGTCGGCGTCCATGATGACGACGGCGTCGCCCTCGGCATGCCGGAGACCGGCCAGCATGGCGGCCTCCTTGCCGAAGTTCCGGCTGAAGGAGACGTAGCGGACCCTCGGGTCGACGGCGGCCAGCTCCTGGAGGATCGCCAGGGTCCGGTCCGCACTGCCGTCGTCGACGTACACCAGCTGGAACTCGGGCCCCAGCCGGGCCATCTCCTCCGTGACGCGCTCATGGAAGCGTTCGAGGATCTCCTCCTCGTCGAAGCAGGGCACCACCAGCGAGATCAGCACAGAAGTACACCAGCCGGTGCATGTGTCGGAACCTGTCGCTCCTCATGGCCGACGGGCATCCATTGCGTGAACTGCCTTGCCCCGTAACGGATTTGCTTGCCCGAAGCTGGCATATTCCCGCGTATGCCGACTTCCCGTCCCCGTCCCCGTCCCCGTCCGCGTGCGGTCGCGCTCGCCGCGCTGCTCGCCGTCGTCGCCGTCTGCTCCGGCGATGCCCTGGCGCGCGCCTTCCCGTTCGGGCACCACACGCGGAGCGTCAACGACCTGGGCAACCAGTTCGTGCCGTTCCACGCCCGGCTGTGGGACCTGCTGCACGGCAACGCGGACGGCGGGGTGCTGCTCAACTGGTCGTCCGGGTACGGGACGAGCTTCCTGCCGGACCTCGGCACCTATTTGACCAGCCCGTTCGCCCTGCTCGTGGGGGTCTTCCCGCGCGACCGGATCGATCTCGCGGTCTATGTGGTGACGGTCCTGAAGACGGCGTCGTCGGCGGCGCTCATGACCCTGTTGCTGCTGACGCTGCGCGGCGGGCGGTGGTGGGCGGCGGGGATGCTCGGCGGTTCGTACGCACTGTGCGGCTGGTCCCTCGCCGAGGCGTCGTACAACCCGATGTGGCTGGACGGCCTGATCGCGCTGCCCGTCCTCTGTCTGGCCGCCGAGTGGGCGCGCACGGGACGGCGGCCCGTCGCCGCGCCGCTGCTCGTCGCGGTGATGTGGGTGGCCAACTTCTACACCGCCTACATGGCGACGCTCGGCGCGGCGCTGGTGCTGGCGGCGCGGCTGTTCACCGAGCGGGACGACCGGCGGACGGCGGTCCGGGCGCTGGGGCGCGCGGCCCGCGCGGTCGTACTGGGCATCGGGCTCTCGGCGCCCGTCCTGGTCCCCGTGTACCTGGGGACGAAGCACGCGTACCCCGGTTGGGACCGGCCGTTCGCGGCCGCCGGCTGGTCCGACGTGCTCGCCCGGCTGCTGCCCGCCACGTACACCTTCTTCACCCCGGCGCTCTTCCTCGGCACCGGCACCCTGCTCCTGGCGTGCGCCCTGGCCTTCCAGCGGGCCGTGCCGGGGCGCGAGCGGTGGACGTGGGCGGGGCTGGCGGCGGGCGTCGCGCTGTCGTTGCAGTGGGAGCCCACGCACCTGCTGTGGCACGCCTTCGCCACGCCCAACGGCAGCCCGTACCGGCAGACGTTCGTGCTGGCCGGGCTGGTGGTGATCGCCGCCTGGGTCTCGGTCGCGCACGGCCTGCCCGACCGGCGGGCACTGGCGGGCGGGTGCGCGGTACTGGCGCCGGTCGCGGCCGGGGCCGGTCTCAGCGCCCTGATCACGCAGTGGACGTACCCGCTGTTCGCGGCCGGGCTGGTGGCGTCGCTGGGGGCGCTGCTCCTGGCCGGGCGCGGCCGGCGGTGGACGGTGCCGGCCGTGGTGCTGCTGATCGGCGCGCAGGCCGGGCAGGCCGCCACGACCACCGCGTTCGTCGACCGGGCGCGGCTGAACCGGCTGGACCACTACGCGCCCTGGGGCGAGCGGCAGCAGGCGCAGGCGGACGTGGTCGCGGGCGCCGACGAATGGCCGCGCACCCGCACGGACCCGGGCCGGGAGCAGACCACCACCAACGACCCGCTGCTGCTGGGCGGACAGGGCGGCGCGTACTACAGCAGCCACACGCCCGCCGTGCTGACCGACACCATGCGGGCGCTCGGCGCGGGCTGGACGTCCAACGGCCGGGCCGTGCAGAGCCTCGACAACCCGGTCACGGACGCGATCTTCTCGGTCGGCGCCCGGGTGCACCGGCCGCGCGACCCGTACCAGGCGTGGAACGCCCCGGACGACCGGCCGGTGACGGTGGAACGTGCCCCGGTGCCGCCGCTGGTGACGGTGCGTCCGCCGGGGAAGCCGGTGCCGTACGGCCGGTCGCCGTTCCGGAACCAGGAGAAGCTGCTCGGTTCGCGGGTCTACACGGTGCCGGGGACCGCGCTGCGCGCGGCGGGGGGCGGCGCGGTCGCGGACCGGGGCACGGACGACTACGGGGTGGGGCGCGGGACGTACACGCTGACCGCCACCTGTCCGGCGGGCACGGAGGCGTATCTGTGGGCGCCCGGCCTGTTCGGTTCGGCGCGGCTCGGTACGGCACAGCTCGACTCGGCGCGGTCCGGCGGCGGTTCGGCGCGGCTCGGCAGCGGCTCGGCGCGGTCCGGCGGCGGTTCGGAGGAGGTCTGGTTCAAGGGGAAGCTGCCGGCCAAGCGCGCCCCGGTGCAGCGGCTGGGCACGGTGGGCGGGGACGGGGCGGTGCGGGTGACGCTGACCTCCACGCGCGCGGGGACCGTGCCGCACGGGGCGGTCGGCTGCCTGGACCGGGCCCGGCTGGCCGCCGCCGTCGCGGAACTGCGGCGCACCGGCGCGAACGCCGTGCACGTCACCGCGGACGGCGTCCGGGCGGAACTGCCGGCCGGCTCCTCGGGAACGGTGGTCCTCGCCGCGCCCCGGATCGCGGGCTGGCGCTGCCAGGGCCGGCCCGCCGACGACTACCTGGGCCTGGTCGCCGTCCCGGTGCCCGCCGACGGCACCCCCGTCAGCTGTACGTTCCGGCCCCCCGGCCTGCGGGCCGGCCTGGCGGCGGGGGCGGGTTCGCTCGCCGTGCTCGTGGCCACCGGGGCGGTACTCGCGTACCGGCGGCGGACGGGAGCGGGTGCAGGTGCGGAGACCGGCACGGGCGCAGGCGCGGGAGCGGGTGCGGAGACCGGGACGGGGACAGGTACGGGTGCGGAGGCGGAGACCGGGACGGGGACAGGTACGGGTGCGGAGGCGGAGACCGGGACGGGGACAGGTACGGGTGCGGAGGCGGAGACCGGGACGGGGACAGGTACGGGTGCGGAGGCGGAGACCGGGACGGGGACAGGTACGGGTGCGGAGGCGGAGACCGGCACCGGGGCGCGCGCCGGGCGGCCGGAGGCCGTGCACGCCTCCTGACGGCCGTGCTGCGGGAGGGGCGGGCCCGGGCATCTCCGGCGGCCTCGGATCAGCCGCCCCCGACCTCCGCCTGACGGTCCAGCCGGCGGCGGATCTCCACCGGCAGCGGGTGATGCGGGCCGTAGACCCGCTCGGTGTCGTACAGCAGCGCCTGGAGCTGGGAGCGTGCCGCCGCGTGGTCGCCGACCGCGAGCAGCAGATGGCCGATGCGGTTGCGGATCTCGAAGGCGCGGGCCGGGTCGCCGCCCGTGACGTACTGGTTCTCGTAGTACGGGAGGACCGCGCGGTACTCCGCGAGCGCGGCGGCCGGTTCGCCGAGCTGCTCCAGGCACTGGGCGGCGTCGTGGCGGAACTGGAGCGTCTGCGCGTCGGCCGGGCCCGCCTCGGCCGCGCGGTCATCGGCGAGGCGGCGCAGCTCGGGCAGGGCGCGGCGGTACTGCCCGTCGTCCATCAGCGTGGCCGCGTACTGCTTGCGCAGGATGCGGACCACGGCGGAGTCCTCGCCGTGCTGTTCGGCCGCGACCGGGAGGATCGAGCCGAGGATGTCCACGGCCTGGGTGATGCGGCCCTCGCCGAGCAGCTTCTTGACGTCGTCGACGGCGGCGGCCACATCGGGCCGGCCGGTCGCCGGGGCAGGCGGGGCCGGGGGCGGGGGCGGGGCGGCGGCCCGGTCGGGCCACGGGGCGTGCGGACGCAGGAAGGGCCGGGTCGGGTCGAGCGGCCCGACGGGAACGCCGGCGCCCCAGGAACCACTGCTCCAGGAACCACTGTTCCGGGGATCGGTGTTCCAGGGACCGGTTTTCCAGGAGGGGAGCATCGGGGCGAGGTGCTCGTACACCTCCTGGGCGCCGGACGGGCGGTGCTGCGGGTCCTTGGCCAGCAGGCGCAGCACCAGCGTTTCCAGGGGCTCGGGGATGTCCGGCCTGATCCGGCGGACCGGGACCGGCGGCTCGTAGAGGTGGCGGTGCAGCACGCCGAGGGCGGTGGAACCCGCGAACGGCACGTCACCGCTGAGGAGTTCGTGGAGGAGCACGCCAAGTGCGTACAGGTCGGTGTACGGGCCGACGGCGCCGCCCATCGCCTGTTCGGGGGCCATGTAGGCCGGGGAGCCGATCGGCGAACCGGTGTGGGTGAGGCGGGTGGTGTCGGTGTCCAGGACCGAGGCGACGCCGAGGTCGAGGACGGTGACGGTGCCGTCCGGACGGACCATCACGTTGCGGGGCTTGAGGTCGCGGTGGACGATCGGCACCGCGTGCACGGCGCCCAGGACGGCGCAGAGCTGGGCGGCGACCGAGACGGACCACTGCCAGGGGTACGGGTCGTGCTCGGCGAGGTGGTCGGCGAGGTCCGCGCCCTCGACGTACTGCATGACGAGGAACAGGTCCTCGCCGTCGCTGCCCGCGTCGTGGACGGTGACCAGGCCCGGGTGGTCGACCTGGGCGGTGACCCGGCACTCGCGGACGAAGCGGCGGCGCAGCTCGTCCGCGGCCTCGGCGGCGACGGGTCCGGTGACCCGGTCGGGGCGGAGCAGCTTCACCGCGACGCGGCGGTCCAGGCGTTGGTCGTAGGCCGTCCAGACCTGGCCCATGCCGCCCTGGCCGAGGATGGTCGCCAGTTGGTACCGCCCGCCGATGAGGCGTCCGTTCACCGCCCCTCCTCCTTACGGAGGTAGTCGCTCAGTTCGTCCAGTTCGGCGCGGACCTGGTCGATGCGCTGGGGCTGGAGGTGGGGCTGCGAGGTCGGGCTCGGGCTCGGCTGCGGCTGCGGGGGCCGCTGAACCACCGGCCCCTGCTGGACCACCGGGGTCTGATGGATCCTCGGGTCCTGCCCGGTCGGTCGCAGCGGCCCGTACGGCTGCGACTGTGGCGGTGATTGCGGTTGTGGCTGTGGCTGCTGCGCGGCGAGTGGGGGCGGTGACTGCACGGGGTGCGGGGCGAGCGCCGGGCCCGGCGTCCCCGCCGGCACCGTGGTCGCGTACGCGTACCCCGGCGCCGCGTACCCGCCCACGAGGTGCTGCTTCGTCAGCCGGTCGTAGTACTGGATGTCCCCGACGTAGTAGTGCGTGATCGCGCCCGCCATCACCAGCATGAGCAGCGTGATGAGGATGCCGTCGGTGGTGGTGGGCTCGTCGTTGCCCTCCCTGCCGATGATCGGCAGGAGCACGCACACGAACACGAACCCGGCCCCGGTGAGCCACCAGTCGAGGGCCCGGCGGCGCACGATCGCGAGGCGGAGCAGCGGGGTCCACAGCAGCAGCCCGAGCGAGCACACCGGGAGCACGGTGAACAGCACGCGCATCGAGACGATCCAGGCCCTGCTGGGAACCCGGCGCGGCGGCGTCGGCGGATGACCCGGGGCGTACATGGCTGCTCCTGGAGACCTGGTCGTTGAAGATTCCGTGCACGCACTCGCGCGCGCAGATCCGAGCGTAAGGGGCGACAACGACGGTCCGCCCCGAGTGGTACCGAACCGTTGTGCTTCGGATCACTCCGGACGGACCGTGCCGTCCGTCAGCCCGTCGTACATGCCCTGGATCAGCTGCCCGCCGAGCCGGCCGGCCAGCCGGAGCGCGTCCTCGAACTCGGCCAGGGCCCGGAACCGGTCCCCGTAGCGCCGCTGTTCCGCCAGTGGCAGGCGAGGCAGCTGGAGGCGGCGGGCGTCCAGCCTGGTGGCGGTGGAGGCGTAGCTGCTGGCCTGGCGGTTGTTGGCGGTGCCGCGCAGGAAGCCGGCGAGGAACCACGGGTCGAGCGCGGCCGGGTCGGGGCGCAGCAGCTGGAGGTTGCGGCCGAGCGCGGCGCCCGCGGTCGCCCCGTCGACGACGCGGGCGACGGAGCCGCCGCCGAGCACGGGGACGACGACGTCACCGGCCTCGACGAGGACCGGCTCCTCCGGGGGTCCTTCGAGGGGCAGGCTTCCCGAGGGGGCGGTGGCGCCGAGGACGTCGTGCTCCGTGAGGACGGGCGTCGGGCCGGTGCCGGAGCCGCCGGTACGGAGCTGGAGCGCGCCGGCGCGGGCGAGTTCGCCGACGGTGGTGAGCGGCCAGTGGGCCGGGGCGGAGAGGGTCACGGCCGGCGGGGTGAGGGTGCCGGTGAGGCCGAGCGTCTCGGTCAGCCGCTGTCGTACGCCGGCCAGTTCGGCGGGGCCGCCCGCGGCGGCGGGGGGCGGCAGGTGGCGGGCGGGGGCCAGGTCCACGTCGTCGTCGAGGAGTTCGATGACCGGGAGGGCCCGGCCGGCCCCGGTCCCCCTGCCCGTTGCCGTGTTGGTCCCCGTGTCGGCGCTGCCTGCGCCTGTTCCTGTTCCTGTGCCTGTGCCTGTGCCTGTGCCTGTGCCGTCGAACGATCGCCAGGCCTCGAGGACGGTGCGGTGCACCGCCTGCCAGTCGAGCCGGTCACGACCGCCGGCCGGGGCGGCGGACCCCGCGCCCGCCGGGGCCGGTTCGGCGGGCTCGGCGGTGTCGACGAGCAGCAGTTCGGGCGAGGGGTGCAGGCCGTTGCCGGGCTTGCGGAGCACCCAGAGGTGGAGCGGGATGCCGTACGGGGGTGCGGCGCCCGCCGGGAGGGCGATGACGGCGCGCAGGGCGCCGCGGCGCAGCAGATCGGCGCGGATGCGGCGGCCGGAGCGGCGCGAGGCGGCGGCCGGGGGCATCAGCAGCACGGCGGTGCCGCCCTCGCGCAGATGGGCCAGGGCGTGCTGGACCCAGGCGAGTTCGGACTCGGTGCGGGCCGGGAAGCCGTACTCCCAGCGCGGGTCGTAGGCGAGCTCGTCGTGGCCCCAGTTCCGTTCGTTGAACGGCGGGTGGCAGAGCACGGCGTCGGCGGCGAGCCGCGGGAAGGCGTCGGCGCGCAGGGTGTCGCCGGTGCGGGCCGCGACCGCGCAGCCGGTGTCGGTGTGCAGGGCCAGCCGCAGCGCGGTGAGCGCGGCGAGGTCGGGGTCGCTCTCCTGGGCGTACAGGGCGGTCGGCCCGGTGACGGCGCGCAGCAGGGCGCCGGTGCCCGCGGCGGGGTCGAGGACGGTGCGGGCGGGCCGCCCGCCCGTCTCCACCAGGGCGGCCATCAGCCCGGCGAGGCCGGGCGGGGTGAGCGTGTACTGGCGCGGGTTGGCGTCCAGCTGGCGGCCGAGCAGGAACTCGAAGGTCTCCGGGGCCCCGCCCTCGGCGGCGAGTTCCGCGACGCCCCGGAGCAGCGGGACGGACGGGAGGAGTTCGGCGCGGCCGGGGGTGTGCACGGCCCGCCCCGCTTCCGAGGCCGGTCCGAAGCGGGTGGTGAGGAGGTCGTCGAGGGCGAGGGACAGCACGCCGGCCATCGGCTCGTCCGCCACGGCGGCGATCTCCCGCCAGGCGGCGGGGCTGGTCCGCAGGAGGAGCAGGGCGCAGCCCGCGTGGAGGAGGGCGGGGACGGGGCCCTGGGGGTGCCCGGCGAGCTGCTGCCAGACCCGTTCGCGGAGGGGCACCTCGGCGAGTTTCCCCTGGTCGCGCAGCCACTGCTCGACCTCGGACAGGGCGAAGGACGGACTCGTCTCGGTGCCGCCGACGGGCTTGGGGAAGTCGGCGTGGCGGCGGCGCCAGTTGCTGACTGCGGCACGCCCCACCCCGGCGAGCCGTGCGATTCCCGCCGCGGTCACCTCTGTCGCGTTCTCCGGCACTGGCTGTCTCCCTGGTCCTGGCGTCGGTCGTGGCGCTCGTCCCGGTACCGGCGGCTGGTCCCGGCACCGGTTCGTCGTTGTCGGCGAGCATACCGACCCGTTCACGAGACACCGATTCACAGCGTGCATCAACCACTCCATCATGAACCGTGTTGACTCGGTTCACAAGCTCTGCTGTTATTGACCCGTCGCTGCAACAGAGCGATGCACGGAACCGCTCACCACTCATCTGCTTTTGCCGGAGGGCACAGCCATGTCCCAGTTCACGCAGTCGCCGCAGTCCCCGCAGCCCCAGCAGCCGTACGGCCCGGTCCAGACGCCGGGCGTGCGCCCGGCCCGCAACGGACTGGGCATCGCCGCACTCGTCCTGGGTGTCATCGGCGCCGTGTCGGGGCTGATCCCCCTGCTGTTCTGGCTGGCGGGCATCCTCGGCGTCATCGCCCTGATCCTGGGCCTGGCGGGCCGGGGCCGGGCCAAGCGCGGTGAGGCCACCAACAAGGGCGTGACCACCTTCGGCGCGGTCCTCGGACTGGTCTCGCTGATCCTCGCGGTGGTGGGCGCGGTGATCACGTTCAAGGCCGTGGACGACGCGGTGAACGACATCGACAAGGCGCTCTCGGAGACCACGGCCTCCGCGAAGCCGAAGCCCGGCGGGGACTCCGCCAAGGGCGGCGACGCGGCCGGGAAGGACAAGGGGAAGGACACCGCCGGGGCGCTGGGGGCCGGGGACTCGGCCGTGTACGACGACGACCTGACGGTCACGGTCGGCGACGCCACCTCGTACACCCCGGCCGAGTACGCCGTCGGTCACACCGAGGGCAACAAGGCCTACCGGGTCGCCGTCGTCATCGAGAACGCCGGCAAGGAGAAGTTCGACTCCGCGCTCGTCGGCGTCACGGCCCGCGCCGGCAAGGAGGGCGTGGACGCCGAGCAGATCTTCGACGACAAGGTCGGCGCGGGCTTCAGCGGCACGGTCCTGCCGGGCAAGAAGGTCACTGTCCAGTTCGCCTTCGACGCCCCCGCCGACGCCAAGAACCTGACGGTCGAGGTCAACCCCGGCTTCACGTACGACGCCTCCCAGTGGGACCTGAAGCTCTGACCCTCCCGGGGCTGACCCTCCCGGGGCTCCGTCCCCCGTCCCCTGTCCGCCGGGCCCGCCCCCTCCCGCCCCGACCGGAGCCGATCCACCATGCGCCTTCCCGCCCGCGTCTCGGCGGCCGCCCTGAGCGCCGCGACCGCCCTCGCCCTCGCGACGGCCTGCGACCTGCTTCCGGACGACGCACCCGCCGCCGCCCCCTACGCCCGGCTGACCGGCCCCGAGGTCGTCGACAAGGCCCTCGCGGCGACCCGGGCCGCCAAGGCGGTGCGCATGACGGTGCGGACGACGACACCCGAGGGCCCGGTCGAGGCGTACGTCGCCACGGACGTCGGGGGCGTGTGCACGGTCACGCTCTCCATGGGCGCGGCGGGCACCCTGGAGCTGGTCCGGGCGGGCGGCACGGTCCGCACCCGCTCCGACGCCGCGATGCTGCGGGCGACCTCCACCGGACGGGGCCCGCGCGGGGACGCCGAGGTCGAAAGGCTCACCGGCCGCTGGGTGGAGCCCGCCGACGGCGACCGGCAGGCGAGGACGGCCGAGCGCTACTGCGACCGGGAGACGTTCCTCGGCCTCCTCGCACCGACGAGCGGAACGGCCCGCAAGGGAAGGGCGACGGCGCTCTCCCCCGACGAACCCTCCGACGAAGAACCCGCCGCCGGCGCACCCGCCCCCGCCGGACCCTCCTCGGCCGGTCCCGCCCCCGGTACACCCGCCCTGACCGTCACCGGTGGGGCGGACGGCCGGAAGTGGTCGGTGAGCATCGCCACCGAGGGCCGCCCCTACCTCCTGGAGCTGCGCGCCGCACCCGGCCCCGACGGCACGGGGCACGGCGCGGCCCCCGTGACGGTGGAGTTCTCGGAGTTCGGCAAGCCGTTCACGGCGCGGCAGCCAAAGCCCTGACCCGCCCTCCCCCACGGCCCGCACCACCGGAACCCGCCCCGCCCGGGGCGGGTTCCGCGCGTCCGCCGCCCGCCCCGGCTCACCCGCCGCACTGCTCCAGCATCGCCCTCTTGTCGGCGACGGTGACGGGCAGTTCGTACTTCAGCGAGACCTGCGCGAACCGCACCGCGTAGGAGCAGCGGATCGGCTTGTACGGCGGCAGCCAGGAAGCCGGCCCCGAGTCCCGCTTGGCGCTGTTGGCCGGGCCGTCCACCGGGAGGAGGTTGAGCGGGTCGTTGGCGATCCGCTGCCGCTTGTCCCGGTCCCAGCGCGAGGCCCCCATCTGCCAGTCGTACGAGAGCGGCATGACGTGGTCGATCTGGACCCTGGTGGGCCGCTGCTTGGTCCAGTCGATGGTCGAGCCGGTGTACGGGTCCTTGAGGGTCATCGACACGACCACGCAGTCCGAACCGGACCGGAACTTCACGTCCTTGCCGTCCCTGGCGAGGAGATCGTTGCGGGTTATCTCTATCCCTCTCCTGATCGCGATGCACATGAGGCACAGCCGTAACCCACTCCTGTCCCTCACCGTTATCAGTCATGCCATGAGGCACATGAGTGACAACGGAGACAGGAAGCAGATCCATGACGTTATGCACGGAGAAAGCCGTCTCGCCCACCACCGGCGAGACCACCTGGCTCCTGGTCGACGAAGAGACGTACGCGCCCCACCCCGAAGCCCGTGAGTTCTCCCTGTACCTGCGCGGAGCCGGGCGGTCACCGCAGACACAGCGCGCGTACATCCCCAGAATCGGCCGCTTCCTCAATTGGTGCGCAGAACGGGGCACCAACTGGAAGACCGCCCGGCTCGGGGACATGAGCCTGTTCAAGTTCCACGTCGAACGGACACCGACCCGGTACGGGCGGCCTCCGACCGGCAAGACGGTGAACGCCACGCTCACCGCGGTCTGCGAGTTCCTCCGCTTCTGCGCCGTCCAGGGACACGTGGCCCACGAAGTCGCCGCGCGTCTCAGCGAGCCCCGCTTCCTCGCACACGCCCCGGCCGGTTTCGATCCCGGCGAGGGCGGCCAGCACTTGATGGTCAAAGCCCGCGTCCTGAAGGCGCCGGAGATCGAGCGAGCGCCCCAGACGCTCACCCGCGCCCAGTCGGATCAGATTCTCGACGCCGCTCGCACCGCCCGTGACCGGCTGCTGCTGACCGTCCTCCTGGAGGCAGGCCTCCGCATCGGCGAAGCCCTCGGACTGCGGCGCGAGGACATGCATCTGCTCCCCGACTCCACCCACCTCGGCTGCCGGACCGGTGGCGCGCACCTGCACGTCAGGCCACGACAGGACAACGTCAACGGGGCACGGGCCAAAGCCGGGCGCCCTCGCATGGTTCCCTTGACGCCAGAGGTGGTGCATCGGTATCGCGATCACCTCGCCGAGCGTGAACAGGCGGCCGGCTCCGCCGGCTGTGACTACGTCTTCGTCAACCTCGTCGGCGTCCACGCGGGACGCCCTCTGTCATATTCGAACGCCAAGCAAGTGGTCGAACGGATCGGGAGGCGCTGCGGTCTGACCGCCCGGCCGCACATGATGCGGCACACTGCCGCCACCCGCTGGATCCGTAACGGAGTTGCTCCGGACGTCGTACAGACGCTCCTGGGCCACACCTCCTCGGCCAGCACCGCCGTATACCTGCACGCCCAGGACGAGGATCTCCGCGCAGCCGTCGCGGCCGTCGACAGCCTCACCTCGGAGCTGCTGCGATGACCGTTGCACCTCTCCGCTCGGCTGTCGTCGCCTCCGTCTCCGCTGAACCGGAGTGGCCGTCATGGCTCGCGGCGCGCATTCCGTCGAGCTGGCGGGCAGATGAGTGGGACCCCGTTCAGGCACTGTTCACTGCCGATCCCGGTAATCCGATGACCAGCGTGTTCGTCTGCTCCGTGGCCTCCTGCACCACCCATGTGGCGAGCAACGGCTCCCGGTGCGACGCCTGCCGGAAAGCCCGATATCTCCTGAGAAACCCTGCGGACTTCGACACGACGCACACCCCGGATCCGTCTCGCCGCAGGCCCAACGCCGCCGCGAACGGGGCGATGCCCGGCGTCTCCCAGTTCTCGCTCGCGGGTGTGAGCCCCGCGGTCCGCCAGGAGCTCTTGTACGGGCTACAGCAGCGCGACGACGCCGGAATCAGCCTGGTCCCCCAGCGGGTACGCCGCATTGTGGCCGGCCTCCCCGCCGGACTCGACTCGCTCCTCGACCTGGACGCCTCCTTCTCCTCCGGGCTTCCAGCCGCGGCCTCCGGCGTCCTGAACGGTGTTCTCCAGCACGTCCGACGGGCACGCGTCGAGTTCGAGGGCACCGATCCGACCTCGGGCGATGTATGGGAGTGCGCTCTCATCGGGCTGACGGCCGGACGCGGTCGCAAGTACGCCGCTGTCCACGGCGAGATCGACTTCCGTCCGGTACGGCAGCGTTGGCTGCGGGAGCTGGTCAAGGAGTACGGCCGCACGGCACGCCCCAACGTCATGGATCTACAGCAGACCGTCTACGCGGCGACCATCGCGTCCTCCGCGCTGGCAGGCCGCCCCCACGGGGATGAGCCCGGGCTCCTCGCCATGGCTGACATGAACGCCGTAGTGGACATGTTCCGCATCACCAAGCGTCCCGAGGACGGTCACGACTACTCCACCAGCCACCGCAGAGCCCTGCTCCGCCACTGGCGCACGTTCCTGGACTACGCCCGTCAGGCCGGGATGATGGATCACGTGCCCGGCGGCTTCGCACTCAACCCCCGCTTCCACAGCATCGCCGCCGTGGAGGTGACCGAGGACGATCTCGGCCGTGCGATCCCCGAGCACATCATCGTCCAACTCGACGCACACCTGGGTCTGCTGGGCACCTCGACGGGGTACACGAGCGGCGGCTGGACGGCCGCCGACTTCGCGCGGATGTATCAGGTGGTCTACGCGGTCCTCCGGGACACCGGCCGACGTCCAGGCGAAGTCACCAGCCTGCGCCGCGACTGCCTGGAGCGGGTCGACGGCAAACCGACGCTGATCTACGACAACCACAAGCGGCGACGACACGGCCGTCGTCTGCCCATCTCGGAGAGCATCGCCCAACTGATCGAAGCCTGGCAGAAGGAGCTCGATGCGCTACCGGCCGTACCGGCTTGCGCCCAGTGGCTGTTTCCCTCTCCAGGACAGCGCAATCGTCCACGCCGCGGGCATCTGAACACCTCGCATTTCTGCAACCGGATCTTCCGGAACTGGGTCGACGAACTGATCCCTGACCTTGTGGACGACCGTCTCGACGAGGACGGCGCCCGGCTCGCCCACGACCGCACCCAGATCGTCCCGTACGGCTTCCGCCACGCGTACGCCCAACGCCATGCGGACGCGGGCACCCGCCCCGACGTCCTGCGGGAACTCATGGACCATCGTTCACTGGACGTCACCATGGGCTACTACAAGGTTTCCCTCGGTCGAAAGCAGGAGGCCGTGCGCACGGTCGCGGCACTCGCCGTCGACCGGCACGGAGCCGCCCGCGGGTTCAGCGATCCCCTCGCCTACGAGGTGGAAAGCGTCGGGGTTCCCTATGGCGGCTGCACCGAGCCGAGCAACGTCAAGGCCGGCGGCGGGCACTGCCGCATCCGCTTCCAGTGCGCCGGATGCGACTTCTACCGGCCCGATCCCTCCTACCTCCCCGCCCTGGAACAGCAGATCGCGGACCTGCGGGCCGACAAGGAGGCCGCCCTGGCCATGGAGGCCGCCGACTGGGTCGTGCGCAATCTCGACGACCAGATCCGCGCCTACTCGAAGTCGGCCGACGAGATGCGGCGGAAGCTGGACGCGCTGCCCGCCGAGGAGCGGGCCGCCGTCGAATCCGCCTCACGCGAGCTGCGCAAGGCACGTTCGGCAGCGGCCTTCGTCCCCCTGCAGTCGCTGACGACACGGAGCTCGGAATGAAGATCCCTGCTGCTTCCAGCGGCAACGACCGGAACGCTCGGATCGAGCGGCTGCGCGTCAGCCGCGCCAAGGACAGCGAAGAAAAGACGAGGCGTGCACTCGACGCCGTGGATGCCCTTCTCCGCTCGGGGCAACGGATCACCGCTGCCCGAGTGGCACGGGAGGCCTCGGTGTCCACGTGGTTCGTCTACAACCAGCCTCAGGTGCACCAGGCCGTTCAGGACGGCATCACCGCCCAGCAAACGCGAGGGCGCCAGAACTCCCACACTCCAGAAGCGTCCCAGGTGTCTCCGGCCGGGTTGCGGACGGACCTTGCACTGGCCCGCGAAGAGATCAAGGACCTCAAGAAGGAGCGCGATCGGCTCCGTAACCGGGTCAGGCTCTCTCTCGGCGCCGAGTTGGAAGGCGTGAACCAGCACGAGCTGATCGAGCGGGTACAGCAGATCGAGCAGCGGAATACCGCGCTGGAGCAAGCGCTGTCAGAGGCCAGGAACAGGATCGCCGCCCTGGAGGGCCAACTGCGTGAGGCGGAGGACGACCTCACCGCCGCGCGAGCCGGTCTTCGCCGTGCCATGCGGGCCGTTCCGTCCCCATAGCCCTCGCGATACCGCCCACTCGCGGCCGTCCGGCTTTCATACCGCCTTCCGGACAGCCGCGAGGAAGGCCGGCGAAGTGGTCAGGACTTGACCCCCCGCACCGGTCAGGACCGCGCTCAGTCGGTGTCCGTCGCGGCCAGCATCGCCAGCCGTCGACGTTCTGGAGATACCGCAACGAGGCCGATGTCCCAGGCCCCACGCTCGAACCACTTGGTGTCGGCGCCGAAGGCATACCAAGCGCATGCCCGTGCACTCGCCTCGACCTCTTCCACGAGGCAGCCCTGCGCCGTACCGGAGAGACCGGCCACGGACTGCCAGGCGGCCAGTCGGCCGTAGGCACCACGGGCGCCGGAGTTGTAGGCACCGCCCGTGGACGCGGCGGCGAAGAGAACCCGCCATGGGTGCTCCGGCGAGCATGCCGCAACCGACAGGGCGGCCTTCTTCGTCCCCACGCCCTCCAAGCACTCCAGCCCGAGTGCCAACAGCATCCTCGGAACCGACTCGGCTTCCAGAGGAGCTGCCAGATCGAAGACCCGTGCTTCGATCCGGCCGTTCGACTCCTCGGCCCAGTTCGTCACAGCAACACCGGTGGCCTTGGCAATGGCTTCGGTCGTCGTCTCCTCGACCGGCGGCACGGGCGCCCGGTCATCACGCGGCACCTCACGGTTCACCGGCGGGCCGTACGGCATCGAGTGGCTGCCACCGCGCGCGCTGTAGCTCGGCAGATCCGGTCGCCCTTCCAGCTCCAACAGCGTCAACGGCAGCCAACCCAGAGGATGATGCCTCCAGTGCGGCGACGTCGCCCACCCGGCGATCCCCGGTGACTCCGTGACGTCGACGCCTCTGAGCACCAGCTCATGGACCAGGCACGCCCGAAGTTCCTCAGTGGCGTGTCCAGTGAACGCCGCTGCGAGCTCCTCGGTCGGTTGGCTGGAGGCCAGCAGGGAGGCGGTATAGCGGTCCAGCTTCCTGTCAGCGGCCTCCGCGGAAGAAACCAGCCGCAGCGCTTGAGCGACGTTGCCGGGATCGGGCGTGGTGGCCAGAAGCCGGAGCAGGTAGTCGAAGACGCTCCTGTACTGCCATATCCGCCCGGCGTCAGAGGCGTAAGCCCCGGCGAGCGCGATAGCGAGGTCCGCAACGAAAGCAGCGTCTCCCCGCCCGAGACTGCGGTCAGCCGTCTTCCACACGTCGGTGACGCTCTTCAGGCCCGGCAGCTTCGTCACGATCTTCTGTATGCGGTCAGCCACGGCAATGGAGCCTATGCGTCGCGCAGCACGAAAGCGACAGCGTTTCCCCAGGTCACCACAGCCCTCTCAGCCCCCGCACTGCTTAAGCATCATCCTCTTGTCCGGGGCCGTCACCGGGAGCCCGTACTTTTCCGCAACCTGTGCGAAGCGGACCGCGTACGAGCACCGGATCGACTTGTTCGGCGGCAGCCAGGACGCCGGACCCGAATCGCGTTTGGCGGAGTTCGTGGAGCCCGAGACCGGCAGAAGATTCAGCACGTCGTTGGCCAGCTGCTGCCTCTTCTTCTTGCTCCAACGCGAGGCCCCCATCTGCCAGGCGTACGACAACGGCACCACGTGGTCTATCTGTACCTTGGTGGCCTTGGCCTTCTTCCAGGCGATGTCCTTGCCGGTGTACGGGTCGTACAGGTCCATCGACACGACCACGCAATCGGAACCCTTACGGAACTCGACGTCCTGTCCATGAAGTTTCAGCAAGTCGTTCCGGGTGTCACAACCGTTCCTCGCCAGCGGCACCCCATCCGCCGTGTCCATCCACGCATAGCCGAACTTGTCCCGTTCGTAGCCCGTCTTCGACCCACGCCCCTTGACTGTGAGTTTGTCGACGAGCTTGCGCGCGTTCGCCTTGTCCGCCTCCGACGCGAGCGCGCCGAGCCCCGGCTTTGTTCCGTCCGGATTCGTCAGCGGGCTCGCCGCCCGCCCGGCGTCCGGTCCGGATCCCGCAGAGCTTCCGCCCGGCTCCAGACCATCACAGCCTGCGACGAGCGTGACGGCAACGGTGACCGTAAGGACGACCCTCTTCCCGCCCGTGCACAGCGGCCTGTGACTCATGTGCCTCTCACTACGCACAGGCGACCACACCCTGCATACGCTGCGAGAACAGGGCCACTACAGCGCGGACCATAGAGATAATGCGGGTGTCACAGCCGTTCTTAGCGAGCGCCAGCCCGTCGATCGAGTCCTTCCACGCGTAGCCGAACTCCTCGCGCGCGTACCCGGTCTTCGGCCCCCGGCCCTTCGTGGCCACCTTCTCGATGATCTTCCGGCCGGCCGCCCGGTCCGCCTCGGAGGTGAGCGGCGCGAGCCCCGGCTTCGTACCGTCGGGGTTGTCCAGCGGGCTGGCCCCGAGGCCGGTGAAGGTCCGGCCGCCGGCCTCCCCGGAGGACGATTCGAAATCGCAGCCGGCCAGGGCCAGCGCCGCCACCACCCCGAGGGCGGGCAGAGTCACTCGGTGGACACGGGGAGATATCACGCGAAGCCGTCCTGACGGGGAGAAAGCAAAATCCTGAAAATCGTACGGATGCCTTCCCCGTCCACGGGTATTCATGAGCACGCCACGCCCGGGGTGCGGCCGGAATCACACCGTCCGGCCTCCCCGCCGCTCATACCTTCCCGATGCCCAGCGTCGTCTCGGAGGGCAGCAGTCCGGACCCGATCACCGCCACCCAGGGCGGTCCCAGCAGTTCGACGAGCCGCTCCCGCTCCGTCGCGTCGAGCACCCGCCAGGGGGCCGCGGCCGCCTCGTCCGTGCGCCGCTCGACCTCGGCGCGCAGCGCCCGCCCCGCTTCGGTCGCCGTGCCGTCCTCGTCCAACAGGTCGCGCTCCACGAGCCGTTGCCGGGCGTCCCGCCACTGCGCGTCGCTCCACCCCCGGCTCGCGAACACCTCCGGGCGCGCCGCACCGACGGCGGCGAAGGAGACCAGCGACTCGACCGGGTCGAGCCCCGCCCCGACGAGCGCCGCGACATGGCCGTCCCCCCGGTGCTCGCGCAGGACCGTCGCCGCCCACCAGAGCGCGAGGTGCGGCTCGTCCGGCCGGGGCAGGGCGGCGTTGGCCGCGGCGAGCGTCCGGCCGGAGGTGTCGGCGGCCTCCGCGACGCGCCGCACGAGCGCGGCGGCCTCGCCCAGCTCCGGGCCGGCGACCGCGTCCCCCAGCAGCTTCCGGTAAGCGCGGTCGACCGCCCGCGTCCGGGCCGCGAGCACCGCCTCCGGAGCGGCGACGGACCAGATGGCGGGCACGTACTCGCCCACCATCGCCGGGTTGAAGCTGTGGAAGGCCTCGGCCACCCGCCCCGCACCGGCCTCCCCGAGCGGCGCCGCGCGCCAGGCGAAGTAGCCGGGCCACCGCTCATCGGTGCCGTACCCGAGCGCGGCGACCTCCTCGACGGCCTCCGGCGCGTAGTACAGCACGGCGTGCAGGGGTTCCAGCAGGTGCCACATCCGCCGCACCCGGCCCAGCTCCTCGGACATGTCTCCGCCCTCCGCGACATCACTCATCTTGTCACTGACTAGATCCCCAGAGTGCTTCCCCTCCCGCAACTTGTCAATGACAAGATTCCGCGTAATCTGCTGCACATGACCAGCGAGCGCGCCTACCACCACGGCGACCTGCGGCAAGCCGTCCTCACCGCCGCACTCGACGTCATCCGCACCGACGGGCCGGGTGCGCTGAGCCTGCGCGACCTGGCGCGCCGGGCCGGCGTCTCCCACGCGGCCCCCGCCCACCACTTCAAGGACCGCACGGGCCTGCTCACCGCCATCGCCGCCGAGGGCTACGCCCTCTTCGCCGACGAGCTGGCCGAGGCCCCGGACCTCAAGGAGCGGGGCGTGCGGTACGTACGGTTCGCCGCCGAACACCCGGCGCACTTCCACGTGATGTTCCGGCCGGACCTCCTCCGCGCCGACGACCCCGCACTGCTCGCGGCGAAGGACCGGGCCTCGGCCGAGCTGCGCGCGGGCGTCGGCGGCCTTCCCCCCGCCGGGCGCGGCGACGACGACCGGCTCGCGGGTGTGGCCGCCTGGTCGCTGGCCCACGGCTTCGCCACGCTGCTGCTCAGCGGCAACCTGGACGGGGCGGTGGGCGCCCAGGACCCCGAGGCGGTCTTCCGGTCGCTCGCGGAGCTGCTGTTCGCGCCGGGGAGTTCCTGAACGCGTCGGCGGGGCCGAAGGGCGGGAGCCCGCACCGGGTGGCGAGCAGGCACACCCCTGACGCTCGCCGACTCCCCTGGCCTCCCCCGGCTTCTCCGGCTTACCTGGCTCTCCCGGCTTCCCCAGACTCCCCCGCTCAGGCCCGCATGCCGCCGTCCACGCGGAGGACGGTGCCGGTGACGTAGGAGGCACGGTCACTGAGCAGCCAGGCGGCCGCCTCGGCGATCTCGTCCGGCTCGGCCGCGCGGCCCAGCGGGGTCTGGGCGTTGAGCTGCTCGACGATGCCGGGCGAGTCCGCCTCCCACTCGTGGACCATCTCGGTGAGCGTGGTGCCGGGTGCGATGGCGTTGACGCGGATGCCCTCCGGGCCGTACGTGACGGCGGCCGACGCGGTGAGGCTGTTGACCGCCCGCTTCGCGGCGCCGTAGGCGGGCAGCCAGGGGTTGCCCATCAGGCTGCCGACGCTGGAGGTGTTGACGATCGCCCCGGTCCCGGCGGTGGCCCGGATGGCGGCGATCTCGGCGGTCATGGCGAGCCACGGACCCTTGAAGTCGACCGCGCACACCCGGTCGAAGTCGGCCTCCGCCAACCGGTCCATCGGGCCGGGCGGCTGGGCCGTCGCGCCGTTGTTGAAGGCGGCGTCGAGACGGCCGTACACCGCCACGGCCCGGTCGACGGCCGCGCGGATGCTCGCCGGGTCGGCCAGATCGCACAGCGCGTACTCAGCGGCGCCGCCCGCCGCCCGGATCTCCTCGGTCACCGCCTCCAGCTGGGCCTCCGTACGGGACGCGAGGAACACCCGCGCGCCCTCCCGGGCGAAGAGCCGGGCCGCGGCGGCGCCGATGCCCCGGCCGGCTCCGACGACGAGGGCGACCTTGCCGGAGAGCAGACCGGGCCGTGCGGTGGACGTGATCGTTGTGTCGTTCATGCCGACGAGCCTGCGCCGGGCCGGGCCTCTCATCCAGGCACCGGCGGTACCTGGATGAGCCGGCCGGGGCCCGCGCACACTGGTGGGGTGGACCGACGAGAACTGGCAGGTTTCCTGCGCAGCAGGCGCGAGCGGATCGCCCCCGCAGAGGTGGGGCTGCCCGCCGGGCCGCGCCGCCGCACCCCCGGGCTGCGCCGCGAGGAGGTGGCACAGCTGGCGTTCATCTCGACCGAGTACTACACGCGGCTGGAACAGGCCCGCGCCCCGCACCCCTCCCGCGAGGTGCTGGTCCAGATCGCCCGCGCCCTGCGCCTCTCGGACGCCGAGCGCGACCATCTGCACCACCTCGCCGGCACTCCGCCCGGCCCCCTGCCCGGACCCTCCAGGGAGGTGCGGCAGAGCATCGTCGACCCGCTGGACCGGCTCCCGGAGGCCGCCGCGCTCGTGCTGTCGGCGACGTACGAGGTGATCGCCTGGAACGGCCTGGCCGCGGCCCTGATGGAGGACTTCTCCGCGCTGTCGCGCCGCGACCGCAACCTCGTCCGGCGCGCCTTCCTCGGCCCGCACCGGCACGGCCGGCCGCTGTACGGCGTCTCGGACGCGGACGCGTTCGTCCGGACCTCGGCCCAGCACCTGCGCGCGGCCGCCGCCCGCTACCCCGACGACCCGGAGGTGACCGGCCTGGTCGAGGAACTCCTCGCCGGGAGCGAGGAGTTCGCCCGCATCTGGGCGGGCCACGACGTGACCGCCCGCCCCACCCTCTGCAAGACCTTCCACCACCCCCTGGTCGGCCCCGTATCCGTCAACTGCGACGTCCTGGACATCGCCGACCGGGACCAGCGGGTCGTCATCTACACCGCCGCCCCCGGATCGCCGTCCGAACAGGCGCTGCGGCTGCTGTCGGTCATCGGCACCCAGCGCCTGGACGTGCCCTCGGAGGCATGACACCCGGCGGCGGCCGTCCCCGCCTCCCGCCCCGGCACAATGGCCGGGGCGGGAGGCCGGCGGGAGGTACGGGGATGAGTTTTCGGCTGGCGGCGTACGCCGTGTGCGTCGAGGAGGGGCGGGTGCTGCTCGCCCATCACGTCTCGCGGACCTGGACCCTTCCGGGCGGCAGGGTCGAGCACGGGGAGGACCCGTTCGACGCGGTGGTCCGGGAGGTGGCCGAGGAGACCGGCTGCGAGGCGGTGGTCGAACGCCTGCTGGGCGTGGACTCACGGATGATCCCGGCCGCCGAGCGCGCCGTGCCCGGCGGGCCCGACCACCAGAACGTCGGCGTCTTCTACCTGGTCCGCATCACGGGTGGCCGACTCCGCCCCGAACCGAACGGCGACACCGTCGAGTCGGTCTGGACCCCGCTCCCCGACGTCACCGGCCTGCGCCGGTCGTCCCTGGTCGACATCGGCCTCGCCCTGGCCCGCACCACCCCGGCGACCGGCCACGTCGCCCCCGTACCGGTCGGCGGCCTGATCCAGCACTGAGCCCGCACCGCCGGGGCCGGAACCCCGAACACCGCTTCACTCGGTCGTGAACTCGTACAGGCGCCCCGACCGCATGGGCCCCATAACGTACATCGATGCATGTTACGTCGATGTACGTTATGTCGATGTATGAATCATTCATACAGGTCAGCGCCCGCGAACTCTCCCACCTCGCCGAGGCCCGGTCCGTCGTATCGAACTCATTGGCGATCCCCGCGGATCTGCTGACCGCCCGGAGCGCGTGATGGTTTCTTCCCGACCTCGTTGTCAGTGGCGGGTGCGAGACTGCCCGGCATGATCGAGCCGAACCCCAAAGCGGACCTTCTCCAGTACCTGCAACAGGGGCGCGACGCCCTGGTGTGGAAGCTCGACGGGCTCTCCGAGTACGACATACGCCGTCCGCTGACCCCCACGGGCACGAACCTGCTCGGGCTGCTCAAGCACCTCGCGGGTGTGGAACTGGGTTACTTCGGCGACACGTTCGGGCGGCCGTTCTTCACCGGGGAGACGCCGTCCTGGTGGTACACGCGGGACGCGGAGCCCAACGCGGACATGTGGGCCACCGCGGACGAGTCCCGCGAGGACGTCGTCGGGCTGTACCGCCAGGCCTGGGCGCACTCCGACAGCACGATCGGGGCCCTGGACCTCGACGCGACCGGTCACGTCCCGTGGTGGCCCGAGGAGCGTCGGGAGACGACGCTCCACCACCTCCTGGTCCGCGTCATCTCCGACACCCAGCGCCACGCCGGCCACGCCGACGTGGTGCGGGAACTCATCGACGGCTCCACCGGCTACACCACCGCCCAGGACAGCATGCCGTCCCACGACCCGGCCTGGTGGAGGGAGCACCGCACCCGGCTGGAACGGGTGGCCCGGGAGGTACAGGAAGCCCAGGAAGCCCAGGAGGTCCAAGGGGTTCGTGAGGCCCAGGGGGTCCAGGAGGACGCCGGCTGACCGCTCCCGCGCCCCCTTCCCGCTTTCCGGACCGTGGGGTCGTGGCGTTCGAGGCGTCGAATTGCTCCTTGAGCCGTGCGGTGGAGGGCAGGTTGGCACCCGGAGCGAGGTCGCCGTCCAAGATCCGGTCCCTGAGGTCGGCCGCGATCCGCTCGTGCAGGGAACGGCGGTCGGCGGCATCCGCTTCGGGTCCGGGCACGGTCATCCGATCTTGAGCTCGTACCGCAGTTTCTGACGTCGTGGCGGCATCGCCATCACGTCGACCTGAATGGGCCGGTCCGCCCCGTCGAGGGTGAGGCGGGTCAGTTGCAGCACGGGTTCCCCGGTCACCAGCCGCAGTTGCTCGCACTCGTGATCGGTCGCCGCCCGCGCGGTCACGTCCTCGCGCACGCGTGCGCCCACGTGCCCCAGCTCCGCCAGCAGCCTGACCGCCCCGCCCCGGATCTTCGCCGTTCCGGCAAGGGCGGTGCCGCCCGCGATGTCCAGCGGGTAGTACGTGTCCGTCAACTCGCAGGGTTCGTCATCGAGGTACATGATCCTGCGCCGGGCGACGACGCACTGCCCGGCCGGAGTTCCCAGCAGCTCCGCGACCGCTTCCGGCGGCTCCACCTCGCCCGCCCCGACGATCCGCTGACCGCCCCGGCGGCCTTCCGCCGCGGCCTCCGCGGCCCACGCGTCGCCACCGGCACCGGCAGACCCCGCGAGGTACGGCACCGAGGTGCCGACCCATTCACCGCCGCCCATACCGCCTCTCCCTTCGCCGCCCCTGTACCGGTCCGTGTACCGGTCTGTCGCGTCCCACCGCAGGCGAGCGGCCCCCACCCCCACGCCGTGAAAAACCCGGTCCCGCCGCATCCGCGGCGGGGCCGGGGCTGAACCGTTCCGGGGTCAGGAGCCCAGGATCGTCGTGAGGAACTCGCCCGTCCACGCCAGCAGTTCGCGGCCCACCACCGGCTTGCCGCCGATCCGGCCCGTGGTGGGGCGGGGGACGAGGATCTGGTGGGTGGCCGGCTTGATGACCGTCTTGGGGTGGAGGCGCTTGAGGCGCAGCTCCTGCGACTCGCGCAGCTCGACCGGGGCGAAGCGGATGTTCGGGCCCTGGAGCACGATCTCGCCGACGCCGCAGGCGCGGGCCAGCATGCGCAGGCCGGCGACCAGGAGGAGGTTCTCGACCGGTTCGGGGAGCTTGCCGTAGCGGTCGGTCAGCTCCTCCCGCACGGCCCGGATGTCGTCCTCCGTGTTGGCGGAGGCGATGGCGCGGTACGCCTGGAGGCGCAGCCGCTCGCCGGGGGCGTAGTCGTGCGGGACGTGGGCGTCGACCGGGAGCTCGATCTTGACCTCCAGCGGCGGTTCCTCCTCCACGCCGCCCTCCAGGGAGGCCCGGTAGTCGGCGACCGCCTCGCCCACCATGCGGACGTACAGGTCGAAGCCGACGCCCGCGATGTGGCCGGACTGCTCGCCGCCCAGGAGGTTCCCGGCGCCGCGGATCTCCAGGTCCTTCATCGCCACGTACATGCCCGCGCCCATCTCGGTGTGCTGGGCGATCGTGGCCAGGCGTTCGTGGGCGGTCTCGGTGAGCGGCTTCTCCGGCGGGTAGAGGAAGTACGCGTAGCCGCGCTCGCGGCCCCGGCCGACCCGGCCGCGCAGCTGGTGCAGCTGGGAGAGGCCGAAGTTGTCGCCGCGCTCCACGATCAGGGTGTTGGCGTTGGAGATGTCGATGCCGGACTCGACGATCGTCGTGGAGACCAGGACGTCGAACTTCTTCTCCCAGAAGTCCACCACCACCTGTTCCAGGGCCTGTTCGGACATCTGGCCGTGGGCCGTGGCGATCCGGGCCTCGGGGACGATCTCGCGGAGGCGGGCGGCGGCGCGGTCGATCGACTCGACGCGGTTGTGGATGTAGAACGCCTGGCCCTCGCGGAGCAGTTCGCGGCGGATGGCCGCGCCGATCTGCTTCTCCTCGTACGGGCCGACGAAGGTGAGGACCGGGTGGCGCTCCTCGGGCGGCGTGGTGATCGTCGACATCTCGCGGATGCCGGTCACGGCCATTTCGAGCGTACGGGGGATGGGCGTCGCGGACATGGTGAGGACGTCCACGTTGGCGCGGAGCTTCTTCAGCTGCTCCTTGTGCTCGACGCCGAAGCGCTGCTCCTCGTCGACGATGACCAGGCCCAGGTCCTTGAACCTGGTCTCGGAGGAGAAGAGGCGGTGGGTGCCGATGACCAGGTCGACGGAGCCCTCGCGGAGCCCTTCGAGGGTGGCCTTGGACTCCGCCTCGGACTGGAAGCGGCTCAGTGCCCGTACGTTGACCGGGAATTGGGAGTAGCGCTCGGTGAACGTGCCGTAGTGCTGCTGGACCAGGAGGGTGGTGGGTACGAGGACGGCGACCTGCTTGCCGTCCTGGACCGCCTTGAACGCCGCCCGGACCGCGATCTCCGTCTTGCCGTAGCCGACGTCGCCGCAGATCAGCCGGTCCATCGGGACGGACTTCTCCATGTCCTCCTTGACCTCGGCGATGGTGGAGAGCTGGTCGGGCGTCTCCGCGTACGGGAAGGCGTCCTCCAGTTCGCGCTGCCAGGGGGTGTCGGGGCCGAAGGTGTGGCCGGGGGCCGCCATCCGGGCCGAGTACAGCTTGATCAGGTCGGCGGCGATCTCCTTGACGGCCTTCTTGGCGCGCGCCTTGGTCTTCGTCCAGTCGGCGCCGCCGAGCCGGTGCAGGGTGGGCGCCTCGCCGCCGACGTACTTGGTGACCTGTTCCAGCTGGTCGGTCGGGATGTACAGGCGGTCGCCGGGCTGGCCGCGCTTGGCGGGGGCGTACTCGACGAGGAGGTACTCGCGGGTGGCGCCCTGCACGGTGCGCTGCACCATCTCGATGTAGCGGCCCACGCCGTGCTGTTCGTGGACGATGTAGTCGCCGGTCTCCAGCGTCAGCGGGTCGATCGTCTTGCGGCGGCGGGCCGGCATCCGGCCCAGGTCCTTGGTGGCGGTGCGCTGCCCGGTGAGGTCCGTCTCGGTCAGGACGGCGAGCCCCAGCGCCGGGTCGACGAAGCCGTGGTCGATCGCGCCGCAGGAGACGTGCACGACGGACGGGGAGACCTCCGCCAGATCCGGGTCGAGGCGGGCGGCGATGCCCTCGCCGCTCAACACCTCGACGGTGCGGGCGGCCAGGCCCTGGCCCTCGGTGACGTACACCGTGCGCCAGCCGTCGGCGATCCAGCCCTTGGTGTCGGCGAACGCGCGGGCGGTGTCGCCGCGGTACGCCTCCGGGGCGTGCATGCCGAACGTGAGCGTGTCGTCCTCCGCGTCGGCGGCGTCGGCGGCGAACGGGGAGACCGACCACCACATCATCCCCAGCTCGCGGGCCCGGTCCCGGACGTCCGCGATGCCCCACAGGGAGGCCGCGCCGACGTCGATCGGGGCCTGGCCCCCGCCCGCGGTGGCGGCCCAGGACGCCTGGAGGAACTCCTGGCTGGTGGCGACCAGGTCGGCCGCCCGGGTCCGGACCCGCTCCGGGTCGCAGACCAGCGCCATCGAGCCCTTCGGCAGCACGTCGAGCAGCAGCTCCATGTCGTCGACGAGGACCGGGGCGAGGGACTCCATGCCCTCCACCGCGATCCCCTCGGCGATCTTGTTGAGGAGTTCGCCCAGTTCGGGGTGGGCCTCGGCGAGCGCGGCGGCCCGCTCGCGCACCTCGTCGGTGAGCAGCAGCTCGCGGCAGGGCGGGGCCCACAGCCCGTGTTCGGCGATCTCCAGCGACCGCTGGTCGGCGATCTTGAAGTAGCGGATCTCCTCGACGTCGTCGCCCCAGAACTCCACCCGCAGGGGGTGCTCCTCGGTCGGCGGGAAGACGTCCAGGATGCCGCCGCGCACCGCGAACTCGCCGCGCTTCTCAACCAGTTCCACCCGGGCGTACGCCGCGGCCGAGAGCGCCTCGACCGTCTTGCCGAGGTCGGCGGCCTGCCCGATGCGCAACGACACCGGCTCCAGGTCGCCGAGCCCCTTGACCTGCGGCTGGAGCACGGAACGGACGGGGGCGACGATGACGGAGACCGGTCCGGTCTCCGGGTCGTCCTCCCTCGGGTGCACGAGGCGCCGCAGCACGGCGAGGCGGCGGCCCACGGTGTCCGAGCGGGGCGAGAGCCGCTCGTGCGGCAGGGTCTCCCAGGACGGGAACTCCGCGATCGTCTCCGGCGGCAGCAGGGTGCGCAGCGCGGCGGCCAGGTCCTCGGCCTCCCGGCCGGTCGCGGTGACGGCGAGCACGGTGCGCCCGGTCTCGCGGGCCAGCGCGGCGACGGCGAAGGGGCGGGCGGCGGGCGGGCCGACGAGGTCCACGTGCATCCGGTGGCCGCTGTCGGCGGCCTTCACCGCTTCGGAGAGTGCCGGGTCACGTACGACGACATCCAGCAGACCGTGCAGACTCATGAAGGGCTTCCGTCCGGGAACGAGGGCGGGTCCCGACAGCCGGCTGCTGCCAGGGCCGCGCGAGGGGCAACGCGAAGGGCCCGACACGTCTCACGGGCCGGGGGGGAATCCAGCGTACGACGCCGGTGTGACAGCCGCGTGCGCAATCGGCCGGGACGCGGAGGGCGGGCGGCCGGTATCCGTCGGGGCGGGGGAGGGTCGGCGGCCGGTATCCGTCAGGGCAAGGGAAGGCGAGTGGCCGGTATTTGTCGGGACGCCGGGGTGCCGAATCCGGCGGGGCGGTGAATTCGGCGAGGCGTCGGCGGGGCGCCGGGGTGTCGCCGGCCGGGGCCGCTCCCGTGCGCGCGAGGCCCCGGATACCGTCCGGCGCGCGTCCGGGGCCGCTCGTCGTGGGCCACACACCGTTCGTCTCCACATCCCACACAGTTGCGTCCGGGATCCTCACAGGAGCGGCCCCAGCGTCTACGCTTTGGCCGAAGGTTCCACAACCGGTGAGCAGAGCAGCCGTCGACCAGCACCCCCGGGGTGATCCCCGGAGGTGTACGGCCATGCACGGATCAGTCAGCGGGGGCACGCGTGGGCGACAACGAGATGTCCGTGTTCGGGGTCTCGGAGGCCGAGGAGGAGCTCTACCGGCATTTCCTGCGCAACCCCGGCACCGCCGCCGACGACCTGCATCTCCTGCTGCACACCGCCCCCGAGGTGGCCCGTGCGTGCGTCGAGCGGCTCCAGGACCTCGGCCTGATCCACCCGGAAGGCCCTGACCAGCGCATTTTCCCGACGGATCCGGAAGTCGCGCTGACCCGGCTGACCGATCTGAGGCTGCACGCCCTGCACCAGGAACTCCAGCGCGTGACCTGTTCCCGGCACGTCGTGGACGGTCTACGCGCGGAGCAGGGGGCCCGCAGCCCCTCCCCGCCGGGCATCGAGCAGCTGGAGGGGCTCGACCGGATCCGCGACCGGATCGACGATCTCGCCTTCTTCGCCCGGGACGAGATCCTCTCCGTGGAGCCGTACACGAAGCTGTCGCCGGAGAACATCGCCCGCTCCCGCCCGCTGGATCTGCGGTGCCTGCAGCGCGGTGTGCGCATCCGGAACGTCGTCGCCCGGGCCGCGTTGCAGGATGCGGCAACCGCCGCATATCTGCGCGAGCTGGTCGAGCACGGGGCCGCGATCCGGGTGACGGCGCACACCGCCGAACGGCTGCTGGTGTACGACCGCAGGGCCGCGCTGGTCCCGCTGGACCCGCACGACACCTCGCGCGGCGCGCTGCTCGCCCACCGCAGCGGGCTGGTCTCCAACATCATCGCGCTCTTCGAGAAGATCTGGGACCAGGCCGAGGACCTGTCGAAGGCGGACGCCGAGGAGGCCGGGGCGGGCGACGACCGCCTGTCGGACACGGAGCGCCGGGTATTGGTGTCCATGTGCACCGTGGGCAAGGACGAGGCGGGCGCCCGGGAGCTGGGCCTGTCGGTGCGGACCTACCGGCGCTACGTCGCCGACCTGATGCAGAAGCTCGGCGCGGCGAGCCGGGCCCAGGCGGCCCTGCTGGCCCGGGAACGAGGCTGGATCTGATCGCCGGGCGGGGCGGCTCGGGCTCCTCCTCCCGCGTTCCCGCAGTCATCGTTCCTCCGTCCAGCCCTCCAGGGCCCGGTCGGCGAGGGCGCCGGAGACCGCGCGGCGGACCGTCGGCCGGTCCACGGTGCGGGTCAGGCCGATGCGCAGGGCGATCCGGTCGGAGCCCACGGAGCACGGGGTGCAGGCCCAGTGGGCGGGGAGCAGGCTCAGCAGGCGTACGACGGTGGTCTCCCCGGTCGGGGCGGTGCTGTCCCGGCGGACGGTGACCACGTCGACGTGGTCGGCGGTGCGCCCCGGGGCGGACCCCGGCGCGTGCCCGGTCTTCCGGTCGGAGCAGGTCATGGCGCGTTCCCTTCCGGGTTCAGCACGTGCCGGGCGGCCGAGGCCATCGCCGCGATCCCGGCCGGCAGCGCGGTGCGCACGTCCGGGGCGAACTCCGGGGCGTGGTTGGGCGGTACGGGCGGCCCGCCGGCGCGGGCGGCGCGCCACTGCCGTGCCCCGGTCACGCCGAACAGCCAGTACACCGTCGCCACCGCCGGGAAGCCGGACGGAGAGCCGGGCCGAGAGCCGCCCGGGGCGCCGAACCACGAGAAGTCCTCGGTGGCCGTGAGGGAGCCGCAGTCCGTCACCCGTTCCGGGCCGAACAGCGCCTCGTGCGCCCGGCGCACCCCCGCGGTGACGGCGGCGTCGGTGCGCAGGGCGGGCGAGCGCGCGGTGACGGCCAGGTCCGGTTCCCTCGGGCAGCCGGACGCCGCGCTCTCGGCCGCCACGATCCGCCGCACCGCGGCCGTCATCCGGTCGAGCGCCTGCTCGGACGACGCCCGCAGGCACAGGGACAGTTCGGCCGTCTCCGGGATCACGTTGCCGCGCTCCCCGGCCCGCAGCATCCCGACGCCCAGCACCGCCTGCTCGGCCGGGGCCGTCTCCCGCGAGACGACGGTCTGGAGCCGCAGGACGGTGGCCGCCGCCGCCGGCACCGGGTCGACGGCCAGGTGCGGGGTGCCCGCGTGGCCGCCCCGCCCGTACAGGGTGATGTCCACCGCCGCCCCGGCCGCCATCAAGGGGGCGCGGAAGTCCGCGGCGTGCGCGAGGGTGCCGGCGGGGGCGGGCGAGGTGTGCTGGGCGAGGGCCACGTCCGGGGTGCCGAACCGCTCGTACAGCCCGTCCGCGAGCATCTCCCGCGCCCCGTTCAGGGTCTCCTCGGCGGGCTGGCCCACGACCAGGACCGTGCCGCTCCACTCCGCGCGCGTCCGGGCGAGTTCGTCCACCGCCCCGGCGACCGCGGCGAGATGGAGGTCGTGGCCGCAGGCGTGCATGACGCCGGGCACGGTGCTCGCGTAGGCGAGGCCGGTGCGTTCGGTGACCGGCAGGGCGTCGAGTTCGGTGCGCAGCAGCACGGTCGGGCCGGGCCCGTTGCGCAGGACGCCCACGAGTCCGTGGCCGCCGCCGACCTTCCGGGTGACCGTGCAGCCGCTCGCTTCCAGCCGGGCGGCGAACCGGTCGGCGGTGCGTGCCTCCGCCCCGGAGAGCTCCGGGTGGGCGTGCACGTCGAGGTACAGCTCGAGCGCGGGGCGCAGGACCGTTCGGGCGACGGCCGGGGACGGTACCGGTGGCGGGGGCTGGGGTGGAGCGGGGTTCTCCTTCGTCGTCATGCCATCTCACCTCGTTCCGCTGGGGCGGTCCGGTGCCGTGCGGAGCACGCGGTCCGGTGCCGGGGGGAGCACAGGGTCCTGCCATGAGCCTGCGCCGGTCCGGTTTCAGGAGTTCGGCGTTCCGCTGTCACGGGGTGCCAGCGATCTGACAGCGAAAGCGCGGCCGATCTGACAGCGGTCCCCGCTGCAATGGCAGCACCGCAGGGGAACAGCGCCGGATCGGCCGGCCGATCCCCGTGAGCCAAGGGAGAACACCATGGCCCCGAAGACCGAGCTCGCCACCCTCGCCGACGAGATCCTGGAGCTGGAGTCGGAGACCTTCGAGATCTCGGACTACTCGGACGCGGCCGAGGTCGTGCTCGCCGGTTCGACGTCCTGCTCCTCGACCTCGACCTGCTCCAGCACCACCAGCACCACCTCCTGCTGCGCCTGATCCGGTCGCACACGCGGGTACGCGGGCCCTCTTCGCGCCGTCGGCGCGGAGGGGGCCCGCGGGCGTCCCGGGAAGGGATGCCCCGCCCGCGCCGGTGAAGGACGCGGGGGTCCTCACGGGAAGGGGTGCGGGACGCGCTTGACCGCGGACTCCGGGAGGTCGTCCGCCCGCCGCCCCGAGGTCCGCAGGGCGGTGCGCAGCCGGGGCATCAGCAGGGCCCGCTGCCGGGTCCAGCCGAAGTCCAGCGGCAGCAGCCCGGGGACGACGGCGGCGACGGTGTGCAGGCCCATCCGGCGCTGTTCGGGGGTGGTCTGGTCGACCGCGACGACGTCGTGCCCGGCGGCGGCGATCCGGCCGACCAGCAGGTTCAGGTCGTCCAGCAGGTCCCCGGTGCGGGGGCGCAGCGGTTCCCAGTCGGCGAAGGTGTCGGTCGGGGAGCGTACGGCGACGGGGTTCAGGTACTCCTCCGCGTGCTCGGCCATCGCGGGCAGCCCGTGCAGCTGGGCGTGGTCCTTCAGCTGCCGCACGAGGGTGAAGTCCCGTTCCATCGCGACGAGTTCGGCGTAACGTTCGGCGACCTGGTAGGGCAGGTGCGGGATGTAGGTGAGGACTTCGGACAGGGCGGACCCGATGGTGTCCTCCGGGTCGAACCCGGCGGCGGCGGCGAACGACAGCGTCCCGTACCCGCCGTCCCGGCGCACCGCGAGGGCCGTGACGACGGGGACGGCCAGATCCATCCGGGTGTCGAAGGCGTGGACGTCGTAACCGTGCAGCGCGGCCCGGTCGATCATCGTGCGGACGGCCGGGGAGCGGCAGGCGCCGAGGTCGATCGCGGTGAGGGGGGTGCGGCCGTACCAGGCCAGGAGGAAGGCGTCCCGTTCGACGATCTCCAGCAGCCCGTAGAGGATCGCCTCCTCCAGGCTGCCGCCGGTGGCGCAGCCGTTGGAGCACTCGAAGACGAAGTTGTCGGCTTCGACCCCGGCGCTGTAGTGGGCGAGCCGGGCGGGCACCAGGACGGGGCGGTCGTCGCGCAGGGAGTGGCCCCACACCCAGGGGATGGGCCGGTCCGGGTCGAACGGGGAGACCATCGGGTCGTTGGCGTAGGTCTCGGGGGCGTAGAGCCCGCACGCGGCGGGGTCCACGGCGTGGTCGGCCAGTTCGTGGTAGCTGCCCAGGACTGGCGAGGTGCCGCGTCTGCGGGTGGTGCCCGCGTACCGTTCCAGGCCCTCCAGGTGGGCGAGGACCCGGCTGGTGTCGTAGCCGTTGGCCTGGCCGCTCCAGGTGACGTCGTTGAGCCCGGCGTAGCCGCGGACGAAGTGGGTGCCGGCGACCGGTGCCGTGGTGGTGGAGGTGGGGTTGATCCAGACATCCGAACCCAGCGCGCCGCACACCGGGTTGGCGAGGGCCGCGGTCGGCAGCGGGTAGGAGGACAGCGGCCGCAGCCGGTAGCCGTCCGGGTCGGGCTTGGGGGCGGGGCGCAGCGCCATGCGGGCCGCTTCGGCGGTGTCGGGGACCTCCTGGACGCAGGCGGGGCACAGGGGTTCGGGCAGCAGCGGGAACGTCGCGGTGGCGAGGGTCACCAGGTCGACCCGGGTGACCCGGGGCAGGGCGCGGTCGGCGGGGGTCGCGTCGGGGAGGTCGTGGCCGCCGCCCAGCGCGGCGCGGTAGGTGGCCCAGACGGCATCGACCGCGTAATCCGTGAGGACCGGCCAGTGGGTGGCGCCGTGCGGGGTGCCGCCCAGTTCCAGGGCCTCGCGCTCCGAGCGGCTGCGCAGCCGCTGCCAGCGCATGGCCAGGCACTGCCCGCAGGCCGCGGCGTCCGGGTCGCCGCCCCAGGGGCCGATCAGCACGGCGCGGGAGGTGAGCTGGACGTTGGCGGCGGGGCGGTGGCCGGCGTACGGGTCGGGGCGGCCGAAGCCGAGGGTGTCGGCCGCGCCCAGCGGGACGACGAGCGGGGCAGGCAGGGCCTTTTGGTCCGCCGGCCGGGCGTGGCGGGCGGTCAGTTCGTGCTGGAGGACGGTGCGGGCGTCCTCCAGCGGGCTCTCACCGCGCACGGGCGGGGCGGGAGCGGAGGAGGCGGCAGTGGTGGCGGTGGCGGTCGTCATGACTTGTCGCTCCAGCGGAAGGTCTTGAGCGCGATCGCGATCAGGACGAGGGCGAAGCCGGCGAGCACCGCGCAGGACAGGCCGATGTCCCCGGTGGTGCCGTCGCCGGTCAGGGCGCCGGATATCCCGTCGTTGAGGTAGCGCAGCGGCAGGACGCGGGAGAGGTTCTGCATCCAGTCCGGCATGGCGTCCAGCGGGAAGAACGAGCCGGACAGGAACGCCATCGGGATCATCAGGCAGTTGGCGACGGCGGCGACGGCCTCGGGGGTCTTCGCGTAGCTGCCGACGATGACGCCCAGGGCGAGGAACGCGGTGATGCCGAGGACCAGCACCGGCAGGGCGAGCGGCCAGCGGCCGTCCAGTTCCAGGCCGAACGAGGGCAGCAGGGCCACGGCGACGAAGAGCACGGACTGCACGGCGCCGATGCCCAGCGCCAGGACGTAGCGGGAGGCGAGCACGGCGGAGACCGGGGTGGGGGTCATCCGGATGAGGCGCAGGATGTCGTCGCGCCGCCACTGCATGAGGACGAAGCCGACGCCGAACACGGCCGCGTTGCCGACGCCCCACGACAGGACGCCGGGGGCGATGTAGTTGATGTAGGGCTTGCCGCTCTGCTCGACGGTCTGTCCGTGGAAGATCAGTCCGAAGACCACCAGGAAGATGAGCGGGAAGGCGAAGGTGAAGAAGAGGGTGGTCTTGTCGCGCGTGTAGGCCCGGTATCCGGCCTGGCTCAGCGCCGCGTATGCGCTCATCGGGAGGTCTCCGTATCGCTGGTGGTGCGGGGGGGGTCGGGGCCGGTACGGCTGCGGAGGGGCGGGGCCGGGACGGCTGAGGGCGGGGGTTCCGGCGGGTTGTTACGGCTGCGGCGTACCGGTGCCGGTGAGCGTCAGGTACACGTCCTCGAGGCTGGCGGTGCGCGTCTGCACGCCCTGGAGTCCGCCCAGGGCGTCGAGGGCGGCCAGCACCTTGCCCGATTCGAGGGTTTCCAGGACGAGCGCGTCCGGTTCCTCGGTGACGCGGTCCACGCCCTCGATCTCCTGGGCGCGGGCGGGGGTCAGCCGGTCCGCGGGGACCACCAGCCGGGTGGTGGGGCCGGCCGCGGCGATCAGCCGGGCGGGGCTGTCGAGGGCGGCGACGGAACCCTCGACCATGATGGCGACCCGGTCGCAGAGCGCCTCGGCCTCGTCGAGGTGGTGGGTGGTGTAGATGATGGTGCGGCCCGCGCCCTTGAGGTCGCGCAGCACCTGCCACAGGGCCCGGCGGGCCTGCGGGTCGAGGGCGGCGGTCGGCTCGTCCAGGAAGATCAGTTCGGGTTCGTGGACCAGCGCGGAGGCGATGGCGAGCCGCTGGCGCTGGCCGCCGGAGAGGTCGTCGACCCGGGTGTCGCCCTGGTCGGTGAGGCCGACGGACTCCAGCGCGCGTTCGGCCGCCGCCCGGTCGGTCCGGTAGAGGGCGGCCATGGTGCGCAGGTGCTCGCGGGCGGTGAGGCGGACGAAGAACGCCGAGGTCTGGGTCTGCACGCCGAGCCGGGGCAGCAGTTCCGGGTTGCGCGGCCAGGGACTGGCGCCGAGGACGGTCACGGTCCCGGAGTCGGCCCTGCGCTGCCCCTCCATGATCTCGACGAGGGTGGTCTTGCCCGCCCCGTTGGGTCCGAGCAGTCCGAAGAACTCGCCGCGCGGCACGGTGAGGGACACCCCGTTCACGGCGTGCTTGTCGCCGTACCGCTTGTGGACGTCCGCCAGGACGACGGCGGCCGGCGGGGGGCCGCCGTCCGGGCCGGTCCCGCTGTCCGGGGACGTGGACGGGGCGGTGGGGGGCATGGGTTTCTCCTTGCGGTGGTTGGTCACACGGTCAGCAGGTGGTGGGCACCGGCCGCGACCGTGCCGATGATCAGTACGAGCACGAGCACCGAACCCAGCCCGTAGGCGAGGTAGACGGTCCGGGCGCGGCGCGGGTACGCGGCTGCCGCCGGGTCGCGGCGGACGGCCAGGCGCAGGTACGCGCCGGTCGAGGCGGCCAGGTCGGTGGCCCCGCACAGCTGGCTCACGATCCGGTAGCCGTCCAGCGGCGGGAGGGGGACCAGCATCGCGAACGCCTGCACGCTGCCCAGGAGCAGCAGTGCGCCGAGCGCGTCGTGCGTGGCCGCGTCCAGTGGTGCGAACAGCCACAGGGCGCAGAACGGGAGCAGGAACAGCAGGTTCATCACCGCGCCCGCCAGCGCCGTGTCGACGCGTTGCCGACGGGAGCCCAGGTAGAGGTAGTTGTCGACGGTGCAGTACATGATGATCACGGGCAGCCGCCAGCGCAGTCCTATTTCGGCCACCGTGCCGCCGTGGTGCCGGGCGACGACGCCGTGGGCGAGTTCGTGCAGGGCGGTGCTGAACCAGAGCAGGGTGGCGATGCCGACCAGCAGCACCGGATTTCTGAACAACTCCCAGGTATGCACGAGGAGTTGACCGATGTTCAGGACGACGGCCGCCTCCATGGCGACCACCAGGGCCAGCAGGGGCACCAGCCAGCCGGGGGTCAGCAGGAAGCCGACCGCCCGGTGCAGCCGGGCGGTGGTGGCGTCCGCGTCGGCGACCAGCCGGACGCTGCCGCGCAGCAGCCCGCGGGGCGGCTCGGCGGGCTCGGGCCGGGGGGCGGCGGGTGCGGCGGCCGGGGCGCCGGCCAGCAGGCCGCGGGAGCCGAGCATCCGCAGGATCTGCTGCCAGCGGGCGCCGTCCAGCCTGCGCCCGTACTCCCGCGCGTACTCCTCGCCGATCTCCCGCAGGCTGCGTTCCCCGTCCATCCGGGCGATGAGGAAGTGCTCCTTGGGGCCGACCCTGAAGGAGCTGCCGCTGTCGGTGTCCTTGATCAGGTGCACCGTCGCGGCGCCCTGCAGCAGTGCCTCGCTGAGCAGGACGTGGGGCCGCAGCCCGGGCCGGTACTCGGCCAGGGCGTCGGCGGCGTCGGCGGCGGCACCGGCGTCGGGGGTGGCGCTCACGCCTGCTCCCGCAGGGCCCGGCCCAGCACGTGCGAGAGGTACGCCTCGTCCCTGATCGTCACGTGCAGCCGGTTGTTGGTCATGTGCATGTACGGGGAGAGCAGCAGCGGCAGGGCGGCCGCCGGGTCGGTGACCGTCTCATCGCGCTCGCCGTCCCAGGAGCGGAACGTCAACTCGCCCTTCAGGGCCAGTGCGACGGCCCGTTCGCGCAGTTCGACGCAGTGCTCGGCCCAGCCGGCCAGGAAGCCGGGCAGCCGGGCCGCGCCCTCCTCGCCCGCCACGGCGGCCCTGATCCGGGCGAAGCGGGCGGCCAGGCCGGGGGCCATCGAGGCGTAGTTGCGGTCGTACTCCTCGCTGCCGATGAAGCCGGTGCCGGGGAAGGCCCGGTGCCAGAACTCGTAGTAGCTGTCGAGGTAGTCCGCGAGTTCCTCCCGGTCGGGCAGGAAGGCCGCGGCCATCACCATCATCAGCTGGGCGGAGGTGCCGAGCAGCACGGTCCGCAGATGGAGGTTCTTCGTCCGGAAGGCGTCGATGACGAGGTCGCTGGAGTGCCGGAAGTGCCATTCGGCGAGTTCGATCCCGGCCGGGCCGCCGTACTTGCCGTACTCCGGCTCGTACGGTTCCGCGCTGCGCGAGTTGTTGGGGCGCAGCCGCATCCGGCCCTGGTCGTCGGTGTAGTGGCCGCGTTCGGCGCCGGGGAACTCGATGTCGAACAGGGTGTTGTAGAAGTCGTTGAGGAACCCGGAGTCGACCTCGTACAGCGCGGGCCGTTCGGCCAGGAACGTGTCGAGGGCGGCCTCGGTGCGGCGCCGGACCTCCGCCTCGGCGCCGGGCGAGGACGGCTTGATCCGCAGCCGGACGTGGGGGCCCTCCAGCCAGTAGTTGATGAAGAAGTAGCCCGCGAGCAGGCCGTCCGCCTCCAGTTCCGCGACCAGGGGGCGGATGCACTGGGTGAGCATCGGCCGGGGGTTGGCGGCGTAGAAGACGTGGGTGGCCTGCCAGGCTCCCGCCCGGTCGGTCCGGTCGGTGGCCGGGGCGAGGGGGGCTGAGGTCATGACTGCTCTCTCCTTCGGGCGGGGAGGGTCTCCACCGCGAGTTCGGCGACGTGGCGGCCCCGGCCGGAGACGGCGTGCAGCCCGTCCTCGTCGGGCAGCATCTCCCGGAACACGACCCGGGCCTCCGCGGTCCTGATCAGCGCCTCGAACGCGGCCAGGGAGAGCGGGCTGTCGAAGTCGACGTAGCCCGGCTTGGCCCCGGTGGCCCCGCGTGCGCCGCTGTCGGCGACGGTGGCGAAGACCCGGTCCGGCAGGCGGTGGGCGCGGCGGAACGCGTGCCAGCCCAGGAACCACGCGTCGTCCCCGGTGCCGGGCCCGCGCAGCGGCAGCACGGCGGCGGGGGCGCTCCAGCTGCGCCGGGCGAGGACCACGCTGCCGTGCCGCACCCGCGGCCTGCGGGTCACCCCGCCCTCCGCCGCGCCCTCGGGCACCCCGCCCCACACGTTGAGCGGGGACATCGAGGTCGGCGAGAGCAGCAGCAGGGTGCGGGGCAGTTCGGGCAGGGCGAGCGGGACGAGGTAGCCCAGGTAGACCGGCACCACCTCCTTGCCCAGCCGGGTGGAGCGCAGCACGAGCCGGTCGGCGTCCCGGTCGTGGACGAGGTGGAGGTCGTCCAGGTGGATGCGGTTGTCCTCGGGCAGGGTGCCGCGTTCGCCGGGGCAGACGATCTCGTACTCGGTGAGCCGGCCGTGCAGGTTGAGGTTGCTGGTGACCGGCCCGCCGGTGACCTCGGCGAGGACGGCGCCGTCGGGCACCAGCCGGGCGGTGTCGGCGAGCAGCCGTTCGTCCAGGCCGTCGAAGAGGTGCGTGAACCGGCTGAACGGGAAGGACACCCCGCCGTAGGAGCGGTTGAGGACGACCAGCGGGTCGGCGGGCCGGTCCACGATCTGCACGTGGTGCGCGAGCGGGGTGAACTCCGTCTCCAGAGAGGCCAGTTCGGCGGCCACCTCGTCGAGCACCTCGGCGTCGACCCGGATCTCGTCGCCGCCCCCGCCCGCCGTGTCCCCGCCCGCCCTCTCCCAGTCGGACCACAGGGCCCGCATCCGGTCCACGAAGGTCTGCCGGGCCGTGTCGAGGGCCTTGAGCTGCGGCAGGGACAGCCAGTTCTCCTCCGGTACGTAGTTGCCGTCCGCGTCGAACGCGGTGCGCTTGGCGGTGAACGACATGTACTGGTCGAAGAAGTCCTCGTGGAAGTCGTGGACCAGCTTCAGCAGGTCGTCGCAGCGCCCGCCCTGCCCGTACCGGGCGAGGAAGAACCCCTTGAACGTGACGCGCTGCGGCAGCGTCAGGTCGAAGGCGGGCAGTACGCGTTCCACCGCGCCGAGCGGACCGGCCGCCAGCCGCTCCCAGGCCGGGGCGGACAGTTCGGTGTGCCGCCCGGCCGCCACGTCCTCGTACAGCAGGGTCTGCGGTATCCGCGCCCGGTCCGTGCCGAGTTCCTCCTCCTGGACGGCGCGCAGCGCGGTGCGCAGCTCGGCCATCAGCGCCCGCCGTTCGTCCGGGGTCGCGGTGGCGAACCGTTCGACGCAGGACGCCGGGGCCTCCAGCCGGTCGGCCAGCCGGTCGGCCCAGGGCCGGTCCAGGCCGCGCAGCGAGGTCTGGAAGGCGCGCAGCGGGTCGGTGTCGTGGACCTCGGTGCGCAGGCAGGGGACCTGGACCATGCCGAGGTCGAGGAGGGCTTGCAGGTAGTGGGCGCACTCCTCCTCGTCCGCGCCCCGGTCCTCGGCGAGCCAGGCGGTCAGCTCCCCGTGGCGGAGGGTGCCGCGGCTCTCGAACAGGCCGAGGAGGCGTTCCAGGGTGCCGCTGCGGCGCAGGAAGAACAGCCGGTCCTTCACGGCGTCGAAGGTGACGGCGGTGTCCTCGTCGCCCTGGGTGACCCAGCGGCGCACGTAGCGGACCCGGTCGTCGTCGCGGTTCCAGCCGGAGGCCGGGGCGACCGGCAGGTCGGCGCGGCGGACCGGGTCGGCGATCACCGCCTCCGCGAGGCGGCCGACGGCGGCGACGTTGAGCCGCAGCAGCCCCGTCCAGTCGTCCTCGACCCGGACCCCGAGACCGCCGTCCCCGCCATCCCCGTCCCCGTCCTCCCCGCCGTCCCCGGCCCCTTCGGCGAAGGTGCCGGGGACGATGCCGGTGAACGTGGAGAACGGGCTGGTCTTGCACGCGGTGCGGTAGAGGTACGAGAGCAGCGAGCGTTCGATCTTGCGCCGCTTCTTGTCCGGGGGCGTGTCGGCGGTGCTTCCCGCGTACGCGTCGAGCTGGGCGTCCAGGACCGGGGACGCCAGCAGCAGCCCCTTGCGCAGCCGTTCCTCGGCCGCCAGCGCGCGCAGCGCGGCGCGGGCGCGCCGGGTCTCCTCGGCGAGCAGGGCCCCGCCCGCCGCCCGGTGCTCCTCCAGCCGGCGCCGCCCGGTCAGCCAGTGCGCGAGCGCCGCGCCGGTCTCCTCGTCGAGCCCGCGCACCAGGGCGAGGGACCGGTCGGCGGCGGCGGGCGACGGCAGCCGGTTGTTGAAGACGTCCCGGCGCAGCCCGAGGAGGGTGCGACGCAGCGCCTCGTCCTCGGTGCCGCCGACGAGGCCGTGGATGAGGTCGCCGAGCCGTTCGCCGTCGGCCCGGGACCGCTCGGTGGCGTGCAGCACCTCGTCGGCCCAGCGGCGGCTGTCCGGGCAGCGCAGTGCCCGCACGCTCTCGACCGGCAGCCCGGCGACCCGCAGCATGAAGCGGGAGCGGGTGGTGGTGGCGGTGGGTGGGTGGTCCGGCGTCATGCGGGGTCTCCCCTTCTCGTTCCGGTCGCGGGTCGTCGGACTGCCGCCCGGGGCCTGTCGGGTGACGGGCCCTCAGGCGATCTCGTACCGGAAGTCGGCCGGGGCGGGCCGCTCGTTGCCGATCATCATGATCAACAGCGGCGCCTCGCCCGTCCCGGCGAGCGAGAGTTCCTCGATGTACGAGATGTTGTCGAAGCCGAGCGCCACGCCGCACCCGGTGCCCACGGCGGACGCGGCGGTGTAGGCGGTCTGGGCGATCGCCCCGACGGTGGCGTTGACCAGGCGGTAGCCGCGGTCCCCGACGGCGTCGAGGACGGCGTCGGTGCGGACGGTGGGCACCAGGACCGCGGCCGCCTGCTCCAGGTTGTAGTTCGACAGGAAGTAGTTCTTCTGCAGGAACTCCCCCGGCCGGCCCGCCTTCACCAGCCGCAGGGTGTGCGCGTCGGGGTCGTACTCGTACGCGCCGGGCTCGATGCCCTCGACGTGGCCGACGAAGGCGTAGAGCTTCGCCAGCCGCTGCCCGCCGGTGTCCCCGCCGAGCCGCGCACCGGCCGTGGAGGCGGCCAGGCAGGCCGCCAACTGCCCGGCACTGATGGGGTGCTGGGCGTCGAAGCGGCCGAAGCTGCTGCGGCGGGCGCGCAGCGCGGTGCGCACGTCGGTGTCGAGCGGCGGGGCGGGCGGCAGCGCCACCTCGGCGCGGTCCGGGCCGGCGGGGTGCGCGGCGGCCGGGGCGAGCGCCGCCGGGTCGGGGCGGTCGGTGGCGCCGGCGGCGGTGACGGCCTGCATCCGGCGCAGCGCGTCGAAGACGAGGACGGTGCGCGAGCGTTCGCGGTCGCGGTGGCGCACGGAGATCGGGGCGGCGGACGCGGGGCGGGCGGCGGCGCCGGCCCACTTCAGCGGGACGACGGCGAAGACGCCCTCCTCCCGGGTGTCCACGCCGAGGAGCCGGCCGAGCCGTTCCTCGTCGAACCAGAGCGCGGGTTCGACGGACAGTCCGCGGGCACCGGCCCACATCCGCCAGGTCTGCACGCAGGCGCCGAGGTCCATGGACACGGCGTGGAAGGAGAAGTTGTTGTACTTGAAGGCGTTCTGCCAGTACTTGATGCCGAGGACCAGGTACTGGTCGGTGTCCGGGCCCGGCGCCCCGTCCCCGAGCGCCTCGCGCACGTCGCCCGACACGTCGCCGGTCAGCAGCCGCTGCATGGCGTGGTGCCGGGTGGAGTAGTAGTGCACACCGGGCGGTACGGGGCCGCTCGGCCCGGAGACCCAGTAGACGCTGACCGGGTAGAGGCCGCCGCCGGACGCGGAGCCCCGGGACCAGTTGGCGAGCGGGTAGTGCGGCAGGGCGCTGAGGTCGGTGTTGGCCTGGACGCCCAGCCGGCGGCCGGTCAGCCCGTAGGAGTCGCGGAGCATCCCGGACAGCAGCGTGAGGTCGAACTCACCCGGTGCATCCGCCTGTTGGCCCAGTCCTCGGTCGAGCGAGGCGTCGGCGGGGTAGGTGCAGTCGGGCAGCGGAAGGCTGTCGACGCCGGGGTAGAACTTGGCCTTGCGCGGGCCGTCCTGCCAGTTCGGCACGAAGTCGGCGGGGTCCATCGGGACCCGGCCGCGGTGCAGGATCGCGTCGGCGTATTCATGGGCGTACCCCATGGCGGGCTCCTCGGTCACGGGAAGGGGTGCGGGGCGGGGGCAGGGGCTGGAGTCGGCGTCGGTCATGGGAAGGGGTGCGGGGCGGGGTTGAGGTCGGCGTCGGCGAGGTCGTGCGCGCGCAGTCCGGCCTCGCGCAGGGCGGTGCGCAGCCGGTCCATGCCGAGCGCGCGCTGCCGGGTCCAGCCGAAGTCGATCGGCAGCAGTCCGGGCACGATGACGCCGACCGTGGTCAGGCCCAGTCCGCGCTGTTCCGGCATGGTCTGGTCGACGACGATCACGTCGAACCCTGCGGCGGTGACGGCGTCCACGCACCGGGTCAGGTCCTCGCGCAGGTCGTCGGAGACGGGCAGCACCGAGCCGTCCCCGTACAGCTCGTCGAAGGAGCGCCGGGGCGGGCGCGGCGCCCCCGGTTCGCCGAGCAGGAAGCTCGCGTGGCGGCCCATCTCCGGTATGCCGTACGCCAGCGGGTGGTCGTGCAGCGCCTCGACGCGGTGGAAGTCCTCGGCCATGGCGGACAGCCGGGCCAGGTCGTCCTCGGTGCGGCGGCGCAGGTTCACCGCGTCGGTGGCGATCTCGCACAGCGCCCCGGCCAGGGCGGCCTCCGGGTCGAGTCCGGCGCCCGCGCCGAAGCACATCAGGCCGAGGCCGCCGTCCCGGCGCACGGCGACCCCCGTGACGACCGGGATCGGGAAGGAGATCCGGGTGTCGAAGAAGCGGGCCTCGTAGCCGTACATCTCCAGCCGGTCGACCATCTGCCGGGTGGCCGGGCGGCGGCTGGTGCGCGGGTCGATCTCCGGCAGGGCGGCCCGCCCGTACCAGGCGAGCAGGAACGCGTCGCGCTCGACGAGCTCCATCAGCCCGAAGTAGACGGCCTCCTCCGGGCAGCCCCCGGAGGCGCAGCCGTTGGAGCTCTCCTGGACGAAGCGGTTCTCCAGGCCGGGCGCGTGGTAGTACGTCAGGACCTCGGGCACCAGGACGGCGCGCCCGTCGCGCAGGGACCAGCCGTGCACCCAGGGGATCGCCCGGTCCGGGGAGAACGGGGTGACGCGGGGGTTGGCACGGTGGAACGCGTCGGAGTACAGCCCGCACACCCGCGGGTCGAGCGCGTGCTCGCCCCGGGCGCGCAGCGCGTTCAGGGAGTCCTTGATCCGGGCCCGGCGGGACCGGGCGCGCATGCCCGCGTACCGCTCCAGCCCCTCCAGGACGCCGATGCGCATGCTCTCGGCGAAGGTGTCGGCGTGGCCGCCCCAGAAGGTCTCGCGCAGGTACTCCCCCGACCGCATGGAGAAGCAGCCGATGGTGGCGGAGGTGGAGGTGGAGGAGACGTCCTGGACGACGGACGGGCCGAGCGAGCCGCACACCGGGTTGGCGTACGGCTCGACGGGCAGCTCGTACTCCTCGATGTCCCGTACCCGGAAGCCGCCGGGGCGGCGCTTGGGCGCGGGGCGCAGGACGAGTTCGGCGGCCTCGGCGGTGTCCGGTTCCGGCGCCCCGCAGCGCGGGCACTCCGGGTCGGGGACCAGCGGGTAGTGGCGCACCAGCAGGGTCTCCAGGTCCACCAGGTGCACGGCGGGCAGGGCACCGGTGTCCGGTCCCGCGCCGTCGAGCCGGGCGGCGAGGACCCCCGCGAGGGCGTGCGCGGCGAACGGGGTGAGGTGGGGGGCCTCCCCGGCCGCCCGGGTGCCCGAGCCCAGCTCCAGCGCCTCGCGCAGCGCGACGGAGCGGGCGGCCTGCCAGCGCCGTTCCAGACAGTGCGGGCAGACGGGCCGGGCGGGGGACGCGGGCCGGTCGGGGGGTCCGGGGGGCGCGAAGGGACCGAGGACGACGTGCCGCCCGTAGAACCGGACGGGTACGGGGAGTTCGGCACCGGGCACGCCGGCACCGCTGGCCCCGTCGGCCGCATCGGCCCCAGCAGCCTCGTCGACCCCACCGGCCGCATCGGACCCGCCGGGCACGCCATGCGCGTCGGCCGTTCCGGCCGCTCCGGGTGCGAAGGCGTCGTGCACGCCGAGCGGGGCGACGTCCAGCGGGGGCGGGGTGCCGTGGTGGGCCAGCGCCTCCCGGAGCAGCGCCGCGAGGGTGCGCGCGGACGCGGCCCAGGGCGCGTCCGGCACCGACGGCGCACCGGCCCCCGCCCGCGCGTCCGGCCCCGTTCGGACCGGGGACTCAGCGGGCATCGGGGCCGTCCTCGCCGTCCGTCGTGAGCAGCACCCGGGCGGTGCTGATGCCGCCCGCGGCGAGGTCGGCCGGGGTGGTCGGCACGTACAGCGCGTCGCGCCCGGCGTCCCGGAGCCGGTCGAGGACGGCGTCGAACGTGGTGGCCGTCCCGTCCGCCGGGACCTCCGCGCCGGTCACCGCGATGCTCGCGGCGGCCAGGTCGCGCACCAGCGGGTCGCCCGGGTCGACGTCCGCGTCCGGGTCCTCGGCCGCCAGCTGCACCGGACCGAGCAGGTCCCGCAGCGCGGCGCAGGCCGCCGCCCGCCGGGACAGCCCGGCGCCGACCGCCCAGCGCCCCTCGCCCCCGGTCTCCCGGGCCAGCACCACCTGGGCCGAGGTGCGCGCGCCCTCCCCCAGGTCCAGCAGCTCGACGGCGAGGTCCAGGTTGGCCGCGGACTTCAGCAGGAACACCAGCTCCGGGTCGTCGTCGGCGGCCACCGGGCCCACCACCGTCGTGCCCCGGACCGCCCGCAGCAGCGCGTCGTGCGCCAGCGCCGACATCAGGCCGACGCCCGCCGCCTCCCGCGCGTCCGCGCCCGCGCCCGAACCCGCCGACGTCGCGAGGTGGGCCCGGCCCCGGTTGTGCGCCCCGAAGCTCCGTACGGCCGCGGCCGGCACCCGCACCGGGTCCTTGCCGGTCAGCGAGGTCGCGACCGTCCAGGCGTCCGGCCGGACACCGCTCCCGCCGCCGGTGGTCAGCGCGTCCGGGCCCAGCTCCCGGTCCGCCGCCGCGCCCCCGTCCGGGCCGAGCGGCACCACGTGCTCCACGTACGCGGTCGCCGCCGCGTACAGCGCCCGCATCCGCGCGCCCGCCAGGTGGTGCACGTCGAAGGCGGCGATCCGGCGTCGTGTCCCGGCGCCGAGCGCCACCTCCACCCGGCTGATCTTCAGCGGGGTCTGGGTCAGCCCCTCGTCGTCGTAGCGGTTGAAGACCCCGGTGTACGGGCGCACCAGCGCCGCGCCGATCCGGTTCAGCTCCTCGACCACGGCCTCCGCGTCGCGGGCGGTGTCCACGGTCGGGGTGGCCGGGAGCGCCAGCCCGTCCGGCGGTTGCGGGGCCGCCGGAACCGGGTCCGGGGCGGTGCAGCGCAGGCAGCGGGGGTGCGGCTGGACCGGCTCGGACACGACGTCGAGCGAGGCCAGGTCCTGGACGAGGACCCGGCCGGCCGTCTCGGCGGGCAGGGCGCCCGTGGTGAGGCGGAAGATCTCGTAGCCGAGGAGGTTGCCGACCATCGCGGAGACCGGGCCGGACACCTCGTCCCCGGCCACCGGTGCGGCGCCCGCCGCCCCGCTCCAGAGTTCGGCGGCCTGCCCGGCGGACACGTTGCCGCCCAGCCGGAGCACGGCGCAGGACCAGCAGCCGGTGGAGGAGGCGGTGGCGAGCGGGCCGACCAGCAGCCGCTCGCCGAACAGCCAGGCGGGGATCAGGGTCCGGCCCTCGGGGACGCCGGCGGCCAGCAGCCGGTGGGTGCGGGCCCCGGAACCGGCGCCGGTGAGCACGACGACGTCGTAGCCCTCCAGGTCCGCCCAGCCGGCCCCCGCCCCGGCCCCGACGGTGTCCGCCCGGGCCGCCGTCCGTTCCGCCTCGTCCGCGACCTCGGCGAAGTGCGCGCTCGTGCCGATCCGTACGCACCCGTTGCGCAGCAGGCTCAGCGCGCACCACCGGGCGACCGCGTCGTCGCCGAGCATGGCGACCCGGGTGGCGCGGAAGCGGGCGAAGCGTTCCGGCGCCCCGTCGGCGTAGTGGTCGAGGTAGGCGATCTGGGCCGCGAACCGCTGCGCCACCTCGTCCGGGACCGGCCCGTCCGCGGCCGTGGTTTCGGCCTCGGGCACGTCGCGGGCGAACTCCCGCTCGTACAGGGTCCTGACCAGCTCCGCCGCCATCGCCCGCTGTCCCGGTCCGAAGCCGGCGCACAGTTCGTCGAGCCGGTGGTGGCCGGTCAGGTGCGGGACGACGAGCGAGGCGAAGCGGTAGGCGGTGCGGCCGGCCAGGTGGAATCCGCCGTCGGCGTTGTGGAAGAGCACGCCGCCGGGCGTCTCGGTGAACAGCACGTCCCGGCGGACGCGGGGCCGGGTCGCGGCGAGCGCGTCGAACGTCCCGGTCGCAGCGGTTGCGGCAGTCTCGGCACTCTCGGCCATGGGGTCACACCTTCTCTGTGCGGCGGATGCGTTCCTGGTCGGTTCTTCGTACGTAGACACGGAGCAGTTCATGGATGCGGTACGGGCCCGGCGGGCCGTCCTCCAGCAGTCCGGCGTCGGCCAGCCGTTCCAGCACCGCTTCGGTGACGCCCGGGACGTCCCGGGCGGCGAAGGTGTCCCCGGGCACGGTCGCGAGGTGCGAGAACGCCTCGGAGAGCCGCGGGTCGAGCCGGTTCAGCGCGCCGTCGAGGAGGCCGGTCACGGAGAGCCCCGGGCAGTCGGTGAGGGCGAGCCGGGCGAGGGGGTCCTCGGCCAGCCAGCCGACGGCGTCGCCGAGGCCCAGTGCGGGCCGGGTCAGCAGCCGGGCCGTCAGGATGCGCAGCGCGAACGGGAAGTGGCCGCACAGCGCGGCGAGCCGGTGCGCGGCCTCCGGTTCCGCCTCGACGCGTTCGGCGCCGAGCACGGACCGCAGCAGGGCGTACGACTCCTGCCCGGTGAACGCGGAGAGCCGGTGCACCCAGCCGCCGTGCGTGGCGACGAGCCCGGCGAGCCCCATCCGGCTGGTCACGATCACCGCTCCGCGGGCCCGGGCGACGGCGGGCAGCAGCGGGCGCACCTGGTCGGCGTCCACCACGTCGTCGAGCACGAGCAGGGCGCGTCCGGCCGTCCGGCCGGGGTCCAGGGCCGCCGTGACCTCGGCCGCGAGTGCGGCGGCGGGGCGGGGTTCGCCGTCCGGGCGGGTCATCCGGACGAGCAGCCGGCCGGCCGGGAAGGCGTCCCGCACCAGGTGGGCGACGTGCTGGGCGAGCGCCGACTTGCCGATGCCGGGCGCGCCGGACACCAGGACGGCGAGCGGGTGCCGGCCGTCCTCGCCGGGTGCGTCGGGGGCGGTGAGGCGGGCCGCCATGGCGGCGGTCTCGGCGTCCCGGCCGGTGAAGTTCGGCACGGCGGGCACCGGCACGGGCACGACCGCTTCCGGCAGCACCTGCGTGCCCGGTTCCGGTACGGCCGGTTCCGGTACGGCCACGGCACCCGTTCCCGGTACGGCGACGGCGGCCGGGTACGGAGCCGGGGCGGACGGGGCACGGCCCGCGACCACCTCGCCCTCGACGACCCGCACGGCGACGGGGTGCGGCCGGTCGGCGTCGGGGAGCCGGGGGTCGCCGGGGAGCCGGGCCGTCCGGCCGGTCGTCCCCGGGTCCTCGCCGCGCAGGATCGCGAGCTCCAGTTGCTGGAGGGCCGGGGAGGGGTCGACGCCCAGCTCGTCCAGCAGGAACTCCTTGACCCTGCGGTACTCCGCGAGGGCCTGGGTCTGCCGCCCCGTCCGGTAGAGCGCCTCGATCAGCTGCTCGTGGAGCCGCTCGTGGCCGGGGTATACGCGCGTAGCGGTCCACAGTTCGACGAGGGCCTCCCCGTAACGGCCCAGGCCCAGCAGCAGGTCGCAGACCCGCTCCACGCTGCGCAGCCGTTCCTCGGCCAGCCGCGGCACCTCGTCCCGGTGCAGCACGTCGGAGCGCACGTTGGCCAGCAGCGAGCCCTGCCACAGCGACAGCGCGTCCTTGAGGGCGCAGAGCTCCGCCTCCGGGTCGTCCGACAGGAGCACCGCCCGCCGCACCTGGTCCCGGAAGCCGAGCAGGTCCAGGGAGTGCGGCTCGGCGGTGATCCGGTAGCCGCCCGGCACCGCCTCGATCGACGTCTCGGTCACCCCGTGCTTGGCGAAGAGCCGGCGCAGCCGCAGGACGCAGGTCTGGAGCGCGGCCTTGGCGGTGGCCGGCTGCTCCTCGCCCCACACGGCCCGCTGGAGGTAATCGGCGGACACCACGGCGTTGGCGTGCAGGAGGAGCGCGGCCAGCAGGATCGTCGGCTTCGACGGCTGGAGCACCACGGATTCGGGGCCGTCGGCGAGGGTCAGCGGCCCCAGCAGCTGAAACCTCATCACGGCGGGCCTAGTCCCAGCCGTTGACCAGCGTGCACACCGTCACGGGTGCGGCGGGCAGGGGGAGCCGGTCCGTCAGTTCCGCCACCCGCTCGCAGAACGCCCCGACGTCGTGCGCCGCCGGGTGCCGCGGGGCCGGGGAACCGGTGTCCGCCGCGGTGGCGGCCCCGGTGGAGAGCGCGAGCGAGACGAGGACGAGACCGGTGACGGCGGCAGTGCGCGCAGCGCCGGCGTGCCGCCGCGAAAGCGAAGACCTGAACACGTTTTCCCCTTCGGCTGTTGCGTCCCGCCGGGGATTCCCGGCAGCGACGACGATGCCAGTGGCAAGGGCACGGGAACGGGGCCCGTCGTGTCAGCTTGTTGCACGGCCCGCGGCAGCTTCGTGCAACGGACCCGGCCACCGTGTCCGAAACGGTGCGCCGGGGAACGAAGAGTTGCCGTTGTCCGCTCGACGACGGCGGGACTACCCTTAGTTCACACTTGGTCCACTTTTAGTCCCCTCCGCCCCCCTTCCCTGTGAGGCAGTCGTGGCAGCAGCGCGGCAGTACGACGTGCACGAGGCCAAGACCCACTTCTCCCGGATCCTGCAGCAGGTCGAGACCGGCGAGGAGGTGGTGATCAGCAGGGCGGGCGAGCCCATCGCCAAGGTCGTGCCGCTGCGCCCCGGGGCCGACCGGACCGATTACGGGGTGCTCCGGGGGCGGATCCGCATCGCCGAGGACTTCGACGGCCTTCCCGACGACATCGCCGACGCGTTCGGGATGCGCGGATGAAGCTGCTTCTGGACACCCACGTCGTCCTGTGGTGGCTGGACGCCTCGCCCGAACTGTCCGACGGCCTGAAGAACCTGCTGCGCGGCGGACCCGAGGTCTGTGTCAGTGCCGTGACCCCGCGGGGATCGTGATCGAGCAGGCCCAGCTCGGATCGATGACGCTCGTCACCCGCGACCAGTGGATCCCCAAGTACGACGTCGCCGTCCTGCCCGCCTGACGGCGGCACCGGAAACGGGTCCGGCCCCGGGGTGTTTGGAGGAACACCCCGGGGCCGGACCGGTCAGTCATCCTACGTGGGCCGCCGCGCCGCCGACGGGGCGCCCCGTCGGACCGGCGGGGGCCGCGTCAGTCGGTGGCGATCGCGTTCAGGACGTTCATCCTGCCCGCGCGGAAGGCCGGGACCAGTGCGGCGAACAGGCCGACGAAGGCCGAGCCGACGAAGACCGTGAGGATCGTCGGCCACGGGATGTCCAGGGCGCGGAGGCCCTCCAGGGCCAGCAGCTTCTGGGCGGCCATGCCCCAGCCCATGCCCAGGCCGAGGCCGAGCAGGGCGCCGAAGACCGCGATGACCACCGACTCCAGGCGGATCATCCGGCGCAGCTGGCGGCGGGAGAGGCCGATGGCGCGCAGCAGGCCGATCTCGCGGGTCCGCTCGACCACCGACAGGGCCAGGGTGTTCACCACGCCGAGCACCGCGACGATGATCGCGAGTCCCAGCAGCCCGTAGACGATGTTCAGCAACTGGCCGATCTGGTCCTGCAGTTGTTCCTTGAAGTCGGCCTGGTTGCGCACCTCGTACTGCGGGTACTTGGCGAGGGCGTCCTGGAGGGCGGTGTACGCCTCCTTCTCCTTGCCGTCCGCGGCCTTGGCGAACATGACCGTGTTGTCCGGCAGGACGTCGGCGGGGACGTACTGCCTGGCGGCCGTGAGGCCGATGTACATCGCGCCCTTGTCGATGTTCACGTCGTCCGTGGTGATCGCGGCGACCTCGAGCTTCACCGTCTCGCCGCCCTCGAAGGCGACGGTCATCCGGTCCCCGACCTTGACGTGGTGCTCATCGGCGTACGTCTCGCCGACCGACATGGCGCCCTTGCCGTACGCGTCGGCCAGCTCGCCGGAGACGGTCTCGCGGCGGACGTCGTCCTTGTACGTGGGGTCGACGGCGGTCAGGGCGTCGTCGACGGTGGTGCCGTCGGGGGCGGTGACGGAGGCGGCGACGACCTTGTACTCGGTGAGGTGCTCGATGTCCGGCACCTCCTTGAGCGCCTTCACGGCCTGCTCGACGATCTGTCCGCCGCCGCCACCACCGGACGGCTGGACGATGAAGTCCGCACCGACCGACTTGTCGAGTTCCTCGCCGGCGGAGGCCACCATGGAGGAGCCGACGACCGAGAGGCAGGCGACGAGCGCGAGGCCGATCATCAGGGCTGCGCCGGTCGCCCCGGTGCGGCGCGGGTTGCGCAGGGCGTTGCGTTCGGCGAGCCGGCCGACGGGGCCGAACATCCGCAGCATGACCGCGCTCAGCACCCGGACCACCAGACCGGCCAGCAGCGGGCCGATCACGATGAACCCGATCAGGGTGAGGAAGACCCCCGCCCCGAGGAGCATCGAGCCCCGCCCCGACTCGTCGGCCCTCGCCGCGGCGAGGAGCGCGGCGCCGCCGCCGAGCGTGAGGACCAGGCCGATCGCGCCCCGGACCCGGCCCGCGCGGCCGTCCGCCGGGGTGCCGGTCTCGCGCAGGGCGGCCATGGGGGAGATCTTCCCGGCCCGGCGGGCGGGGAAGTACGCGGCGACGACGGTGACGAGGATGCCGAGCGCGAGGCCGACCACCGGGGTCGTCCAGGCGATCGTGAGGTCCCCGGTGGACAGCTCCATGCCCACGGCGCCCATGAGCTTCATCAGGCCGACGGCGAGGCCGATCCCGGCACCGATGCCGAGGAGGGAGCCGACGACGCCGAGGAACAGCGCCTCGATCAACACGGACCGGTTGACCTGCTTGCGGCTGGAGCCGATGGCCCGCATCAGGCCGATCTCGCGGGTGCGCTGGGCGACCAGCATCGAGAAGGTGTTGACGATCAGGAAGATGCCGACGAGCAGGGCGATCCCGGCGAAGCCGAGCATCGCGTACTTCATGACGTCGAGGAAGGAACCCATCGAGTCCTTGCTGGCCGCGGCGGCCTCCTCCTGGGTCTGGAGCTCGTAGTCGGCCGTGCCGCCGAGCGCCGCGGCGACGTTCTTCTTCAGCTCCTCGTCGCTGACGCCGTCCTTCGCGGTCACGGAGACCAGGCTGAAGACGTCGGACTTGCCGAGCAGCTTCTTCTGCGCGGTGGCGGTGTCGAAGTAGACGACCGCGGCACCGGGGTTGGTGACCTTGAAGGCGGCGATGCCGCTGATCCGCGCCTCGATGTCACCGGAGGCGGTGATGGTGCGCAGCTCGTCGCCGAGCTTCAGGCCGTGCTTGTCGGCGGTGTCGGCGTCGACCATCACCTCGGTCGGGCCGCGCGGGGCGTGGCCGGAGGCGATCTCCATGGAACGCAGGTCGTTCCGGGTCCAGTTGCCCGCGATCGTCGGGGCGCCCGTGGACGAGCCCATGTTCTTGTCGTGCCGGTCGACGACGGTCACGGACATGCTGACGACGGCGCCCTCGGCGGACTGCGCGCCGGTGGCCGACGCGGCCCGCTCGACGGTGGAGGCGGGGATCGTGGCGGGCCTGCCGTTGGCCGCGGCCGCCTCGTCGTGGCCCTCGAAGTCCTTCGGGTTGACGGTGACGTCGGCGGACGTCGCGGCGAAGAGCTTGTCGAACGTGGTGTTCATGGTGTCGGTGAAGACGAGCGTCCCGCAGACGAACGCCACCGACAGCAGGACCGCGACGGCGGAGAGCGCCATGCGTCCCTTGTGGGCGAGGAAATTGCGTCTCGATGTCTTCCAGACGGTCATGACGTCCGCCCGCGCGCGTCGAAGTCCTTCATGCGGTCGAGGACCTGGTCGGCCGTCGGGTTGTGCATCTCGTCGACGATGCGCCCGTCGGCGAGGTACAGCACCCGGTCCGCGTAGGAGGCGGCCACCGGGTCGTGGGTGACCATGACGATGGTCTGGCCCAGTTCGTCGACCGACCTGCGCAGGAAGCCCAGCACCTCGGTGCCGGCCCGCGAGTCCAGGTTCCCGGTGGGCTCGTCGCCGAAGATGATCTCCGGCCGGGCGGCGAGCGCCCGGGCCACCGCGACGCGCTGCTGCTGGCCGCCGGAGAGCTCGGTGGGCCGGTGCCGCAGCCGCTCGCCCAGGCCGACGGTCTCGACGACCTGGCGCAGCCAGTCCGCGTCCGGCCTGCGGCCCGCGATGTCCATCGGCAGCGTGATGTTCTCCAGCGCGTCGAGCGTGGGGAGCAGGTTGAACGCCTGGAAGATGAAGCCGATCCGGTCCCGCCGCAGCTGGGTGAGCTTCTTGTCCTTGAGCCCGGTGATCTCGGTCTCGGCGAGGAAGATCTGCCCGGACGAGACGGTGTCCAGGCCGGCCAGGCAGTGCATCAGGGTCGACTTGCCGGAACCGGACGGCCCCATGATCGCCGTGAACCGCCCGCGGGCGATGTCCACGTCGACGTGGTCGAGCGCGACGACCCGGGTCTCCCCCGACCCGTACGCCTTGACGACCTGCCGCGCTCGTGCGGCAACGGCCGTACTCCCGCCAGTGTCCCCGTGCCTGGGAATGGTCACAGCCGTTGTCACGGTGCTGCCCCCCTGTGTATCGATCGGTGTGTGCGTGTGCGTGCGTGTGTGCGGCGGTCGGCGGGTGCCGTCCGGCGCGCGAGATGGTCCGGCGCTTTCGCGGGCCCCGTCGCCCGGTGTGCCGGTGCCATGAAGCCTGCTGGTTCGGACGGGGCCTGCGCACTGGTGCGCGGCGCAGTCCTCGGGTGGGGTTTTCCCCACCCCGGGAGCGGGGTCTCCCCCGCCCTCCCCCCTTGCGGCCCGCCGCTTCCGCGACGGGTTCGAGCCGTTTTTCTCGATGTAGGAACACGCTAAGGAACGGCCCCCCGCGGCCACGTCCTCCGCCGGGAGGAACGGCCCCTGCCCGGATGGGGGGAGCTCCCCCTAGGGGTATCGCCCCCGGGGTGCAGGCCCTTCTCAGGGACTGCACCCACGGGTGCAGCCGCCCGGCACCACGACGTTCACCGGCCACGCTCCTCAGCAGCGGCGCGGCACCCGTCGCGGCCCTCCCGCCCGAGGACGACCCCGGCGGGTACGTGCACGGGGAAGGAATCCCGCCGGAACCACCCGCACCACCGGTTCCCACGGCCCCACCGGACCAGGTCATTACCACCGGTAATTCGGGCCACCCCCTCCCCAACGGCCGTACTCACGAGTAATGTTCGCGCTTCCGACCGCACCACCGCACTCCTGCCTTGCCGTCCGGACCAGGAACCGAGCCTTGCAAGGAGCAGCCCCCCATGTCGCACGGAGCACCGCCCCCGTCCCCGTACTCCTCCTGGCCCGGACGGCTGCCGCAACAGCCCCCGCGGCACCGGCCCCCGCACGCCCCGGACCCCCTGCCGCCCCGGCAGAACTCCGGCCCTCCGGCACCCGACGACCCGTCCGACGCGCCCCCGCCCACCCCCGGCCGGCACAGCGACCTGCGCCGGCTGCGCACCTCGTACCGCTCGCTGCGCCGCGTCGCGGTCCTGACCACGCTCGGCTACTTCCTCGCCTTCCTGCTGCTCTCCGGCTTCGCCAAGGGGCTGATGGGCCAGTCCCTGCCCGGGGGCCTCAACGTCGGCCTCGCGCTGGGGCTGTGCCAGATCCCCGTGACGGTCCTCGCCGTCGCCCGGTACGAACGGACCGCCCGCCGCACGGTCGACCCGCTCGCCGCCCGGATCCGAAGAGCGGGAGAGGCCCGGTGAACGTGTTCGACGACTCCGCGCAGTCGATGTCCCTGGTGGCCTTCCTCGCCGTGGCCACGGTGGCCCTGCTGCTCTGCGTGATGACCGGCCCGGACCGCGACGACCTCGACGAGTTCTACACCGGTTCCCGCTCGCTCCCGCCCCTGTACAACGGTCTCGCCCTGGCCGGCGACTACCTCTCCGCGGCCACCGTGCTCGGCACCACCGGCATCATCGCCCTCACCGGCTACGACGGCACGATCCTCGCCCTGAGCATCACGCTCTCGCTCGTCCTGCTGATGTTCCTGCTGGCCGAACCGCTGCGCAACGCGGGCGGGTTCACCATGGGCGACCTGCTCGTGCGCCGCACCCCCGGCCGCGCCGTCCGCATCACCGCCTGTGCGGTCACCCTCGCCGCGCTCGTCCCCATGATGGTCGTCCAACTCGCCAGCAGCGGCGACCTGTTGTCCTTCATCCTGGGCTTCGACAGCTCCGGATTCCGCACCGGCGCCATCATCGGCCTCGGCACCCTGATGATCGGCTACTCGGCGATCGGCGGCATGAAGGGCACCGCGCTGATCCAGATCGTGAAGACCGTGGTCCTGCTCGTCGCCTCGCTCACCATCGCCGTACTGGTCATGGACCGGTTCGGCTGGGACACCGGCGCCCTGCTCGGGGCCGCCCGGCAGAGCAGCGGGGCCGGGGCCGCCTATCTGCGCTCGGGGCTCCAGTTCGAGGGCAGCGGGCTCGACATGGTCAGCTCCGAACTCACCGTGGTCCTCGGCGCCGCCTGCCTGCCCCACGTCACCATGCGCATGACGAGCGCCCGCTCCACCGCGGCCATGCGCCGCTCGCTGTCCTGGGCGGTCGGGGTGGTCGCCACGATCTGTCTGCTGCTCGTCGTGATCGGCCTCGGCGCGGGCGCCCTCGTCGGCCACGAGCGCATCACCGAGGCCGGCGCCTCCGGCAACAGCGCGATCCTCCAGATCAGCGGCGTCGTCGCGGGCAGCGGCCGGGCGGGGGCTCTGATCGTCACGACCATGACGACGGCGATCTTCCTGACGCTCCTCGCCTCCGTCGCCGCGATGATCCTCGCCTGCGCCAACTCCCTGGCGCACGACCTGTTCGCCCACGGCCTGCACGGGGTGCGCCGCCCGGACCGCAAGCCGCTGGCCGGCCTGTCCGAGATGCGTACGGCCCAGGCCGCCGCGATCGCCGTCGGCCTGCTCGCCACCACGCTCGCCGTCCTGGCCCGGCACTGGAACGTGCAGGCCCTGGCCACGCTCTCGTTCTGCGTCGGCGCGTCCGCGCTGGCCCCGGCGCTCATCTACAGCATCTTCTGGCGCCGCTTCACCCGTACCGGACTGCTCAGCACCCTCGTCGTCGGCACGCTCTCCGTACTGGTCCTGATCACCGGCACCAACCTGGTCTCCGGCTCGCCCGGTTCGGTCTTCCCCGACCACGACTTCAACTGGTTCCCGTACACCACGACCGGCCTCGTCTCCATCCCGGCCGGCTTCCTGGCGGGCTGGCTCGGCACGGTCCTCCCCCGCCACACGGCTCCCGGGGCCCGCCGCCTCTACCAGGCGGAGGAGCCCCGGATCCTGGCGGGAGCACCACCGGTGTCGCGCCACTGAACGCGCCTCCGCCCCACCCGGCGCCGACCGGCGAAGCCCCGCCGCCCCGCCGCCGACCGGCGAAGCCCTACCGGTCGGCGTTGGCGGGCAGCCCCTTTGTCATGCGGCACAAGAAGACCGGTCATCACCTTGCGGCGCAAGGCGATGACCTGGCCATGGGTCGGCCATCGCGCCCGCCCCCGGTGCGCGCCTCCCCGGCTACGCGGCGGGGGCGAGCTCGGCGCGGCCGAACAGCAGGGCGTAGCCGGTGGGCAGCTGCCCCAGGATGCGGGTGACGAGGTCGGGGCCTGCGTGGGCGGCGACGGCGGAGAAGACGGATCCGGTGTCCCAGCGGGTGGTGGCCAGGGAGGCGCCGGTGCGGGCGGCGAGGTCCTTGACGAAGGCCCAGCCGGTCAGGGGCCGGGTGTCGGGTATCTGCGCGGTGAGGACACGGGCGGCCTCCAGGGGCAGCCGGGCGGCGAGATCGACGCGTTCGTCGCCGGTCAACTGCCGCCCCAGCCCGGCGAGGACCAGGCGGACGGCTTCGTCGGCCCGCTCACGGGTGGGGTAGGCGCCTTCGTAACGGACCTTCTCCAGCATCTGCTCGTACGCCGCCCCGTACGGCTGCTGGTCCTCAAGCGGTACGCGCGCATCGGAGATCACTGCGGTGCATGCCTTTCGTGGAGCCGGGATGGGTGGGGTGGTGCCGGGATGCGGCACCACCCGTCACGGTCAGGTGGGCTGGGGGCGCCCGAAGAGGAGGTCGTAACCGGCGGGGAGCTGAAGCAGGATCTGCCCCAGCAGCTCGTCGCCGGCCGCGTCGGCGACGGTGGACAGCACGGCGCCGACGTCCCAGGCCGCGGTCCGCTCGGTGGCGCCCTCGATCCAGGCGGCGGTCGCCCGGACGAACCGCTCCGGGGAGAGCGGTTCGGCGCTCTGCAGCGGGTTGAGCAGGATCAGGGCGAAGCCCTCCGGCAGGCGCGCCGCGAGATGGGCGCGGACGTCGCCGACCAGGTGCGCGCCGAGCAGCCCGAGCACCACGCGGGCCGCGCGCTCGGCCTCCTCCGTGGTGCCGTATTCGCCGCGTTCCTTCACGTGCGCGAGGAACGCCTCACGTCGCAGAGCCATCTCGACCGCTGCCCCTTCCTCTTCGGGACCGCCGGGGAGTGCGGAGGCGGTGCGGGAGGAGGGATCGGGTGCCCGTCCTCCGCACTCGTCCGGCCGGTGTCAGCCGGAGATCTCCTTCTGGCCGGAACCGACGCCGATGGAGATCTTGCGGGGCTTGGCGCGCTCGGCGATCGGGATGCGCAGGGTGAGCACGCCCGCGTCGTAGTCGGCCTGGATGTGCTCGGTGTCGAGGGTGTCGGCGAGCACGATCTGGCGGGAGAAGACGCCCAGCGGCCGCTCGGACAGCTCCATCTGCACGTCGTCGCTCTTCGCCGCCGGTCGGCGTTCGGCCTTGACGGTGAGCATGTTCCGCTCGACGTCGATGTCGATCGCGTCGGCGCCGACACCGGGAAGGTCGAAGGCCACCACGTACTCGTCGCCCTCGCGGTAGGCATCCATCGGCATCGCCGACGGGCGGGACCACGTGCCCGGGCCCATCAGCTGCTGCGCCAGCCGGTCCAGCTCACGGAAGGGGTCGGTGCGCATCAACATCGTGAAACACCTCCAACAGGTTCAGGCAGTTGCTGCCAATGCGCCTCACTGACACTGTTGTAACATGTCATCCAATGGATGACAAACACAATGTCGTCGACAGGATGACAACCCCAGGGAGGTGGCCGTGACCGCAGCCGAGCAACCGCCCACGACCGGCACGAACGCCCACGGTCCGGCGTCGTTCCTCGCCGCCGCGGCGGCCCTCAGCGCCATAGACGACGCACTGCGGGGCGCCCAGCGGGACTCTCCGGACGCGCCCGGAGGCCCCGGTCCCGGCCCGGAGCAGGCGCTGGCCTCGCTGATGCTGCTGCGGCAGGTGCGCGAGCAGCTCGCCGGGTGGGAGACCGGCCTGATCGAAACCGCCCGCGACGCGGGCGCCAGCTGGGCGGACCTCGCCCACCCCCTCGGTGTCGCCAGCCGCCAGGCGGCCGAACGCCGCTACCTGCGCGGCCGCCCCGGCCCCGCCGGGACCACCGGCGAGCAGCGCGTGACGGCCACCCGCCAGGCCCGGGCCGCCGAACGCTCCACTGTCACCTGGGCCCGCACCAACGCCGCCGACCTGCGCCGCCTCGCCGGGCAGATCACCGCCCTCACCGACCTCCCCGCCGCCGCCCGCCGCCCGCTCGACAGGCTCCACGCGGCCCTCGCCCACGACGACCCCGCCGACCTCATCGCCCCCCTGGCCGCCACCCGCCCCCACCTGGCCGCCTCCCACCCCGACCTCGCCACCCGGCTCGACACCCTCACACCCCCCTGAACCCGTCAGCCGTCGGTCGGCGGTGGTCAGGCGTCGGTCGGCGGTCAGCGGTCGTCAGCCGGCGGTTGTCGGTCGTGGGCCGTCGGCCGTCAGGAGTTGCGCCACAGCTGTTCCGCGTTCGAGGAGTTGCAGTCCGCCATCTGGAAGCCGATGGTGCTGAACGCCTGGAGGCAGCGGTTCTCGGCGACGTTCACCAGGGTGTGGCCGTTCGAGGTCCTGGCCCCGATCCGCCAGGTCTGGGAGTCGGAGGAGTTGCAGGCCTCGGTGCGCAGCCCCGCGTAGCCGTTGGACTTGAGGCATCTGCCGCTGCCCTGGCCGACCAGCTCGAACTCGCCGCCGGAGGTGGGCCGGTACGTCCACTTGTAGGAGAGCTTGGCCCCGTTGTGCGCGGGCTCGCCGCACACCGAGCTCATGATCATGGAGTTCCCGAAGTCGGAGTAGGACTCCCCCAGACACCGCTTCACGGAGACGTTCTTGAGGTAGTACTGCCCCGACGGCGCCGGTACCTGTCCACCGCCGCCCGAGCCGCCTGAACCGGAGCCGGAGCCGCCGGAACCGCCGGAGCCCGAACCCGAGCCGGAACCGGACCCCGAACCCGAGCCGCCCTGGGAACCGCCGGAACCGGAGTCCCCGGTGCCGCCGCCGTCCCCGGCGCCGCCGCCGTCCCCGGCGCCCGCGCCCTTTCCGTCGTCGCCGTTCCTCGACTTGTCCCCGGACTTGCCCGGCGAGGCGGAACGCGAGGCCGGCGCGGAACCGGACGAGCGGGAGGGCGACGCCTCGGCCCCCGGGGAGCGGGCGTCCGCGCCGGGCCCGGTCGGCGAAACGGTGATCGAGGGCGCCGAACCGGCGTTGTCCGAGCCCCGGGAGGGGCCGATCTGGTAGGGCCCGAGCGCGATGGTCACGGTCGTGCCCGCCACCACGATCGGGAGCGCGACGATCAGCAGCCGGGGGCGGCGGCGCTCACGCGGCTTGCGGGCCAGGGGGCCGGTCGCCCCGCCCCCGCTCCCCTCCCCCTCGGCCTCCCCGGACCGGTCGATCCTCACGGCCGTGGCCGCGGCGCGCGCGTCCGGCTCCGGGCCGGGCTCCGGTTCGGGCTCCGGTTCCGGTTCCGGCTCGTCGGCCGGTGGCGGGGTCGCCGCGAACGCCGCCCGTTCGGATATCCGCTCCGTGACGGCCGACGGCCACAACTCCGTCGCGGCGGCGGGCACATGGGCGTCCGTGGCCTCGGCGATCTCGGCGGCGGTGGGCCGGTCCGCGGCGTCCTTGGCCAGACACGCCTCGACCAGGGCGCACAGTTCCGGATCGATCCCGGGCAGCCGGCCGAGGTCGGGCTCGGTGTGGACGATGCGGTAGAACAGGCCCGGCCCCGACCCGTCGCCGAACGGCGGGCGGCAGTTCGCCGCGAACAGCAGCAGCCCGGCGAGTCCGAACACGTCCGCCGCACCGGTCAGATCCCGCTCGGCCAGGGCCTGTTCGGGAGCCATGTAGGCGGGCGTCCCGATGACCATGCCGGTCCTGGTCACCCGGCTCTGGTCGGCCGCCCGGGCCACCCCGAAGTCGATCAGGGACACCCCGTCGAGGGTCAGCATGACGTTGGAGGGCTTGAGGTCGCGGTGCACCATGCGCGCGGCGTGCACGGCACTCAGGCCCTTCGCCCCGTCGCGCAGCAGCCGCCAGAGGCTGTCGGCGGGCAGCGGGCCGCCGTTCAGCCGCAGCGCGTCGCTCAAGGTCACGCCGGGGATGTACTCCGTGGCGAACCACGGCGGTTGCGCCGTGCGGTCGCTGGCCAGCAGCCGCGCGCTGACACCGGCCGGCAGCTTGGCGAGGTTGTCGAGCTCGTGCCCGAAGTGGGCCAGGAAGTCCTTGTCCGCGGCGAGCACCGGCAGCACCTGCTTGACGGCCGCGTACCGCCCCGCCGAGGCACCGAGGTAGACCCGGCCCATGCCGCCGACGCCGAGCACGCCGAGCAGCCTGAAGGAGCCGATCCGCCGGGGGTCGTCCGGCTCCGTCGGCTCCGCTCCACTGCCCCGCAAATGTGACTCTTGTTCAGGCCCCCCGTGCATGGCCACAGGTTAACCCAGCCCGAACGGGCGCACGACCACCCCAACTGCGTTCAAACAATCGCCGGTTGAGCGGAATCAAAAAATCCGCAGCGGGGGCGGGGACGGTGTCGACGTGATGCGGGGCGGGCCGACTTGATGCGGTACGGGCGGGACAACGCGATGCGGACGGTACGGGACGATGACCCGGACCGCCGCGCACGTCCCCGCAGCCTCAGTCCTCCGCCGGGACCACCCGGCCCGTCAGCGCCGCGAGCGAGTTCCGTACGTGCGTCATGTGCGCCTGCACTTCCTCCCGGGCCTCCTCGTGCTCCCGCAGTATCCGTTCCGTCTCCCGCACCACCCGCTCCTCACGGACCCGGGCCTCCGCGATCAGTTCCGCGCCCCGCGCCTCGGCGTCCTCCTGGCCGTGTCGCGCCGCCTCCTCGGCCTCCGCGAGCGCCCGCCGCGCCTCCGCCAGGTCGTCCTCCGCCCGCCGGATCTCCTCGTCGTGCCGCGCCGCCTGCGCGGCCTCGGCCTCGGCCAGCTCCTGCTCGGCCGCCTGCCACCGCTCGGCATGCTCCTGCTCCTGGTGGGCGAGGACGCTCGCGGTGCGCTCGGCCGTCGAGACCATCGTGGCCTCCGCCTCCGCCCGCACCCGGGCGGCCTCCTCGCGCGCCTCCTCGACCGTCCTCCCGGCGGTGCCCCGGGCCACGGCCAGCGTCTCGTCGGCGTACTTCTCCGCCGCCTCCCGCATCGCCGCGGCATCCGCACGCGCCGACTCGCCGAGCGCCGCGCCCGCCTCGGCCGCCGCGTCCCGCAACGCCTGCGCCTCCCCCTCGGCAGCCTCCCGCAGGGCCCGGTCCTCCTCCCGGGCGAGCGCCAGGATCTGCCGGGCACGGCCGCCCAGCGACTCGTACTCCTGCGGGGCCAGCGTGGCGACGACCTCGCCCAGCCGCACCGACTCGGCCGACAACTCCTCCACCAGCGCCGTGAGCCGGGCCAGCTCCTCCAGCGCCGCGTCCCGCTCGGCCGAGAGCCCGGCCACGAAACGGTCCACCTGCTCCGGACGGTAGCCACGTCCCCGTACGCCGACGAAGCCATGCGCGGACACCCGTGCAGAACTCATCCCTTGACGCCTCTTTCCGACTCTCCGACCACCGGCATTACGTCAAGGATGCGGCAATTGGTCAAGAAGTCGGAATCGATCAACTGCTTTCCGGACGGAAGCGACGGGCATCACAGGCCGGCCGCCCCGCACGGTCCGTGACCCGCCGCGCACAGGGCGGTGCCCGGCCCCTCGGGGAGGAGCCGGGCACCGCACGGAACCTGCCGGGTCAGATCAACCCGTCCCACATCTGTTCCAGGAGCACCGACCACCAGCTCTCCGGCGACGCCAGCGCCGCCGCGTCCAGCGCCGCCAACTGTGCCTGGAAGTCGACCGTCCAACGACCCGCCTGCTCCGGGTTGAGCCCGAAGCGCAGCCGCCACATCCGGCCCAGCAGCGCCATCGACCGCTGGAACTCCGGCAGCCCGGTGTTCACGAACTGCGGCGGCACCGACTGCCCGCCGGGCCCGGCCTCGACCGGCACGGCCACGATGTTCGCGGTGCCGTACTGCACACACAGCGCCCGCCCGAAGTCGGACCCCATGACGAGGTACGACCCCGCGTCCGGAGCGGCCTGCACCTGACGCTGCGCGGCCAGCTCGGCCAGCGTCGGCACCACCGGCTGCCCCGGCTGCGCCCAGAAGAACGGACCGAAGTCCGCCGGCAGCCCGCCCCACACCAGCGTGCGCGCCACCTCCTCGGGCACACCCTGCCGCGACACGGACCGCTGGTCGAACCGGAGGATGCCCTGCGGCCCGAAGGCCTGCGCCAGCTCCTCGGCGACGGCCTCCGGCGGCACCTGCGGCGCGGGCGGCACCTGCGGCAGCGGGGCCCGCACCGGCGCCGGACGGGCCGGGCCGTCCGCCACCTGGTGCAGCTCGCCCTGGTGCGTGAGCAGGTGCTGCATGCCCTGCTGACGGCTGGCGTGATCCGTGCCGTACGGGGCGACGCTGGTGATCCGCACCTGCGGCCAGGTCTCCCGGATCATCCGCGCGCAGTAACCGCCGGGCAGCTCGCAGGACTCCAGCTCGGTGTGCAGCTCGATGACCTGCTGCGGCGGCACGTTCATGGCCCGCAGCTCGTGCAGCATCTGCCACTCGGGGTGCGGGGTGCCGGGCGCCGAGCGGCGGATCAGCTGCTGCTCGCTGCCGTCGGGCGCGCGGTAGCGCAGCACGGCCTGGTAGCCGGGGCCGACGGTCGGCTGACCGGTCGGCGCCTGCGGATAGCCGTACGCGGCGGGCGGCGGGGTGTGCCGTCCCGGCGGCATCCCGGGAGCACCGGGGGCGCCGGGAGGACCGGGCGGGCCGGGGGGCTGCGGCGCACCGGGGCCACCCATCGCACTCGGATCCGCCAACATCGTCGCGGCATGATGCACACCACCACCCGGAGGCGGCGTCGAACCCGGCGGAGGCGGAGGCGTCCCAGGCGCACCCGGCGCACCAGGAGGACCGGGGGGCTGCGGCGCGCCCGGGGCGCCGGGAGGACCGGGCGGGCCGGGCGGCTGCGGCGCACCGGGGCCACCCATCGCACTCGGATCCGCCAACATCGTGGCCGCATGATGCACACCACCACCCGGAGGCGGCGTCGAACCCGGCGGAGGCGGAGGCGTCCCAGGCGCACCCGGCGCACCAGGAGGACCGGGCGGACCAGGGGGCTGCGGCGCACCAGCGGCCCCCGGCACACCAGGAGGACCGGGCGGGCCCGGCGGCTGCGGCGCACCGGGACCACCCATCGCACTCGGATCCGCCAACATCGTCGCCGCATGATGCACACCACCACCCGGAGGCGGCGTCGAACCCGGCGGAGGCGGAGGCGTCCCAGGCGCACCCGGCGCACCCGGCGCACCAGGAGGACCAGGAGGACCGGGCGGACCAGGGGGCTGCGGCGCACCGGGGCCACCCGTCTGGGGAGCGAGCTGGGTCGGCATGTACCCGCCCGCCGGAGCACCGGGCGCACCCGGCCCCGAGGGCGGCGGCACGGGAACGCCGGGCCTGGCGCCCGGGGTGCCGGGGGCACCGGGCGGCGGCGGGGCCGAGGGCCTCCCCGCGCGGACCGCGCGGGGGCACGGCGGCCTTGCTGGTGGCCGCGTCCGCGATGTCACCGGCACCGGGGCCCGGAGGGCCCGGCGGAACGCCCGGCATACCGGGAGCGCCCGGAGGGACGCCCGGCGCGCCGGGCGGGGGCGGGGTGGCCGCGCCCGGCCGGCCCAGGCCGGGAACCAGCGCCGTCGGGGGCAGCTGGCTGCCGCCGGACATCAGCGCGGTCGGCGCGTCGGCCGGTACGACCGGCGGCGGGGTGTTCTCGTCGTCGGCGCCGGAGAGCGGCGGCGCGAACACCGTGGCCGGCAGCGGCACCGCTCCGTCGTCGGAATGCGCGTTGGTGTCCGTACCGGCCCAGGGGGTGGCACCGTCGGGCACGTTCGGCGCGGACGCCGGGGTGCTCGGCGCGGACGCCGGGACGCCGTCGTTGGCGGTGGGCTCGTACGGGACCCGCCCGCCGCCCTGCGACCCCTGGCCCCCGGAGGACGGGGCCGCGAACGGCGGAGGAGTCGAAGAGGCCGGAGGGGCGGGAGGAGTCGAAGGGGCAGGAGCAGCCGGAGGAGTGGGAGCGGCCGAAGGGGCAGGAGCGGAAGGAGCCGAGGAGGACTCGTCCTGCCCCCGGTTCTCACGCCTGTCCGGGATGCCCAGCTTGTCGGCCGCCTCCTGGAGCCACTCCGGAGGGCTCAACAGGAACGACGTCTGGTTCAGATCGATGCGCTGCGGCGGCTCCGGAGCGGCGGGCGCCGCCACGTCGCTCCCGCCGTACTCCTCCTCGTACCGCCGGATCACCTCGCCCACCGGCAGCCCCGGCCACAAGGTGGCCTCACCGCTGTCCCGGGCGATCACCATCCGCTGCCGGCCGCCGTCCGAAACCGGCCCCTCGGCACGGTCCTCGGCCCACACGACGAAGCCCAGCTCGAACTCCCGCACCCGCACCTCACGGTGCTGGTACGCGGGCACGTCGCCGTTGATCCACTCGTCCGCGCGTTCCTGCGCCTGCGCAAAGGTCACCATCGCGCTCACCCCTCCACCGGGACGGCCCGCGCGAAGCCGCCGTCCACCATCAGGTTCGCCACGGTCTCCAGCTCCGGCGGGTTGCCCGCCAGCCGCTGCAGGAAGGCGTCGAAATCGGCACCGCACGGAAGCAGCAGCCGGTCCACCCGCTCCTGCACGTTCCAGCCGTCCCGGTCCCGGGCGTCGTCGTACGCGCAGAACCAGACCGAACCCACACCGTTGCCCCGCACCTTCACCGCGACGATGCCGCCCTGGACGAAACCGACGCCCAGGTAGTCCTTGGTGAGGTGGTCCCGCAGGCACTTGTTGACGTACACCAGGTCGTTCACGGCCGCTTCCTCACGCACCGTGAAGAACGGCTGGTCGACCAGGAGGCCCAGCTCCGCGTCCAGCGCCGTGCCGACCGGGGCCGAACCGCCCGCCGCCTTGAGGAAGGAACGGTACGCCCCGGGCAGCCGGTAACCGAGGTCCTCCTCCACGCCCTGGATCTGCGTCTCGCTCACCGCCACGGCGCCCTTCGGCAGCCGGAAGTGCGCGGGCCGGGTCTCCTGCAACGGGCGGGTGCCCCGCTTGTCGTGGTCGACCGCGGCACCGGCGAGACCGCCGTGATGCCTGAGCAGCGCCTTGACCTCGACCGGGACCAGCTCCATCCGCCGGCCACCGGGCACGTGGTGCCAGGTCCAGCCGTGCGGCGTCGCGACCGCGGGAATCGTGTCCCACAGCTCGTGGCCGCTCGCCGCCAGCGCCGCGTTGGCCGAGACGTAGTCCGTCAGCCGCAGCTCGTCGACGCCGAAACCCTCCGGCGGCTCGGCGATCTCGGCGGCAGCACGGGCGTACGGCGCGAACACCGGGCTCCCGCGCTCGTCCATCCGCACGCCCCCGGGGTGGCGGGACGCCCGGACCGGGTCCGGGAAATGCACGAGCTGCCCGGCGTAGGCCGCGTTCGGTGGCGCGGCTTGCTGCCCGAGCCGACCTGTCGTCATGGCGGTTGCCCCCTGCTGCGTCTGGCTGATGAGGACCGACCGCCCGTCCATGGGCGACGCTCCGCGGACAGCCTATGCGGTGGCGCAAGGGCGGGTCTCGCCCCTGTGACCTGTCCTACGCCACCCCCACCACACCCGTCACCAACCGTCACATTCCCGTGACGCACGAGCGACTCCCCGCCCCGGACGAGCGACACGGAGACACGTTTCACTGCCCCAGCTTCCCCACGAGCCCGGACATTTGGCAGGCTGTCACCGCAACTCGGGGGCGTGCACCACGCGCAGCTGCCGCTGCGGGCACGGGAGGGAAAGCACCATGCACACCGCACAATCAGTCACATCGGGGGATCCGCGCCTCAGCTGGAGCAGCACCGCGGCCGGCCGCACCCCCCTGCTGCACCACCGCCGCGACGGCATCCTGCCGGCCGTGGCCGCGGCGCTGTCCGTACGCGGCGAAACGCTCACCTGCACCGCGGGCAAGGGCGACCGGCCCCCCGTGCTGCACCCGCTGGTGCAGGACTTCCTCGACGCCCTCCCCAGCGGCCAGCGCGAACGCTTCACCGGCCGCTGCCCCGAGGCGATACTGCTCTCCCGCCACCTCACCGCGGCCGAGTCCACCCGCTCCAAGCGCGCCCAGCGCAAGCCGCTGACCAACGGCGAGGCCCGGCGCGCCCTGAAGCACTCCCGCCTCACCGCGCGGCGCATCCGCGAGGACGGCGACCCCATGCACGGCAGCTACGCGCCGCCGTGCCGCTCCTGCACCCCGATGCTCGCCCACTTCGGCGTGCGCCCCGTCGACCTCACGACCACCGGGGCGGCCACCACCGCCGAGAAGGGCTGACCGCGTGCCGATGCTCGACCGAACAGACCTGCCCGGACAGACGGGCCCCGTGGAACGCGACCGCAACAACTCGACCACCCGCTTCGCCGTCTCCGTCGACGCGGCCCTGCGCACCGCGGGCTGGCAGCCCGGCCGCTGGGACATCCGCCGGGCCGAGGAGTGGGCCGACGCCCTGCGCTCGCACACCTCGCCCGCCGGCCACCGGCACGCGGTCTTCCCCGCGGCCGTGGAGGCGTGGGCGGAATTCGGCGGACTGCTCATCACGGCGTCCGCGCCCGGCCGGCAGATCGCACCGGCCCCCGTGCGCATCGACCCGATGAGCGGACTGCACCTCGCCCGCACCCTCGGCGACCTGGGCCGGGCCCTGGGCACCGAGGTCAGCCCGCTGGGCGAGGAGGGCGACGGGCAGGCGGTCCTGGCGATCGACACGGAGGGCCGGGTGTACAGCATCGACCACACCGGGGACTGGTACCTCGGCCCGGACATCGACCAGGCCCTGGCCACCCTGGTCACGGGCATCCAGCCGGACCGCCTGATCGCGGGCTGACCCGCCCGGCCCCACGGGCCCTGTTCGCGGATCGCCACAGGCCCCTTTTCGCGGATCAGCACGAACCTGCCACTCCCGGGCACGGCCCCGGACCCGCCGCTCGCGGGCACCGCCACGAGCCCATCCGGCCTCTTCGTCGCCGACTGCTCGTCGGACTCCGGGAACGCCCTCCCGCGCCCTCGGGATCGCCCCCGCACGCCCCCGACCGGACCGCCGCCGTCCCCGGGGTCAGACCTCGCCCCGGTCCGGCAGGACCGCCGACACCCGGAAACCCCCCGCCTCTGTCGGACCGGACACGAACACCCCGCCCAGCCCCAGCACCCGCTCCCGCATGCCGACCAGGCCGTTGCCCCCGCTCGGCAGCCCCGCGTCCGCCGTGGCCGCGTCCGACGGCCCGTTCTCCACCTGCATCGCGACCTCCGAGTCGCGATGGGCCAGCCGCACCCACGTCCGCGCACCGGCCGCGTGCTTGTGCACGTTCGTCAGGGCCTCCTGCACCACCCGGTACGCGGTCTGCTCGACCTCGGGGGCGTACGTGCGGGCCTCGCCGTCCACCGACAGCTCCACCGTCATCCCGGCCGCCCTGGACTCCCCCACCAGGGTCTCCACCTCGTGCAGCCGGGGCCCGTCCTCCACGGGCGCGGCCGCCGCCACCGCCCGGCCCACCGAGGCCAGCGGCACCTGCCCCGACGCGGCGGCCGTCACCGACTCCCCCGACCGCAGCACACCCAGCATCTCGCGCAGCTCCGTGAGCGCCTGCCGCCCCATGTCACCGACCAGGGCGGCGTTGCGCACCGCCTTCGCCGGGTCCTTCGGCGCGACGGCCTGGAGCGCGGCGGCGTGCACCACCATCAGGCTGACCCGGTGGGCGACCACGTCGTGCATCTCGCGCGCGATCCGGGTCCGCTCCTCCGTACGCGCCCACTCGGCCCGCTCCTCGGCCCGGTCGGCGAGCAGCGACAGCTCCCGCTCCAGCGAGTCGGCCCGCTCCCGCAGGCTCTCCATCAACCGCCGCCTGGCCCCTATGTACAGCCCGAGCAGCACGGGCGGGGCGGTGAGCCCGAGCGACATGAAGAGCGAGATCAGCAGGACGTACCAGTCACCGGGCCAAAAATCCACCTGCTCGGCGACGCCCTGCCGCAGCTCCACGTAGGCGACGATGAACGTCGCCGTGAAGGACATCCCCGCCAGCACCGCGGTGATCCTGCGCGGCACCTCCGAGGCGGCCAGGGAGTACAGCCCGACCAGGCCCATCAGGAAACCCATCCCGGCGGGCGTCATCGCGACCGTGACCAGCACCACGGCGATCGGCCACCGCCGCCGCACCACCAGCACGGCCCCCGCGAGCAGCCCGAACACCGCACCCACCGACACCGGCAGTCCGGTGTCCTCGGCGAACTCGACCCCCTTCCCCCCACACTCCAGCGCCGAGAACAGCGCCAGCCCCACGTCCAGGGCGACACCGCGCCGCCGCTCCCACCACCAGTAGCCGCGGGTGGTCGATCCCGCCGCCTCCCGGTCTGCCCCCATTGCGGTCATGCATCCCACCCTACGGGCGCACGCACCTCATTTTCGGATGACCTGTACGGCACGTCGGCCTCTTGCTCGAAGGCGAAACGGCCACTTATCGCTTGAAATAGCGAATCGAGCAGGCTTTCGCCCCGGACGTCCGCATTCCGGACGACGCTCGGCACATGACGAAAATCACGAGCAAATACACCGACTTCGAAGGCCTGCGCGAGCAGGCGATCGCCCTCCGCCGGGAGGGCCTCAGCCTCCGGCAGATCCGCGACCGGCTGCGCATCCACAACAACGACATCCTGAACCGCCTCGTCCGGGGCGAGCCCGCCCCCGAATGGACGAAACGCCCCCGCGCGCGGGACGACCTGCGCGAGAAGGCCCGGGAACTGCGCCTGCAGGGCATGACGTACGACCGGATCCAGGCGGAACTGGGATGCTCGAAGAGTTCGATCTCGCTGTGGGTACGGGACCTGCCGAAGCCGGAGCGCAAACGGACCCGGGAGGAGGCGTCGGCCATCGCCAGGCGCGGCTGGGAGGCGACCCTGCGGCGGCGTGAGGCGGAGCGGCAGGAGACCAGGCGCACCGCACAGAAACAGATCGGCACCATGAGCCCGCGCGAACTCTTCCTGCTGGGCGTGGGCCTCTACTGGGCGGAGGGCTCCAAGTCCAAGCCGTACCGGCCACAGGAGCGGGTCACCTTCGTCAACAGTGATCCCGACATGATCGGGCTCTTCCTCGCCTGGCTCCGCCTGCTGGGGGTGAGCGACGACCACCTCCGCTTCCACGTGCACATCCACGAGACCGCCGACGCCGCCTCGGCGGAGCGGTTCTGGGGCGCACTCACGGGCGCCGGGGCTTCCGCGTTCGGCAAGACGTCCATCAAAAGGCACTCCCCGAGGACCAATCGGAAGAACATCGGGGAGAACTACCGGGGCTGTCTGGTGGTGCGCGTTCTGAAAAGCGCCGAGCTGTACCGTCGCATCGAGGGCTGGTGGTACGGCATAGTAGGGGCTGCCTCGATGACTGATCACCAGAATCGGACATAGGGGCCGATCTATCCCGGGTCGTCTAATGGCAGGACAAATGGTTTTGGTCCATTGAATGAGGGTTCGATTCCTTCCCCGGGAGCTCGTGCGACGGGCCCCGACCTCCCAGGTCGGGGCCCGTACCCGTGTCCGCCCGAAAGCCCCCCGGTATCCTTCGGATGTCCACCACCCGAAGCCGAAGGGCATTTCCGTGAGCTCCGAACGCCCGGCAGCCGTCGTCGTCCTCGCAGCGGGTGAGGGCACCCGCATGAAGTCGAAGACCCCCAAGGTCCTGCACGAGATCTCCGGGCGATCGCTCGTCGGACATGTCGTCACTGCCTCCCGCGAGCTGGACCCCGAACACCTCGTCGTGGTCGTCGGCCACGGCCGCGAACAGGTCACCGCGCACCTCGCCGCCGTCGACGACCGGCTGCGCACCGCCCACCAGGCCGAGCAGAAGGGCACCGGGAACGCGGTGCGCGTCGGGCTCGACGAGCTGGGCGGCACCGTCGAGGGCACCGTGATCGTCGTCTGCGGCGACACCCCCCTGCTCTCCGGCGAGACGCTCCGTGCGCTCGCCGCCACCCACACGGCCGATTCCAACGCCGTCACCGTGCTGACCGCCGAGGTCCCGGACGCCACCGGCTACGGGCGCATCGTCCGCGACCCGGCCGACGGCGCGGTCACCGGGATCGTCGAGCACAAGGACGCCACCGAGGCCCAGCGCGGGATCCGGGAGATCAACTCCGGGGTCTTCGCCTTCGACGGCCGGCTGCTCGCCGAGGCGCTCGGCAAGCTGGACACCGACAACAGCCAGGGCGAGGAGTACCTCACCGACGTCCTCTCCATCCTGCGCGGGGCGGGTCACCGGGTCGGCGCCTCGGTCGCCGGGGACCACCGCGAGATCCTCGGCATCAACAACCGGGTCCAGCTGGCCGAGGCCCGGCGGCTGTTGAACCAGCGGCTGCTGGAGCGGGCCATGCTGGCGGGCGTGACCGTCGTGGAGCCGGCGTCCACGCTGATCGACGCCACCGTGACGTACGAGCGGGACGTGATCGTGCACCCGGGCACCCAACTGCTCGGCACCACGCACCTCTCCGAGGACGCCGAGGTCGGCCCCAACTCCCGGCTCAAGGACACCGTCGTCCGGGCGGGCGCGCGGGTGGACAACACGGTCGCCGACGGGGCGGAGGTCGGCGAGGGCGCGACGGTCGGCCCGTACGCCTATCTGCGGCCCGGTGCCAGGCTCGGGACGAAGGCCAAGGTCGGTACGTACGTGGAGCTGAAGAACGCCACGATCGGCGAGGGCACCAAGGTCCCGCACCTGAGCTACGTGGGCGACGCGACGATCGGCGACCACACCAACATCGGTGCCGCCAGCGTCTTCGTGAACTACGACGGCGTGGCCAAGCACCACACCACGATCGGCTCCCACTGCCGTACCGGAGCGGACAATATGTTTGTGGCTCCTGTCACGGTCGGGGACGGCGTCTACACCGCCGCGGGTTCGGTCATCACCAAGGACGTACCGCCCGGTTCGCTGGCCGTCGCCCGCGGCCAGCAAAGGAATATCGAGGGTTGGGTGGCCCGCAAGCGCCCCGGGAGCGCCGCCGCGCAGGCCGCTCAGGCCACCGCTCCGGAAGCCGGCGACGAAAGCTGACCGGAAACAGGTACGCCGAGCACGGCGTACCGTGATAGGTGCTCACCCCATTTCGGCTGGCTCGTTGCACATCGGGACACATGCGTGCAGCGCCAGGAACACGTCTGAGGAGACTGTGCTGTGACCGGGATCAAGACGACCGGCGAGAAGAAACTGATGCTCTTCTCCGGCCGCGCCCACCCCGAGCTGGCCGAGGAGGTCGCGCACCAGTTGGGTGTCGGCCTCGTGCCGACGAAGGCCTTCGATTTCGCCAACGGTGAGATCTACGTCCGCTTCCAGGAGTCGGCCCGCGGTGCCGACTGCTTCCTGATCCAGAGCCACACGGCCCCCATCAACAAGTGGGTCATGGAGCAGCTGATCATGCTGGACGCGCTGAAGCGCGCCTCGGCCCGTTCCATCACGGTGATCGTGCCGTTCTACGGCTACGCCCGTCAGGACAAGAAGCACCGTGGTCGTGAGCCGATCTCGGCCCGTCTGATCGCCGACCTGATGAAGACGGCGGGTGCCGACCGGATCCTCACCGTGGACCTGCACACGGACCAGATCCAGGGCTTCTTCGACGGCCCGGTCGACCACCTCTTCGCGCTGCCGATCCTGGCCGACTACGTGGGTGCCAAGGTCGACCGTTCGAAGCTGACGGTCGTCTCCCCGGACGCCGGCCGGGTGCGGGTCGCCGACCGCTGGTGCGACCGGCTGGACGCCCCGCTCGCGATCGTGCACAAGCGGCGCGACAAGGACGTCGCCAACCAGGTGACGGTCCACGAGGTGGTCGGCAACGTCAAGGGCCGGGTCTGTGTCCTGGTCGACGACATGATCGACACCGGTGGCACCATCTGCGCCGCCGCGGACGCGCTGTTCGCGCACGGTGCCGAGGACGTGATCGTGACGGCGACGCACGGTGTCCTGTCGGGTCCGGCCGCGGACCGGCTGAAGAACTCCAAGGTCAGCGAGTTCGTCTTCACGGACACCCTGCCGACGCCGGCCGAGGTGGAGCTCGACAAGATCACGGTGCTGTCGATCGCGCCGACGATCGCGCGCGCGGTGCGCGAGGTGTTCGAGGACGGCTCGGTGACCAGCCTCTTCGAGGAGCAGTGAGCTTTCTCCTCCTCGAGGAGCGGTAGCGAAGATCCACTTTGGGTGCGGCCTTCCCGGCGGGTAGACTCAGCGAGTTGCTCGGCGAGGGAGGCCGTACCCGTGTGTACGGCGGTCCGTTATCGACGCGCTCTTCGTAGCAGGTCTGTCGTGGGCCGGGTGACCGTCCGTTTTTCGTCACCCCACGAGGAGTGCAGTCATGGCTGAGGTCAAGCTCACCGCCCAGATCCGTACCGAGTTCGGCAAGGGTGCCGCCCGCCGCACCCGTCGTGCCAACCTGGTTCCCGGTGTCATCTACGGTCACGGTGCCGAGCCGGTCCACGTGACGCTGCCGGGCCACGACCTGATGATGGCGCTCAAGACCGCCAACGTCCTGATCGGTCTGGACATCGAGGGCAAGAACGCCCTGGTCATCCCCAAGGCCGTGCAGCGCAACCCGCTCAAGGGCGACATCGAGCACGTGGACCTGCTGACCGTCAAGCGCGGCGAGAAGGTCAGCGTCGAGGTCGCGGTGCACGCCGAGGGCGACCTGGCCCCGGGCGGCAACCTGCTGGAGTACGTCCAGAGCACCCTGCTGGTCGAGGCCGAGGCCACCCACATCCCCGAGTCCGTCACGGTCTCCGTCGCGGGCCTGGACGCCGGTGCGTCGGTGCACGCCAAGGACATCACGCTGCCGAAGGGCGTCTCGCTCGCCGGTGACGAGGACGCCGTCGTCCTCCAGGTCCTCGCCGCGCAGGCCGAGGAGCCGGCCGCCGAGGGCGCCGAAGAGGGCGCCGAGGCCTGAGCCTCGCCCCTGTTGCTTCACTGACGGGGCGGCGGTCACCCTTCCGGGGTCCGCCGTCCCGTTTCCCTGTACTCAGCCGTCGCACACGAGGAGACCGAGCAGAGATGTCCGATGCCACCGCACCCTGGCTCGTCGTGGGCCTCGGCAACCCCGGCCCCGAGTACGCGGCGAACCGGCACAACGTCGGGTTCATGGTCGCCGACCTGCTGGCCGAGCGGATCGGCGGGAAGTTCAAGCGGGCCCAGAAGGCCCAGGCGCAGGTCGTCGAGGGCCGCATCGGCCCGCCCGGGCCGGCGAACCGCCGGGTGATCCTGGCCAAGCCGATGTCGTACATGAACCTTTCCGGCGGCCCGGTCACCGCGCTGCGCGACTTCTACAAGGTGCCGGTCGACCACATCGTGGCGGTCCACGACGAGCTGGACATCGACTACGGGACGCTGCGGCTGAAGCTGGGCGGCGGGGACAACGGGCACAACGGGCTGAAGTCGATGACGAAGGCGATGGGTCCGGACTACCACCGGGTGCGGTTCGGGATCGGCCGGCCGCCGGGGCGGATGCAGGTCGCGGACTTCGTGCTGAAGGACTTCTCGTCCACGGAGCGCAAGGAGCTCTCCTACTTCGTGGACCGGGCGGCCGACTCGGTGGAGTGTCTGCTCGCGGAGGGGCTGGAGCGGGCGCAGAGCGCGTACAACTCCTGAGGCCGGCCGGAGGGGCTCCCGGGTGTTCCCGGGGCCTGTCCGTGGAGCCTGTTCGTAGGGCCTGTTCGTGGGGGCAACTCTGACATTCCCACCGACAAGCCGATGATTTCCGGCCATGAGTTGACCGCGGCGGCGCTCTGCCGAAGGATCGCTCCCCATGAAGCGGAGCTCCTCCCCCCGCGTCCTGGTCCACGCCCGCAATGCCGCCATGGGCTGCGTCGCCCTGTTGCTGCTCGTGGCGGGTGTGTGGACCTCCTGGGACAAAGCGCACCACATCATCCTGTCCAAGGGCCGTGAGCACGGCACGATGACGGTGACGGGGTGCGGCGCCGACCTGTGCACCGGCCCCTTCACGCCCTCCGGGCAGGCCGCCGCGCGTTCCCGGGTGGTGATCGAGAAGTCGGTCGCGGCCCGGCGGGGCGATCGGTTCTCCGTCGTGGTGAAGCCGGGCACGGACGATGTGGTGCGCACCGGGACAGCCGGTTTTCTCCATGCGTGGGTACCGCTGGGCGGTGCGCTGCTGCTGGCGGGGCTGATCATCGGCGGCGGTCTGCGGCTGCCCCGGATCGCCTGGGGCACGGGGATCGCGGGGGCGGTCCTGCTCGCGGCGACGTTCTTCGCGCTGTGAGGCGTGCCGCGAGTCGCGCTGTTCCTGGTGACGTTCCCGGCGGCACGCCTCCGCACAGCGCGATGCGCACCGTGGTGGACCGTGCCCACAGTGCGCATCGCGTGTCGTGACCGGGAGCGGGAGCGGGGCTGCGCCCGCGTCCCGGTCGGTTGTGACTCAGCCGGTGTTGCGCAGGCCCGCGGCGACGCCGTTGACGGTGAGCAGCAGGGCCCTGGACAGGAGCGGGTCGGCTTCCTCGCCGCGTTCCGCAGCCTTGCGCTGGCGGGCCAGCAGCGAGACCTGGAGGTAGGAGATCGGGTCGAGGTAGGCGTCGCGGATGGCGAGGGTCTGCTGGAGGACGGGGCTGTTGCCGAGCAGTTCGGTTTCGCCGGTGACCCGGAGGACTTCCCGGACGGTGAGGGCGTGTTCGGCCTCGATGGCGTCGAAGACGTGCTTGAGCTCGTCGGGGACGAGGGTGTCGACGTAGTGGCGGGCGATCCGCAGGTCGGTCTTGGCGAGGGTCATCTCCACGTTGGAGATGAAGTTGCGGAAGAAGTGCCAGTGCTCGTGCATCTCGTCCAGGACGGTGTCCAGGCCGGCCTCGCGCAGTGCCTTGAGGCCGGAGCCGACGCCGTACCAGCCGGGGACGATCTGGCGGGACTGGGTCCAGCCGAAGACCCAGGGGATGGCGCGCAGTCCGTCGAGCGAGACGCCCGAGCCGGGGCGGCGGGAGGGCCGCGAGCCCAGGTGCAGGTCGGCGAGCTGGTCCACCGGTGTGGAGGCGAGGAAGTACGTCGGCAGGTCGGGGTCCTCGACGAGCTTGCGGTACGCGGCGTGGGCGGCGTCGGAGACGGTGTCCATGGCGGCGTCCCAGCGGGCCAGGGCCTCGTCGGACTGGCGGGGCGCGGTGTGCAGCGCGGATGCCTGGAGGGTGGCGGCGACGGTGAGTTCCAGGTTCTCCCGGGCGAGGGCCGGGATGAGGTACTTGTCGGAGATGACCTCGCCCTGTTCGGTGACCTTGATCTCGCCTTCGAGGGTGCCCCAGGGCTGGGCGAGGATCGCGTCGTGGGAGGGGCCGCCGCCGCGGCCGACGGTGCCGCCGCGGCCGTGGAAGAGGCGCAGCCGGACGCCGTAGCGGTGGGCGACGTCGCGCAGGCGGCGCTGGGCGCGGTGGATCTCCCACTGGGAGGTGGTGATGCCGCCGAACTTGGAGGAGTCGGAGTAGCCGAGCATGACCTCCTGGACGTCGCCGCGCAGGGAGACGAGGCGGCGGTAGGAGGGGTCGGCGAGCATCTCGTCGAGGATGACGTCGGCGGCGCGCAGTTCGTCGGTGGTTTCGAGGAGCGGCACGATGCCGATCCTGGCCCAGCCGGCGTGGAGGTCGATCAGGCCGGCCTCGCGGGCGAGGACGGCGGCGGCGAAGACGTCGTCGGCGCCCTGGCACATCGAGATGATGTAGGACTCGATGACTTCGGGGCCGAAGCGTTCGAAGGCTTCCTTGATGGTGTGGAAGACGCCGAGGGTCTTCTGTCCGGCGGCGTCCAGCGGGGCCGGGGTGGGGGCGAGGGGGCGGCGCGAGCGGAGTTCCTTGGCGAGGAGCTTCTGCCGGTAGTCGCGGGGCATGTCGGCGTAGCGCCAGGATTCCTCGCCGAGCCGGTCGAAGAGCTGGCCGAGGGCGTGGTGGTGGGCCTCGGCGTGTTCGCGGACGTCCATGGTGGCGAGCTGGAGGCCGAAGGCGGCGAGGGTGCGGATGGTGCGGTCCATCCGTCCGTCGGCGAAGAGTCCGCCGCGGTGTTCGCGCAGTGAGGTCTGGATGAGTTGCAGGTCGGCGATGAGTCCGGCGGTGCCGAGGTAGTCGCAGCCGGGGCGGTGCGGGGTGCCGGCGGCGAGGCGTTCGCGGGTGTTGACGAGCTTCTGCCGGATGCAGGTGGCCTTGAGCCGGTAGGGCTCCTCGGCGTTCAGCCGCTTGTAGCGGGGGCTGATCTCGGGGAGGCGTTCCAGGTCGGCTTCGAGGGAGGTGAGGAGTTCGTCGGTGGCGCCGGTGTAGCGGATGGAGTTGGAGAGCAGTCCGCGCAGGTGGTCGACGAGTTCCAGGGCGTCGGTGATGCCGTGTTCGTGCTGGAGGATCAGTACGTCCCAGGTGACGGCGGGGGTCACGTTGGGGTTGCCGTCGCGGTCGCCGCCGATCCAGGTGCCGAAGGTGAGGGGGCGGGTGCCGGCGGGCAGTTCGATGCCGACCCGTTCCAGTTCGGCGGCGAGGTCCTCCAGTACGTCCCCGACGGCTTCGGCGTGCAGTTCGTCGAGGTAGTAGATGGCGTTGCGGGCCTCGTCGGTGGGCTCGGGGCGTACGACGCGGAGTTCGTCGGTCTGCCAGATGAGGTCGATGTTCTCGGCGAGGCGCAGGTCCTGGCGGCGGCGGTCGGCCTCGACGACGGGGGTCTCCAGGAGGGCGGCGATGCGGCGGAGCTTGTTGAGGACGGAGCGTCGCGCGGCTTCGGTGGGGTGTGCGGTGAAGACGGGGCGGACGTTGAGGTTCTTGACGGTCTCGCGCAGGTGCTCGGGGTCGGCGTCCTTGAGCCGGTCGGCGGTGCGGGCGAGGAGTCCGCCCTCGGCGGCGCGGCGGTCGCGCATCTCGCGGGCGCGGTGCACCTGCTCGGTGACGTTGGCCAGGTGGAAGTAGGTGGAGAAGGCGCGCACGAGTTGTGCGGCGGTTTCCAGGTCCGTGTCGCCGAGGAGTTCGGCGGCGGCCTCGCCGTCGGTGCGGGTGAGGGCGCGTACGCGTTCGACGAGGTCGAGGAGTTCCTGGTTCTCCTGGCGTACGAGGGTCTCGCCCAGCAGGTCGCCGAGGCGTCGGATGTCGGCGCGCAGCTCGGTGCTGGCGGCGGGGGTCTGGTCGGCACTGCTCACGGTGTGCGGCTCCTTGCAGTGAATGAGGAGGTAGCGGCGCTCGGTGTCTCCCCACGGGGTGGTGTGAGACGGGTGGGCGGTTTCTCCGGGGCTGCGGTCGGCGGCGGTGCCGACGGGCCGCCCAGGGGAAAGCAGAGTTGCGGACCGCGCTGTCCGACCCCACCAGGATAGGTGTCCATGTCGTCGGCGCCGCTCTGGCCCCGATCGGGTTTCCGTCCGGCCCCGATCGGGTTCTCCGCTCGGCGGGGGCCCGTCGCGCTCTCGTGCCGCGGGCCTTCGCGCTGCCATACTTACGTCGCCGTAGGTTACGGAAGCGTAGCCAGGGCTGTCCTCGTATTCCTCTTCCCCGGGGGACCCCCCATGAACACCCGCCCCTCCGTGATCGACGACGCGCAGCCGTCGGCGGCCGCCGATCAGGCTCTTCCCTCCGCCACGCTCGGCGGGGACAACAAGCGGACCATCGAGCAGGTCGCCCTCCTGCTGTTCATCGTGGTGCCGTTCGTGGCGCTGGTCGCGGCGGTGCCGCTGGCCTGGGGCCGCGGGGTGAGCTGGCTCGATCTGGGCCTGCTCGTGGCGATGTACTTCATCGGCTGTCACGGGATCACGATCGGTTTCCACCGTTATTTCACCCATGGTTCCTTCAAGGCGAGGCGGCCGTTGCGGATCGCGCTGGCGGTGGCGGGTTCGCTGGCCGTGGAGGGTCCGCTGGTGCGGTGGGTGGCCGATCACCGCAAGCATCACCGTTTCTCGGACGCGGAGGGCGATCCGCATTCGCCGTGGCGTTTCGGCGAGAGTGTGCCGGCGTTGCTGAAGGGCCTGTGGTGGGCCCACATCGGATGGATGTTCGACGAGGAGCAGACGCCGCAGCAGAAGTACGCCCCGGATCTGATCAAGGATCCGGCGATCCGGGGCATCTCCCGGCACTTCATGACCTTCACGATCGTGTCGTTGGCACTTCCGCCGCTGGTGGGCGGGCTGGTGACGATGTCGTGGTGGGGTGCGGCGACCGCCTTCTTCTGGGGGTCGCTGGTACGGGTGGCCCTGCTGCACCACGTGACCTGGTCGATCAACTCGATCTGTCACGCGGTCGGCAAGCGGCCGTTCAAGTCCCGTGACCGGTCGGGGAACGTGTGGTGGCTCGCGGTGCTGTCCTGCGGCGAGTCCTGGCACAACCTGCACCACGCCGATCCGACGAGCGCCCGGCACGGCGTGATGCGGGGTCAGATCGATTCGAGTGCCCGATTGATCCGCTGGTTCGAGAAGCTGGGCTGGGCGCACGACGTGCGCTGGCCGGACCCCGCCCGGATCGAGTCCCGGCGTATCGACGCCCGGCGCGACCGTGCGCGCGCCGACGCGGCATGATTGACGACGTGGCGACCGATTCCAGTACCAGCAGCGAGAAGAACCGTACGTCCTCCTCCCGGCGTACCCGCAGGGTGCGGATGACGGGCAAGGAACGCCGCGAGCAGTTGTTGGACATCGGCCGCACCCTGTTCGCCGACAAGGGTTTCGAGGGGACGTCGGTCGAGGAGATCGCCTCGCGCGCCGGGGTGTCCAAGCCGGTGGTCTACGAGCATTTCGGCGGCAAGGAGGGCCTGTACGCGGTGGTGGTGGACCGCGAGATGCGCCGGCTCCTCGACATGGTGACGAGCGCGCTGACGGCGGGCCATCCGCGGGAGCTGCTGGAGCAGGCCGCGTTCGCCCTGCTGGACTACATCGAGACGTACACGGACGGCTTCCGCATCCTGGTCCGCGATTCGCCGGTGGCCCAGTCCACGGGCACCTTCGCCTCCTTGATCAGCGACATCGCCACCCAGGTGGAGGACATCCTGGGCCTGGAGTTCAAGGCCCGCGGTTTCGACCCGAAGCTGGCCCCGCTGTACGCCCAGGCCCTGGTGGGCATGGTCGCACTGACCGGCCAGTGGTGGGTGAACGCCCGCAAGCCGAAGAAGTCGGAGGTGGCGGCCCACCTGGTGAATCTGGCCTGGCACGGCCTGGAGAACCTGGAGTCGAAGCCCCGCCTGATAGGGCACCGCAAGAGCTGAACGGGGGGCCGGTCACCCGTTGTGATGACGACCGGGGGAAGCGGCCCCTACTGTGGTCCGTAGGGCCAGGAATCCCGTCCATGGGAGGAATCATGACCGCCGAGTCGATCGCCGGACACAGCAACCGCTGGCCAGTGCCGCCCCAGGACGGATACACGGTGGACGACCTGTTCACCTTGCCCGATCTCCCGCCGCACACGGAGTTGCTCGACGGGAGCCTGGTTTTCGTGAGTCCACAGAGGCGTTTCCACGCCAAGATGATCGACCTGCTGATGAACGGCCTGCGTGCCACGGTCCCGGCCGATCTGAAGGCCGAGCGCGAGATGGCGGTTGTCCTCGACAGCCGCAACGTGCCCGAGCCCGATATCTCCGTCGTCCGCTCCGACGCGGTCACCGGCCCCGAGCAGACCCGCTTCCACGCCGCCGACCTGCTGCTCGCCGTGGAGGTCGTCTCGCCGGACTCCGAGGCCCGTGACCGCGACGCCAAGCCCCGGAAGTACGCGGCGGCCGGTATCCCGAACTTCTGGCTGGTGGACGTGGCCGGCACCGACAACCACCCGGTGGTGCGGGTGTACGAGCTGGACCCGGTGTCCAGGACGTACGCCCTCACGGGGATCCACCACAACCGGCTCAAGACGGATGTGCCGTTCCCCATCGACATCGACATCATGCGGGAGACGCTGGACGCGCTGTGACGGCCGGAGGCCGTCCGGCCGGTTCCAGGAACTCCAGTCGGTTGCCCACCGGGTCGTGGCTGTAGAAGCGCCGGTGGCCGGGGAGGTTGTCGTCCCAGTGGACCTCGGCGCCCCGTTCCTCCAGTCGGGCCGCGAACGCCTCGATGTCCGTGACGCGCAGTCCGGGGTGGGCTTTCTTCGCAGGGCGGAAGTCCCGTTCGATGCCGAGGTGGAGCTGGACCGGTCCGGCGCCGAACCAGCAGCCGCCGCGGGCCGCGAGCACCGGTGGCTTGGGGATCTCCGTCATGCCGAGGACGCCCGTGTAGTACGCGCGCAGGGCGTCCTCCGAGCCTTCCGGGGCGGCAAGCTGTACGTGGTCGAGGGCGGCGATCATCACTTCTCCTTGTGGGCGACGGCGTCCTTGTGGGCGACGGCGAAGATCCGGCGGAACGGGAGGACCGTGCCGTGCGGGCCGGCCGGGTAGGCGGTGCGCAGCAGGTCGCGGTATTCGGTGAGGAACGCCTCGCGGGCGTCGGGGTCGTCGGCGAGGGCGGTCAGGACGGGGCGCAGGCCGGTGCCCTTGACCCAGTCGAGCACCGGGTCCTCGCCGGGCAGCAGGTGCAGGTACGTGGTCTCCCAGACGTCCGCCGCGAGGCCGGGGCCGGTCAGCGCGTCGAGGTAGGCGGCGGGGGCGAGGACCGCGTCGGCGTGGCGGAGTGTGCCGCCCAGGCGGTCGCGCCAGCGCGGGGAGTCGGCGAGTTCCCGCATCAGGACGTGGGTGGGCTGGTCGAAGTTGCCGGGGACCTGGAGGGCGAACGTCCCGCCGGGGGTGATCGCGGCCAGCCAGTCGGGGAAGCGGGCGGCGTGGGCCGGGACCCACTGGAGCAGGGCGTTGGAGACGATCAGGTCGTACGGTTCGCCGGGGGTCCAGGTGGCGGCGTCGGCCTCGGCGAAGTCGAGGAGGGGACCGGCGTGGGCCTCGGCCCGTTCGAGCATCTGCGGGGAGTTGTCGTAGCCGGTGATACGGGCCCGGGGCCAGCGGTCGGCGAGGAGCGCGGTGACGTTTCCCGCCCCGCAGCCGAGGTCGGCGATGCGCGGGGCGGGGGCGGGCGGGTCGGGGATCCGGGCCAGGAGGTCGTGGAAGGGGCGGGTGCGGTGGTCGGCGTGGCGCAGGTACTGCCTCGGATCCCAGGTGGGCGAGGTGGGTGAGGTGGGTGGGGTCATGGCAGTCAGGATCACGTCATAATTCTCTTGATGTCAAGACACTTGAGTTCGAGAAGCTTGATTGCGAGAGATTTGCCCCCAAGAGGCTTGGTTTCAAGAGACTCGGTTTCAAGAGACTTCATGTCGACAGACCCTCTACACTGATCCGCATGGAGGACGAGGTCGACCGATTGGTCGCTGCATGGCGCCGGGAGCGCCCCGACCTCGACGTGGAACCGCTCGAGGTGCTCAGTCGCGTCTCCCGCCTGGCCCGTCATCTGGACCGGGCCCGCCGGATCGCCTTCTCCGAGCACGATCTCGAACCGTGGGAGTTCGACGTGCTGACCTCCCTGCGCCGCGCCGGCGCCCCCTACCAGCTCTCCCCCGGCCAGTTGCTCACCCAGACCCTGGTCACCTCCGGGACGATGACCAACCGCATCGACCGGCTCACCAAGAAGAACCTCGTCGAGCGGCTCCCCGATCCCAACGACCGCCGCGGCGTGCTCGTCCGGCTCACCGCCGAGGGGCGCGACAAGGCCGACCAGTCGCTGGCCGGCCTGCTCGCCCAGGAGCGCGCCATCCTGAGTGGACTGTCCTCCCGCGATCGGGGTGAACTGGCGGGCCTGCTACGCCAGTTGACCGCTCCGTTCGACAACATCCCCGGCTAGCGCCGGGGCCGTCTCGGCCGGTCCCACGCCCGCCCGCCGGGCCAGCGCGACGGCGGCCAGTGTGGAGTGCACGCCCAGCTTCCCCAGCACGTTCTGCATATGGGTGCGGACCGTGTGCGGGGAGAGGAAGAGCCGTTCCGCCACCGCCTTGCGCCCCAGCCCCGCCACCATGCAGCGCAGCACCTCGCGCTCGCGCGGGGTCAGCGACTCGACCAGCCGCTCGCTCTCGGTACGGTGCTTGCGCGCCGCCGTCAGCTCCTTCAGCACGCCCGTGAGCAGGGCGGGGGGCAGATGCGTCTCGCCGCGCAGCACGCCGCGCACGACCGCGAGCAGCCGCTGCAACGAGCAGTCCTTGGCGACCCAGCCCGAGGCCCCGGCCTGGAGGGCCAGCGCGGCCCGGTGCGGGTCGTCCCGCTCGGCGAGCACCACCGTGCGCACCGCGGGCCGGGCGGCGTGGACCCCGGCGACCAGGGAGAGGCCGTCCACCGGGGCGTTCCCCCCGCCGTTCGGCACCGGGACGGGCGCGGGCCGGGCCCCCGGAGCGAGCGCGCCCAGTTCGGCGTCGACCAGCACCACGTCGTAGCCGCGCCCCTCCGCGGCGGCCCGTTCCAGACAGCGCAGGGCGGCGGGGCCGCTGCCCGTGGCCGACACGTCGACGTCGGGCTCGGCCGTGAGCGCCGCCGCGAGCGATTCGGCGAAAATTCGGTGGTCGTCCACCACGAGAACCCGGATACGAACCACAGGCACCCCCATGCCGCGTCTGTTCCCGGGCCTCTCCCGGGCCCTTTCGAAGAGACGGATCAGAGAGACGGATCAGTACGGGTACGGTGCCCGGTTCGGGGAGTTGGACCGCAGTCCCACGGCCGCCGCCGTGTTGTCGACTGCCACCCGCCCCGGGCGCCGTACCCGACTGTCTCGTACCCCTGAATCAGCACCGGCCCCCACCGGTGCTGTGCATCAGAGTAAGGCCGACGGGCCCCGACGGAAGGCGATTCGCAGAACTGGCCGGTGTCGTTCGGGTGTTCGGGGGTGACCCGTGGGGCGTGAGGGGTGCGAGGGGTTCAGGCGAGGCGGCGGGCGCCTGCCGAGGGCACCGCCGGGAAGATGCCCGGCGCGGTGTGGCCCGCCGCGGCGAACGCCTCCCGCACGGCCTCGGCGACCGCGTCCGCGCGGTCCTCCTCCACCAGCACGATCGCCGAGCCGCCGAAGCCGCCGCCGGTCATCCGGGCGCCGAGCGCACCGGCCCCGACCGCCGCCGACACCGCCAGGTCCAGTTCGGCGCAGGAGACCCGCAGGTCGTCGCGGAGCGAGGCGTGTCCGGCGTCGAGGACCGGGCCCACGGCCCGCACGTCGCCGGCGTCGAGCAGCGCGATGACCCGCTCGACCCGCTCGTTGTCGCCGACCACATGGCGCACGTAGCGCACCACGGACTCGTCCACGCCGGAGGCGGCCAGGGTGCCCAGGGCCTCGGCGAGGCCCTCGTACGGCAGTTCGCGCAGCGTGCGCAGGCCGAGCGCCGCGGCCCCGGCCTCGCAGCCGGCCCGTCGTTCGGCGTAGGCGCCGTCGCCGAGTTCGTGCTTGACCCGGGTGTCGACCACCAGCAACCGCAGCCCGTGGGCGGGCAGGTCGAAGGGGACCTGGCGCCGGGTGAGGTCGCGGGTGTCGAGGTACAGGGCGTGGCCCTCGGTGCAGCAGGCGGACGCCATCTGGTCCATGATTCCGCACGGCACGCCGACGAAGTCGTTCTCGGCGCGGCGGCCGAGCACCGCCAGCTCCGGTGCGGAGAGGCCGAGCCCGAACAGGTCGTTCAGGGCGAACGCGGTGACGGTCTCCAGCGCGGCGGAGGAGGACAGGCCGGCGCCGGTGGGGACGGTGGAGGTCAGCTGGATGTCCGCGCCGGTGACCTGGTGGCCCGCCTCGCGCAGCGCCCAGACGACCCCGGCCGGGTACGCGGCCCAGCCGTGCCCCTGCCCCGGGGCCAGTTCGTCGACCCGGAGCCGGACGACGCCGCCGGGCACGTCGGTGGAGTGGAGCCGCAGTTCGCCGTCGGTGCGGCGGGCCACGGCCGCGCGGGCGGTGTGCGGCAGCGCGAGCGGCATCACGAAGCCGTCGTTGAAGTCGGTGTACTCGCCGATCAGGTTGACCCGGCCGGGGGCGGCCCAGATCCCCTCGGGCTCCCTGCCGTACAGCTCGGTGAAGGAGGCGGCAAACTCGGTGAGGGAGGCGGTCAGTTCGACGGATGCGGCGGCCGACTCGGCGGAGGAGGTGGCCGACTCGACGGATGCGGCGGCCAACTCGACGGAGGAGGTGGCCGGTTCGCTGTTCCCGGTCATGGTGCGGTGGTTTCCTCTCGGCGGGCGAACGCCCAGGCGTCGGCGACGATTCCGGTCAGGTCGGGGCGGGAGGGGGTCCAGCCGAGCCGCTGCCTGGCGGTGTCGGCGGAGGCGACCAGCACGGCGGGGTCGCCGGCCCGGCGCGGGGCCACGACTTCCGGGACGGGGTGGCCGGTGACCTCGCGGACCGTCTCGACGACCTCGCGGACGGAGAAGCCGTTGCCGTTGCCGAGGTTGCAGATCAGGTGCTCGCCCGGGGTGGCGGCGTCCAGGGCCAGCAGGTGGGCCTCGGCGAGGTCGGCGACGTGGATGTAGTCGCGGACGCAGGTGCCGTCGGGGGTCGGGTAGTCGTCGCCGTACACGGAGATCGACTCGCGGCGGCCGAGGGCGACCTGGAGGACCAGCGGGATCAGGTGCGACTCGGGGTCGTGCCGTTCCCCGCAACCGCCGTACGCACCGGCCACGTTGAAGTAGCGCAGCGAGACCGCGGCCAGTCCGTGCGCGGCGGCCTCGCCGGTGAGCATGTGGTCGACGGCGAGCTTGGTGGCGCCGTAGGGGTTGGTGGGGGCGGTGGCGTCCGACTCGGTGATGGGGGTGGTGGCCGGTTCCCCGTAGGTGGCGGCGGTGGAGGAGAAGACCAGGGTGCGCACCCCGGCGTCGCGCATCGCGGCGAGCAGCGCGACGGACCCGGCGACGTTGTTCACCCAGTACTTCTCCGGGTCCGCGACGGACTCGCCGACCTGGGAGTACGCGGCGAAGTGCAGCACCCCGTCGTAGGAGGCGTCCAGCCACTTCGCGGCGTCCTGGATCCGGCCCTCGATGAACTCGGCGCCGGCCGGAACGCCCTCCCGGAACCCGGTCGACAGGTCGTCGAGGACGGTGACCGCGTGGCCGGCCTCCAGCAGGTGCTGGGCCACCACGCTGCCGACGTATCCCGCACCGCCGGTGACCAGGTATTTCTTCGGGGGCTTGCTCACTGGCTCGCTACCTCTCGCAGTCGCCGGGCCGCGGCCTCCGGCGGCACGTCGTTGATGAACACGTTCATGCCGGACTCGGAACCCGCGAGGAACTTCAGCTTGCCGGAGGTGCGCCGGATCGTGAAAAGCTCCAGATGGAGCCCGAACTCCTCCCGCCCGGACACCCCGAACGGGGCCTGGTGCCAGGCCGCGATGTACGGGGTCGGCGGCTCCGCGGGGCCGAAGATCCGGTCGAACCGCCGCAGGAGTTCCAGGTAGACCCGGGGGAATTCCGCGCGCGCCGCCTCGTCGAGTTCCCGCAGGTCGGGGACGCGGCGGCGGGGGTGGAGGTGGACCTCGTACGGCCAGTGCGCGGCGTACGGCACGAAGGCGATCCAGTGCTCGGCCTCGATGACGATCCGCGAGCCGTCCTGCTCCTCCCGGGCCACGACGTCGTCGAAGAGGTTGCCCCCGGTTTCGGCACGGTGGGCGGCCATCGAGCGGAACATCAGCTCGGTGCGCGGGGTGACGAAGGGGTAGCCGTAGATCTGGCCGTGCGGGTGGCCGAGCGTGACGCCGATCTCGGCACCCCGGTTCTCGAAGCAGAACACCTGCTTCACCTGCGGGAGTTCGGCGAGTTCGGCGGTGCGGTCGGTCCACGCGGCCAGGACCAGGGCGGCCTGTTCCTCGGTGAGGTCGGCGAACGAGGCGTCGTGGTCGGAGGTGAAGCAGACGACCTCGCAGCGGCCGGCGTCGCCGGCGAGCGAGGGGAACCGGTTCTCGAAGACGGCGACGTCGTAGTCCGCCTCGGGGATCTCGCTCAGCCTGCCGTCCCGCGAGGGGCACAGCGGGCACTCGTCGGCCGGCGGATGGTAGGTGCGCCCCTGGCGGTGCGAGGCGATGGCGACGCTGTCCCCGAGGAACGGGTCGCGGCGGATCTCGGACGACGTCGACACGGGGTCCAGGGGGCGCCGGTCGACGGCCGCGCGCACCGTGTCGTCGCGGCTGTCGTAGTAGATCAGCTCCCGGCCGTCGGCGAGCGTCGTGACCGTCTTCTTCACCGAATTCCTCCAAACATAACCGAACACAATGAATCACAAGTCAACAGGCGCGTCAATGAGTGATCCGGTGCCGGGCACGGCACGCATGGGCGGGTCGCCGGTCGGTCTTCGACGTTCGGCGGTCGGCGGTCGGCGGTCGACCTTCGATGTTCGGTGCTCGGCGGTTCGGCGGTTCGGCGGTTCGGAGTTTGTTGGGTTCTGGGGGAACGGGAGGGACGGCTCTCAGGGGAGCAGCGGGTCCGGCCGTCCGTCCGGTGCCGCGCGGTCCAGCAGTCCCGTACGGGCCGCGAGCGCCGCGGCCTCCAGCCGGGAGCCGACGCCCAGCTTCATCAGCACCCGCTGCACATGCGTGCGCGCGGTGCTCGGCGCGATCCGCATCCCGGCCGCGATCCGGCGGGTGTCCTCGCCCTCGGCGACCCGCATCAGGACCTCGACCTCGCGCCGGGTGAGCAGCCGCAGCAGCCGCTGCCCCTCGTCGTCCGGGGTGATGGCGGGGTTGAGCAGTTCGGCGAAGGCACTCCGGAGGAGTTGCGGCGCCACCGCCGCCTCGCCGGCCCGCGCCTTGGCCATGGCCCGCTCGACGCCCTCCATGCGTTCGTCGTGGCGGACGTACCCCGCGGCGCCCGCGGCGAAGGCCGCCGCGATCCCCCGGGGGCTGGGCACCGGGCCGAGCACCACGACGGCCACCTGCGGGCGTTCGCGCCGGATGCGCACGATCGGGTCGAAGGCCCCGGGTTCGGCGGGTGTCGCGGTGCCGAACAGGCAGACCTCCGGGGCTCTGCTGACCACCAGTTCCGCCGCTCCCGCCGTCGGCGCGGCCGCCGCGAGGACCCGGTGGCCCCGCAGCTTCAGCGCCGAGGCGAGTGCCTCGGCGAGCAGTCTGTGGTCGTCGACCACCATGAGCCGCACGCCCATCGAGCACACCCCCGTAGCCACCGGTCGCACCGGTCCCCCCGGCCTTCCTGACCCGGCAAGCTACACGCTTGTTCGACGTCGCGGGCTCTTACCGGCCAAAAGGCTCGGGATCGCCGGTGCCGTGTGCGTCCGGAACCGGCCGGACGCCGGAGGGGTGGTGCCCGTCCTGCGGGCACCACCCCTCCGGTCCGTGCGGCCGGTCGCTCAGTCCCGGCTGAAAGCGACCACCAGGCGGCGGTCCTCGTCCAGCGAGCCGTGCGGCTTGCTGACCATCGTGCTCGCCAGGTACAGGCGTCCGTTGTCGTAGCGGAACTCGGAGTAGTCCGGCGTGAAGCTGGTCTCCGCGTCACGGATCGACTCGTCGCTCGGGTTCTCCATCAGCACCGTCTGCTTGAACGTGCCGCCGTCGATGGAGACGATCTGGCCGCCCTTGTCGTACGGGGGCACCCGGTACGCGATGATGTTGCCGCCGTCCATGCGGATCGGGAACATCGTGTAGCGGTCGCCCGCGTCGGCGCGGTCACCGGTCGGCTTGCCGGTCTTGAGGTCGAAGGAGACGATCTCGTTGGTGTCGCCGTACTCGCCGCTGCCCTCGTGGTCCTCGGTCGGCACGTAGATGCGGTTGTTGCCGACGGCGAGCTGGCTGCAGCTCTCGACCTTGGTGGAGGCGCAGCGCGCGGCGTACTTCTCGGCGTCCGCCGCGATCCGGGTGAGCAGCTTGCCGGTGGAGGCGTCGATGGAGAAGAAGTCCGAGATGCCGCTGCCGTCACCGGCGGTGTCGCCGACGTCGGCCGCGACGACCAGCGGCTTGGTGGAGACGACGCTCGCGTAGTCGACGCCGGGCGGCATCTTGTACGAGGAGAGCGGGGCCCCGTCGGCCGGGTTCAGCGCCTGGATGACGAGCTGCGGGTCGTCGTACGAACCGCACTTGCGGACCGCCACGAGCGCCTCGCCGCCGCCGTACCCCCTGTCGTAGCAGCCGTCGGTGCCGGCCTTGGGCTTCCAGCGCTCGGCTCCGGTCTTCAGGTCGAAGCCGACGCCGCCCTCGGTGCCGCCGGCGGCGACCACGTCGCCGCTGACCGTGATCTCGTCGAACCTGACCGCCGCGTCACCGCTGGTGGCGGCGGTGATCGACTTGCTCCACAGCATCTTGCCGGTGTTCAGGTCGAGCGCGCCGACCTGGTTGCACGGCGGGTACTTGGTCTCCTTGGTGGGCTTGCTCTCCTGGAAGGCGATCGCGGTCTTGTAGTCCTTGGACATGTGCCGCGAGGCGGCGCAGAGCTGGCCCGCCAGCGGGATGGACCACAGCTTGGTGCCCTTGGCCGCGTCGTAGCCGACGATCTCGTTCAGCCCGGTCTTCACGTACGCCTTGTCGGTCAGCCAGGAGCCGTCGACCCTGGTGACGTCGGTGACCTTCGGCAGCGGGAGCTGGAAGGCGACCTTGGACTTGGGGTCCTCGGGGGCCTTCTCCTTGCCGCCCCCGAGGACGCCGCCCTTCTCGGTGCCGCCCTTGCCACCGGTGGTGCCGCCGGCCTGGGACGTCTTGTCCGTCTTGTCGTCGTCGCCGCTGGCGGCGTACCAGACACCGCCGCCCACGATCAGCACCACGGCGACCGCGGCGGCGACGATGATCTGCATCTGGGTGTTGAACTTCTTGCCGCCGTTGCCGCCCTGCTGCGGCGGGTACGGCTGTTGCTGCTGCATCGGCGTGGTCGGGTAGCCGTAGCCCTGCTGCGGCGGCTGGCCGGGCGGCATGCCCTGCGGGAAGCCGTAGCCCTGCTGCGGCTGTCCGGGCACGGGTGCCTGCGGGTAGCCGTACCCCTGCTGGGTCTGCGGGTAGCCGTACCCCTGCTGCGGGGCCCCGGTCTGCGGGTAGCCGTAGCCGGCCGGCGGCTGCGGGGGCTGCCCGGCGGCGGGCGGCGGCGGGGTGGGAGCGCCGAAGCCGCCGCCTGCGGGCGGGGTGTCCGGCTGCTTGGCCATCGGGTCGGCGGGCGGCGGGGTGGGGGCGCCGAACCCACCGGGCGGCGGGTCCTGCGGGGCACCGAACCCGCCCGGCGGCGGGTCCTGCGGGGCACCGAACCCGCCCGGCGGCGGGTCCTGCGGGGCGCCGAATCCGCCCTGGGGCGGATCGTTGGGCGGCTGGGGCGGCTGCGTCATGGCGTACGTACCTCTGGGGGGAAAGGGAGTCGGTGGGTCGGGGCCGGCGGCGGCCGGTGGTGCTCCGGCCGCTGCCGGTCGTGAGGCGTCGGGTCCGACGGCTCGGTGTCGCCGTCGAGGGCTCGGTGAGCCGTCAGTTGCCGAAGGCCATCATGGTCTTCGTCTCCAGCTCTTCCTTGTCGTTCCTGGCGCTGACCCGGCCGCTCGCGATGAAGGAGCGGCCGTCCGCGTAGACGACCTTCGAGTTGTAGAAGGTGCTCTCGATCTCGGACGTCGACTCGGGGTGCTGGAGCAGCATCTTCGGGGTGCCGCCGGTCGGTGCGAGGGTGGCGATCCCCCCGCCCTTGTTGAAGCCCGCCTCCACGTAGAGCAGCACGTTGCCGCCCTCCATGCGCAGCGGCTTCACCATGCGCTCGCTCGGGGCCGCGGCCTTCCACTTGGACTTGCCGGTGTTCAGGTCGAAGGCCACGACCTTGTTGGTGCGGGCGAGGCCGCTGGAGTCCGGGGCGGTGGCCATGTAGAAGGTGTTGGCGTCGGCGGCGACCCCGGTGCAGCCGTCGAGGGACTTCCCGAAGATCGCGAAGGCGCTGCCGCAGTCCGGTGCGAACTTGTCGCCCTTGTCACTGGTGATGCCGGTGCGGAGCTGCCCGTTCTCCTTCAGGGCGAGGATGCTCCACTCCTTCTCCTTCTTCAGGGAGACCACGAGCGGGGTCACCGAGTAGACCCGGTCGATCTCCCAGCCGCGCTTGGGCTGGTACGTCCACTTGGGCTTGCCCGTGACCGGGTCCAGTTCCTGGATCTGGTGCTGCGGGTTGTCGACGTCGCCGGTGCGGCAGTTGGCGGCGGCGATCAGCTTGGGGCCGCCGGCGAAGGCGAACGGCTGGCAGTTGCCCGGCTGTTTGCCGAACAGTTCCTTGCCGTCGCTGACCCGGTAGGCGCTGGAGTTGCCGGTGCGCCCGACCGTCACCGTGTCGCCGCTGATGGCGAGGGAGATGTCCGAGAGGAAGTCCCAGGTGCCGTTCTTCTGGATCGACTTCTTCCAGCCGGCCTTGCCGGTGTTGAGGTCGATCATCTGGAGGTCCGCGCAGTCGGCCTTGTCGGTGGTGCCGTTCTTGACACCGATGACGATCTTGCCGTTGGTGGCGGGCTGGACGGGGGCCGCGCACAGGTCGGCGGGCAGCTTCAGCGTCCACTTCTGCTTGCCGTCGCTGACGGAGTAGCCGGAGACCGTGCGGTACATGCCCTTGACGATCGTGTCACCGACCACCCAGGGGCCGCGGACGTCGGAGCCGTTGCGGGGCAGGTCGATGTCGTTCTTCTGGAGCCAGAGGACCTTCGCCTCGCCCTTCTTGCGGCCGGCGTTGAGGTCCTCGTCACCGCCGCCGTTGCCGTCGCCGTTGCCGTCGCCCTCGTTCACGGAGGGCGAGCTGTTGGGCTCGGCGCCCTTGCTCTGCTGGGCGACGGGGTCCTTCTTCTTGTCGCCGTCCCCGCTCATGGCGAAAAATATGCCGCCGCCGATCACCAGGAGCGCGACCGCCGCGGCACCGATGATGACCGCGGGCTTGCGCCTGGCACCGCCGCCGCCCGGCCCGCCGGGGGTCGGGGCGCCGGGGTACTGCTGCGTCTGGGCGTAGGGTCCGGGCTGCTGACCGTAGGGGCCGGGCTGCGCGGGCGCGTTGTACGGTCCCGGCTGCTGGGCGTACGGGCCGGGCTGCTGGCCGTACGGTCCCGGCTGCTGACCGTAGGGGCCGGGCTGCTGGGCATAGGGGCCCGGCTGCTGGCCCGGCTGCTGCGGGTAGCCGTAGCCGGGGGCCTGACCGGGTGCCTGCGGGTGGCCGTAGCCGGGCTGGGGCGGGGTCTGCGGCGGGCCCTGGGGCGGCTGCGGCGTTCCCTGCGGCTCCTGCGGCGCGCCGAAGCCGCCCTGCGGCGGTTGCTGGCTGGGCGGCTGGGTCATCAGCACGTCCCCCTTCGTGCGGTCCTGTGCCCGTTCCGATCTCCCCCGCGATTCCTCGGGGCCCCCGGGGCCAAAACCCCCGAACCCTTTGGAATGGAGCGAATCGGGCATGGATCCCGCGGCGTTGCGTCAGTCGAGCGGGCCTTCTTTGTACCACCCGCAACACCCGGGGCACCGGGGCGGTCCACTCCCTGTTCCCAAGGGAGAACCGGCCCGTGATGCCTCCGTTACGCCCCGGGGAACGCCGGGGAGCGGGCTTCCGACGCCCTGCCGCGCACCGGCCGTGCGCCCTGCCGCGCACCGGTCCGTACGCCCCGGCGTGCCCGAACCGTGCGCCCTGCCGCGCACCGGCCGTGCGCCCCGGTGCGTCAGTTGCCGTAGACCCCCATGGACTTGGCCTTCTCCTCGTCGCCGTCCTCGATGCCGCTGATCCTGGAGGACATGAGGAAGGAACGCCCGTCGGCGTAGGCGACCTTGGGCTCGAAGAGTTCCCGTTCGGCGTCGGCTCCCGACGCCGGGTGCCGCAGCACCGTCTGCGGGGTGCCGCCGGTCGGCGGGAGGGAGAGGATGCCGCCGCCCTTGCCCTTCACCGCGCCCAGGTGCATCAGCAGCCTGCCGCCCTCCGCCCGCATCGGCATCAGGGTCTGCCCGGCCGGGGAGTCCGCCTTCCACTTGACCTTGCCGGTGTTCAGGTCGAAGGCGACGACCTTGTTGGTGGGGTCGAGCCCGGACTCGGGCTCGGTCGCCAGGTAGACGCCGTGCTCGTCGGCCGTCACGCCCAGGCAGCCGTCGAGGGCCTTGCCGGAGGTGAGGAGGTCGGTGTCGCACCGGGTCCGGTAGTTCGGGTCGTCACCGACCAGCTGGGAGCGGTAGGTCCCGTTGTCGTTGAGCAGGAGAACGGCCCACTTCTTCTCCTCCGGCTTCCGTAGCGAGACGACCAGCGGGCTGACCGAGTAGAACTGCGAGATCTCCCAGCCCTTCTTGACCTTGTACGTCCACAGGACCTTGCCGGTGGCCGGGTCGATCCGCTTGACCTGCTGTTCCTTGTGGTCGTCGGCCGCCGTCTGGCAGCTGGCCGCGGCCACCGCGACGGGGCCGCTCGCGAAGCCGAACGGCTGGCAGTTGCCCGGCAGTTCACCGAAGAGCACCTTGCCGTCGGAGACCCGGAAGGCGTCCGTCCTGGTCTTGCGCCCGACGGTCACGGTGTCCCCGTTGATCGCCATCGCGGGGTCGGAGAGGCCGTCCCAGGCGCCCACCCGCTTGTACTTCTTGTACCAGCCGGCCTTGCCGGTGTTGAGGTCGACCATCTGGAGCGCGTCGCAGAACTCCTCGGTGCCGCTGCCGCTCATGACCCCGAGGACGATCCTGCCGTCGGCGGTGGCCTGCGAGGGGGCCGCGCACATGGAACCCGGCAGGCGCAGGCTCCACTTCTGCCTGCCGTCGCCGACGGAGTAGCCGGAGACCGTGCGGTACATCGCCTTCACGACGGTATCGCCGACGATCCAGGGCCCGTACACGTCGGAGCCGTTGCGCGGCAGGTCGACGCCGCCCTCCTGGAGCCAGAGGGCCTTCGCCTCGCCGGTCTTCCGCCCGTCGTTGATCCCGGCGACCTCCGCGCGCAGTGCCTCCGCGCGCTCGGCCGCGGCCTTGTCCGCGTCCGCGTCCCCGGACTTGTCGTTCTTCCCGCCGCCCTTCCCGCCGGACGAGGAGCCCTGGTCGGCGCCGGTGCTCCCGTTCGCCCCGGACTTCTTCCCGTCGTCCCCGCCGACGGCCAGCCACACGCCGCCCCCGGCCAGCAGCGCCACGGCGAGCACGGCACCGAGGACCGCTCCCCGCCGACCCCGGAAGAACCCGCCGCCGCCGTTCCCCGCCGGCCCCCCGGGCTGCCCCGGACCGCCGTACGGCGCGGTCTGCGCGGGGAGGTTGTACGGACCGGGCTGGGTCGGCACGTTGTACGGGCCCGGCTGGGCGGGGGCGTTGTACGGACCGGGCTGGGCCGGGTTGCCGTACGGGCCGGGCTGGGCGGGGGTGTTGTACGGGCCGGGCTGGGCGGGGGCGTTGTACGGGCCCGGCTGGGAAGGCGCGTTGTACGGGCCGGGCTGGGCCGGGGTGCCGTACCCCGGCCCTGGCGCCGGCGCCGGGGCCGGTGGTGCGGCAGGTGACGGCTGGTCCGGTCCGGTCGCGGGGTCGTACGGAGCCCCGAAGCCTCCCTGCGGTGGTTGCTGGCCGGGCGGCTGGGTCATCGGCGCGTCCCCCTTCGTGCTGCGTACGGGCCCCGTCCGGCTGCGGTGCCGGGGCAAGGTTTCTTTCTACCACCCGCCCCACCAGCCCCAACGCCCACGCCAAGCACGCCCCCACCGGCGACCCGACAGGCTCCCGCCGACCGCCCGACCGGCTCCGGTCAGCCGCCCGGCAAGCTCCCGACGGCTGCCCGGCGGGGCGTCGGCCGTCTCCGACGGTCAGGCGTCCTCGGCCAGTTCGAGCCAGCGCATCTCCAACTCGTCGCGCTCGGCGACCAGTTCGCGCAGCTCCGCGTCGAGCTTCGCCACCTTCTCGAAGTCCGTGGCGTGCTCGGCGATCTGGGCGTGCAGCGCGGTCTCGCGCGTCGAGATCTTGTCGAGCTGCCGCTCGACCTTCTGGAGTTCCTTCTTCGCCGCGCGGGCGGCCTGCGGGGAGAGCGTCGTGGCGGCGGGGGCTTCCTTCTCCTTGGCCGGCGCGGGCGCGGCGGAGGGGGTCGCCGCCTCCTCGATCCGCTGCCTGCGCTCCAGGTACTCGTCGATCCCGCGCGGCAGCATCCGCAGCGTGCGGTCGCCGAGCAGCGCCATCACCCGGTCCGTGGTCCGCTCGATGAAGAACCGGTCGTGGGAGATCACGACCATCGACCCGGGCCAGCCGTCGAGGAGGTCCTCCAGCTGGGTCAGGGTCTCGATGTCCAGGTCGTTGGTGGGCTCGTCGAGGAAGAGGACGTTCGGCTCGTCCATCAGCAGGCGCAGGATCTGGAGCCGCCGGCGCTCACCGCCCGAGAGGTCCCCGACCGGGGTCCACTGCTTCTCCTTCGTGAAGCCGAACTGCTCGCAGAGCTGGCCGGCGGTCATCTCCCGGCCCTTGCCGAGATCGACCCGGTCGCGCACCTGCTGCACGGCCTCCAGGACCCGCAGGTCCGGGTCGAGCTCGGCGACGTCCTGGGAGAGGTAGGCCAGCTTGACGGTCTTGCCGACGACGATCCGCCCGGCGGCGGGCTGGACGTCGCCCTGGGTGCGGGCCGCCTCGGCCAGCGCCCGCAGCAGCGAGGTCTTGCCCGCGCCGTTGACCCCGACCAGGCCGATCCGGTCGCCGGGGCCGAGCTGCCAGGTGAGGTGGGTGAGCAGCGTCTTGGGGCCGGCCTGGACGGTCACGTCCTCCAGGTCGAAGACGGTCTTGCCGAGCCGGGCGTTGGCGAACCTCATCAGCTCGCTGGTGTCGCGCGGCGGCGGCACGTCGGCGATCAGCTCGTTGGCCGCCTCGATGCGGTAGCGGGGCTTGGAGGTGCGGGCCGGGGCGCCGCGGCGCAGCCAGGCCAGCTCCTTGCGCATCAGGTTCTGCCGCTTGGCCTCCTCGGTCGCGGCGATCCGCTCCCGTTCGGCGCGTGCGAAGACGTAGTCGCTGTAGCCGCCCTCGTACTCGTGGACCGTGCCGCGCTGGACGTCCCACATGCGGGTGCAGACCTGGTCGAGGAACCAGCGGTCGTGGGTGACGCAGACGAGGGCCGAGCGGCGGGCCCGGAGGTGGCCGGCCAGCCAGGAGATGCCCTCGACGTCGAGGTGGTTGGTGGGCTCGTCGAGGACGATCAGGTCCTGCTCGGCGATGAGCAGCTTGGCCAGCGCGATGCGGCGCCGCTCGCCGCCGGAGAGCGGGCCGATGACGGTGTCCAGGCCGTGCTCGAAGCCCGGCAGCGCGAGCCCGCCGAAGAGTCCGGTGAGGACGTCGCGGATCTTGGCGCTGCCCGCCCACTCGTGGTCGGCGAGGTCGCCGATCACCTCGTGGCGGATGGTCGCCCCCGGGTCGAGCGAGTCGTGCTGGGTGAGGACGCCCAGGCGCAGCCCGCCGCTGTGGGTGACGCGCCCGCTGTCGGCCTCCTCCAGCCGGGCGAGCATCCGGATGAGGGTCGTCTTGCCGTCGCCGTTGCGGCCCACGACACCGATCCGGTCCCCCTCGGAGACCCCGAGGGACACGCCGTCGAGCAGGGCACGGGTGCCGTACACCTTGCTGACCTGCTCGACATTGACCAGATTGACGGCCATTTCACTCCTGCCCCGTGGGATCGATCGACTTCCCAGGGTACGGGGCGGCGGACGGGGTTCCGCGCGGCGGCCCTGCCGCCCGATGGGCCCGAATGTACGGTTTTCCGTACGTACGGGTTCCTCTACGTCGGACGTACCGGGAGACGAGCATGCGCACCATGACCTACACGGAATCGCGCGCCAAGTACGCCGAGACCCTGAGCTCCGTCGTCGATGACCGCGAAGAGGTCGTAGTGACGCGTGCAGGCCACGAGCCCGTGGTGATCGTGGCGCTCGACGAGTACGAGGCCATGAAGGAGACGGCCTACCTCTACCGCAGCCCGGAGAACGCGCGTCGTGTCCTGGCTGCGATCGACGACCTCGAGAACGGCGGCGGCACGGTGCGGGAGCTCGTCGAATGAAGTTCGTCCGGCACGAGCCCGCAACGGGAACAGGAACGGGAGCATCGGCAAACCCGAGCCCCTGCGGCACGGTTTCCACGGGTACTGGTCGCGCAGGATCAGCGACGAACACCGGCTCGTGCACCGCGTGGTCGAGGACGAGGTGCGCATCGCCTCGTGCCGCTACCACTACGGGCGGTAGCGGCACCCCCGTCAGACGAGCTGCGCACCCGGTGCGGGCGACACCGCGGTGCGCGCCTTGCGGCACGTCCCGGATGCCGTCAGCGCGTCGGCGACCTTCCGGGCCGATTCCTCGTCCGCCGTCAGGAACGCGGTGGTCGGGCCGGAGCCGGAGACCAGGGCGGCCAGGGCGCCGGCCCCGGTGCCCGCGGCGAGGGTGTCGGCCAGCGAGGGGCGCAGGGAGAGCGCGGCGGGCTGGAGGTCGTTGCTCAGGGCGCCGGCGAGCGCGGTGGTGTCGCCGGAGCGCAGCGCGGCCAGGAGCGCCGGGGAGGCGACGGGGGCGGGTACGTCCGTGCCGGCGGTGAGCCGGTCGAACTCGCCGTAGACGGCCGGGGTGGAGAGCCCGCCGTCGGCGACCGCGAAGACCCAGTGGAAGGTGCCGCCGACCTCGATCGGGGTCAGCTTCTCGCCGCGTCCGGTGCCGAGGGCGGCGTCGCCGACCAGGCTGAACGGGACGTCGCTGCCCAGCCGTGCGCAGATGTCGAGCAGCTCCTCCCGGGTGGCGCCGGTGCCCCACAGGGCGTCGCAGGCCAGGAGCGCGGCGGCGCCGTCGGCGCTGCCGCCCGCCATGCCGCCCGCGACGGGGATGTCCTTGGCGATGTGGATGTGCACGTCGGGGGCGATGCCGTGCCGCTCGGCCAGCTCGATCGCGGCGCGGGCGGCGAGGTTCGTCGCGTCCAGCGGGACCTGGGCGGCGTCCGGGCCGGAGCAGGTGATCCGCAGTCCGTCGGCGGGGGTGACGGTGACCTCGTCGTACAGGCCGACGGCGAGGAAGACGTTGGCCAGGTCGTGGAAGCCGTCGGGGCGCGGGGCGCCGACCGCGAGCTGGACGTTGACCTTGGCGGGGACGCGGACGGTGACGGCCGTGCTCATGCGGCACCCCCGGTGCTGCCCGTGGCGGCGTCGGGCTCAGGAACGTCGGCGGCCGGCTTGTGCTCGGCGATGGCCGCGAATTCCTCGATCGTCAGTGCCTCGCCGCGGGCCTGCGGCGAGATCCCGGCCGCGACCAGCGCGGCCTCGGCGGCCGGGGCGGAGCCCGCCCAGCCGGACAGGGCCGCCCGCAGCGTCTTGCGGCGCTGGGCGAAGGCCGCGTCGACCACCGCGAAGACCTCGGCCCGGCTCGCGCTCGTCGTGACCGGTTCGGTGCGGCGGACCAGCGAGACCAGTCCGGAGTCGACGTTCGGGGCGGGCCAGAAGACGTTGCGCCCGATGGCCCCGGCCCGCTTGACCTCCGCGTACCAGTTGGCCTTCACCGACGGCACGCCGTAGACCTTGTTGCCCGGCCGGGCGGCCAGCCGGTCGGCCACCTCGGCCTGGACCATGACCAGGGTGCGTTCGATGGACGGGAAGCGCTCCAGCATCGTCAGCAGGACCGGCACGGCGACGTTGTACGGGAGGTTGGCGACCAGCGCGGTCGGCGCCGGGCCCGGCAGCTCCCGGACCAGCATCGCGTCGGAGTGCACCAGGGCGAAGCGGTCGGCGCGCTCCGGCATCCGGGCGGCGACGGTGGCCGGCAGCGCCGCCGCCAGCACGTCGTCGATCTCGACGGCGACGACCCGGTCCGCCGCCTCCAGCAGCGCCAGGGTCAGCGAGCCGAGCCCCGGACCGACCTCGACGACGACGTCCTCCGGGCGGACCTCCGCCGTGCGGACGATCCGGCGGACCGTGTTGGCATCGATGACGAAGTTCTGGCCGCGCTGCTTGGTCGGGCGCACGCCCAGCTTCGCGGCCAGCTCGCGGATGTCTGCGGGGCCCAGGAGGGCGTCGGGCTCAGTGGTGCTCACTTTTCAAGCTTAAGGGGCTCAAGTTCTGAGCCCGCCCCCCTCAGTAGTCGAAGGCCTCCTCAGCGGTCGAAGGCTCCTCAGTGTTTGAAGGCCCTCTCAGTAGTCGAATGCCTCCTCAGTAGTCGAAGGCTCGCGCGGTGTTGTCGGCGATCGCCGCCGCCAGGGTGTCCTCGTCCAGGCCCTTCACCTCGGCCATGGCCCGCAGCGTGACGGGGATGAGGTAGGGCGCGTTGGGCCGTCCCCGGTACGGGGCGGGGGTCAGGAACGGGGCGTCCGTCTCGACCAGCACCAGCTCCGTCGGCGCGACGGCCAGGGCGTCCCGCAGCGGCTGGGCGTTCTTGAAGGTGACGTTGCCCGCGAAGGACATGAAGTACCCGGCGTCCGCGCAGATCCGGGCCATGTCGGCGTCGCCGGAGTAGCAGTGGAAGACGGTCCGCTCGGGGGCGCCCGCGTCGGCGAGGACGCGCAGCACGTCCGCGTGGGCCTCGCGGTCGTGGATGACCAGCGCCTTGCCGTGCCGCTTGGCGATCTCGATGTGGGCCCGGAAGGACTCCTCCTGGGCGGCCATGCCCTCGGGGCCGGTGCGGAAGTGGTCGAGTCCGGTCTCGCCGACGCCGCGCACGTGGTCGAGAGCAGCCAGCGCGTCGATCTCCGCCAGCGCCTCGTGCAGCGCGGCCGTCCCGCCGGCCTCGCGCACGCCCTGGCGCGACCGGCCGTCCGGGTCGCCGTGCACGATGCGCGGCGCCTCGTTGGGGTGGAGGGCGACGGCGGCGTACACGGAGGCGTGCGCGGCGGCGGTCTCGGCGGCCCAGCGCGACCCGGCCACGTCGCAGCCCACCTGGATCACGGTGGTGACGTTCACCGCGGTGGCCCTGGCCAGGCCCTCCTCGACGGTGCCGTCCTGCATGTCCAGGTGGGTGTGCGAATCGGCGACCGGCACCCGGAGGGGTTCGGGCAGCGGCGGGGCTTCGGTACGGCTCATGCCGACGATCGTACGAGGACCGCGCCGGGGCCCACGCCAGGACCCGTGCCCGTACGAGAACCCACGACTGCCCGGGAGCCCACGACTGCACAGGAGCCCACGACCGTACGTCCGAAGCCCCTGTACGTCCGAAGCCCCCGGTCGTCCGCCGCCGCCCGTTTACTTGCGGTGGTGGAAGGGGTGCAGCAGGTCGGACAGGTGCCGGTGGCGCCCCGGGTCCGAGGGCGCGGCGGTGGCGGCCGAGGCCTGCCGGGCGTCGGCGTCGGCTTTGGCCTCGGTGTCGGCTTCGTTCTGGCCGGACGTGGTCGCGGGTGCCGGCGGGGCCGCCGACCGGGACGGCTGGGGGTTGTGGAGCAGCTGCTGGACGGTCGAGACCCGCCCCGCCCGCATGATCCGGACCACGTGGCCGCCGCAGTTCATGCAGGTGGGCCTGGAGAGGGGCGAGGGCACCCGCTCCCCGTCCGCCTTGTATATGACGAAGTCGTTGTTGGAACCGTCGAGGTGGTGCTCTATCTCATAGGCCTGCTCCCACCCGTACCCGCACCTCATGCAGGCGAAGGCGTACGCCTCGTGCGCGGTGGTCACTGCGGTCTCGCTCATGCCCTGCTCCTTTGTCCGCCGGACAAAGCACTCCGGAGAATGCGTCCCTGACCCAGTGGACGCCTTTACCGGCGGGAGCGCATCGGTCCCTGTCGAGTGTTGGAGCGGTTTTGGTCTTCTCGTGGCGAAAAGGGTCCGCGCGCGGCTCTCGCTTTGCTTTTCACGATAGTCCCTTGGCCTCTTCGGGGCCGGTCCGAGCCGCGTTCTTTGCCGCGACGACGGCGTCGAACACCTCGCGCTTGGGGAGCCCCGCCTCGGCGGCGACGGCGGCGATGGCCTCCTTGCGCCGCTCCCCCGCCTCCTCGCGCACCCGCACCCGGCGCACCAGCTCCGTCGCGTCCAGTTCCCCGGGGCCGGTGTCGGCCGCGCCCTCGACGACGACGGTGATCTCGCCGCGCACCCCGTCGGCCGCCCAGGCCGCCAGTTCGCCCAGCGGGCCGCGCTTGACCTCCTCGTACGTCTTGGTCAGTTCCCGGCACACGGCCGCCCGCCGGTCGGCACCGAGGACTTCGGCCATCGCGGCGAGGGTGTCGCCGATCCGGTGCGGGGACTCGAAGAAGACCATCGTGCGGCGTTCCGCGGCGACCTCGCGCAGCCTGCCGAGCCGCTCGCCCGCCTTGCGGGGCAGGAAGCCCTCGAAGCAGAACCGGTCGACGGGCAGTGCGGAGAGGGCGAGCGCGGTGAGCACGGCGGAGGGGCCGGGGACCGCGGTGACCCTGATGTCCTTCTCCACCGCGGCGGCCACCAGCCGGTAGCCGGGGTCGGAGACGGACGGCATCCCGGCGTCCGTGACCAGCAGCACCCGGGCCCCGCCGGTCAGCGCCTCGACGAGCTCCGGCGTGCGGGCCGCCTCGTTGCCCTCGAAGTAGGAGACGACCCGGCCCGTGGTGTGGACGCCGAGCGCCTGGGTGAGGCGGCGCAGCCTGCGGGTGTCCTCGGCCGCGACGACGTCCGCCGTCTCCAGTTCGGCGGCGAGCCGCGGCGGGGCGTCCGCCACGTCACCGATGGGGGTTCCTGCCAGTACCAGCGTTCCAGTCGTTCCAGTCACAGGAATCATCCTCCCAGCCCGGGTGCCAGCGCTCGCACGGGCGCGTTCCCTACGATGGCGCGGTGACGAGTACTGCGCCCGAAGCCCGGCCGGGCCAAGACGCCGGGGAACCGCACGGCGAAGAGTCGGCATCCTGGCAGCAGCGGCTGCGCCGCTTCGGTCATTCGCCCCGGCCCGGCATCGGGCTGCGCGAACGGCTTGTTCCGCCGTACACCCGGCCCGGCGCCCAGCTGTGGGCGGTGCTCGGGGTCTCCCCACCGATGGCCGAGCGCCTGGTGCGGTGGTCGGCCTGGGGCGGACCGCTGCTGGTGGCGCTGGTCGCCGGGGTGCTGCGGTTCTGGAACCTGGGCAGCCCGCACGCGCTGATATTCGACGAGACGTACTACGCGAAGGACTCCTGGGCGCTGGTCAACCAGGGGTACGAGGGCGACTGGCCCAAGGACATCGACAAGCTGATCCTGGAAGACCCGTCGAAGGTGGAGATCCCGGTCGATCCGGGTTACGTGGTCCACCCGCCGGTCGGCAAGTGGATCATCGGTTTCGGTGAACAGCTCTTCGGCTTCACGCCGTTCGGCTGGCGGTTCATGGTGGCGGTGCTCGGCACGCTGTCGGTGCTGATGCTGTGCCGGATCGGCCGACGGCTGTTCCGTTCGACGTTCCTGGGCTGCCTGGCGGGCACGCTGCTCGCCGTGGACGGCCTGCACTTCGTGATGAGCCGCACCGCGCTGCTCGACCTGGTGCTGATGTTCTTCGTGCTGGCGGCGTTCGGTGCGCTGCTGATCGACCGCGACTGGGCGCGGCGCCGGCTGGCCGCCGCGCTGCCGGTCGACGAGGAGGGGGTGCTGCGTCCCGACGTGGAGGTCGCGGAGGGGCTGCGGCTCGGGCTGCGCCCGTGGCGGATCGTCGCCGGGCTGATGCTGGGGCTGGCCTTCGCCACCAAGTGGAACGGCCTGTACGTGCTGGCCGCCTTCGGTCTGATGACGGTGCTGTGGGACGTGGGCGCGCGGCGGACGGCGGGCGCTATCCGGCCGTACACGGCGGTGCTGAAGCGGGACCTGCTGCCGGCCTTCGTCTCGACGGTGCCGGTCGCGATCCTGACGTACGTCGTCTCCTGGACCGGGTGGATCGTCACCGGCAAGGGCTACTACCGGAACTGGGCGGCGACGGACGGGCAGGGCGGCAACTGGACGTGGCTGCCGGACTGGCTGCGCAGCCTGTGGCACTACGAGTACCAGGTCTACGAGTTCCACGTGAACCTGACGTCCGGCCACACCTACCAGTCCAACCCCTGGAGCTGGATCGTGCTCGGCCGGCCCGTCTCGTACTTCTGGGAGGAGCAGCCGGGCTGCACGACGTCGGGCAGCGGCAAGTGCGCCCGCGAGGTGCTGGCCATCGGGACGCCGCTGCTGTGGTGGGCGGCGTGCTTCGCCCTGGCGTACGTGCTGTGGCGGTGGTTCTTCCGCCGCGACTGGCGGGCGGGCGCGATCGTCTGCGGTGTGGCGGCGGGCTGGCTGCCCTGGTTCTTCTACCAGGAGCGGACGATCTTCCTGTTCTACGCGGTCGTGTTCGTGCCGTTCCTGTGTCTGGCGGTGACGATGATGATCGGCGCGATGCTGGGGCCGGGGGCGAGAGCGGTGCCCGGCCTGACGGGAACCGGCCCGGTGGGAGCCGGCCCGGTGGGAGCCGGCCCGGCGGGAACCGGGGCGGCGAGAACCGGTCCGGTGGAGGCCGTCCCGACGGGAACCGGTCCGGCGGGAATCGGCCCGGTGGAGGCTCTCCCGGTGGAGGCCGTCCCGGTGGGCGACGACCCGGCGTTGGAACGCCGGCGGACGCTGGGCGCGATCGGGGCGGGCGTCCTGGTGCTGCTGATCATCTGGAACTTCATCTATTTTTGGCCGATTTACACGGGCTCGCCGATCCCCGACGGCTCGTGGCGCGACCGGATGTGGCTGGACACCTGGATCTAGGACCCTCCGTCGGTCCAGGACCCTCCGTCCGGGAGGGTTCAGCCCGGCGTACCGGCGCCCCGGAAGGTGCGCCGGTACGCGAGCGGGGAGACGCCGATCGCGGCGTGCAGGTGCTCGCGCAGCGAGGTGCCGGTGGCAAAGCCGACCTGTCCGGCGATGTCGTCGACGGCGAGGTCGGTGGTCTCCAGGAGGTGCTGGGCCCGGGAGACGCGCTGCTGGATCAGCCAGCGGCCGGGGCTCGTGCCGACCTCGTCGTGGAACCGGCGCGCGAAGGTGCGCAGGCTCATCCGGGCGTGCCCCGCCAGCTCCGTCAGCGTCAGGGGCTCGTGCAGGTTCTCCAGCGCCCACTGGCGGGTGGCCGAGGTGCCGTTCGCGGACGCCGGGGGCACCGGGTGCTCGATGTACTGGGCCTGGCCGCCGTCCCGCCACGGCGGCACGACGCAGGCCCGGGCCACGTGGTTGGCGACGGCGGTGCCGTGGTCCCGCCGCACGAGGTGCAGGCAGACGTCGACGCCGGAGGCGGCACCGGCCGAGGTCAGCACGTCCCCGTCGTCCACGAACAGCACGTCCGGGTCCAGCGCCACCCGCGGGTACCAGGACCGGAAGACGTCGGCGACGGCCCAGTGGGTGGTGGCGGGTCGGCCGTCGAGCAGCCCCGCGGCCGCCAGTACGAAGGCGCCCGTGCAGATCGACACGATCCGCGCTCCGGGCCGTACCGCCGCGAGCGCCTCGGCCGCTCCCGGCGGCAGCTCGCGCGAGAGCCGGGAGATGTCGAAGGGCGGCAGCAGCACCGTGTCCGCCGTCGCGAGCACCTCGGGCCCGTGCCCCACCGTGACCGAGAAGTCCGCGTTCGTGGCGACGGGGCCGCCGTCGACGGAACAGGTCAGTACCTCGTAACGGTCCAGGAGCGCACCGAAGACCCGGCTCGGGATGCCGAGCTCGAAGGGGTACGCCCCGTCCAGCGCGAGGACGACGACACGATGGACAGCCATGGCACGATCCCGTCGGAAGATGGCATTCATGCCATGGTACGGCCCCGGGGTCCGGGGCGAGGCTGGAGCACATGACGAACCCCACCACCATGCGCGCCATCGGCCAGGACACCCACGGCACCCCCGAGGTGCTGAAGGAGGTCGTGCTGCCGCGGCCCGTGCCCGGCCCGGGGCAGGTCCTGGTCGCCGTGCGCGCCGCCGGGATGAACCCGACCGACTGGAAGCACCGCGCCGCCGGCCTCTTCCTGAACCGCCTGCCGCTCGTCCTCGGCTGGGACGTGTCCGGCGTCGTCGAGGCCGTCGGCTTCGGCGTCACCCTGTTCGAGCCGGGCGACGAGGTCTTCGGGATGCTGCCCTACCCGCACGGCGTCGGCTCCCACGCGGAGTACGTGACGGGCCCCGCCCGCGCCTTCGCGCACAAGCCCGCCGGCCTCGACCACGTCCGGGCCGCCGCCCTGCCGCTCGCCGCCCTCACCGCCCACCAGGCACTCGTCGACACCGCCGCGCTACGGGCCGGGCAGCACGTCCTGGTCCACGCGGCGGCCGGCGGGGTCGGCCATCTCGCCGTCCAGATCGCCAAGTCCCGCGGGGCGTACGTGATCGGCACCGCCAGTGTCCCCAAGCACGACTTCGTCCGCTCCCTCGGCGCGGACGAGGTGGTCGACTACCGCACCACCGACTTCCGCGACGCCGTCCGGGAGGTCGACGTGGTGCTCGACCCCCTGTCCGGCGACACCCGTGCCCGTTCCCTCGACGTCCTGCGGCCGGGCGGCGTCCTCGTGTCGCTCCTGCCGGGAACCGATCCCGACGAGGCCGGGAAGGCCGCCGCCCGCCGGGTCCGTGTCAGGACCCTGCTCGTCGAGGCCGACCACGCCGGCATGAACGCGGTCGCCGAACTGGCCGCCGCCGGTTCCCTGCGTCCCCACGTCGAGGCCGTCTTCCCGCTCGCGGACGCGGCGAAGGCGCACGCGCTCGGCGAGACGGGCCGCACCACCGGCAAGATCGTGCTCACCGTCCCCTGAGGGCCCGCCCCGTCCGGATCAGGAGGGGTCGGCGGCGAGCGGGGAGAGCTGCCGCTCGAAGAAGGTCTCCAGGACCACCGTGGCCTGCGTCCCGCTGACCCCGTCGATGGCGTAGATCCGGCGCAGCACGTCCTGCAGTTGCTCGGTGGTCGCGGTCCTGACCTTCACCAGCACCGAGGCGCTGCCGGCGATGACGTGCGCCTCCAGGATCTCGGGGAGCGCGGCGAAGTCCTGTGCCGAATCGCCCATCCAGGACGTCGAGTCGACCATCACGTAGGCCAGCACGGCACCGCCCGCGGCGACCGGGTCCACCTCGGCCGTGGTCCGCCGGATGACGCCGCGCTCGCGCAGCTTCCGCACCCGCTCGTGGGCGGCGCCGGCGGACAGGCCGACGGCCTGCCCCAGCGCGGCGTAGGACTGGGTGGCGTCCTGCTGGAGCAGGTCCAGCAGCTCGCGGTCTATGTGATCCACAACTCTCCGTTCGGATTTCCCTTGCGGTGACCATATCTCATCTCACAATCTTCACTTCGGGCCGATTTTCATTCGGCGCACGGTGCCTTTCGTGAGGAGTGGATCCTGTGAGCGGTGAACGCCCCGGGCTGTACGAGATGTTCGACGACCGGTTCCGTACCGGGCGGTGCATGAACGGCGACGACGCGCTGGAGGTCCTGTACACCGGCTGCCGCTGGGCCGAGGGACCGGTCTATCTGCCCGCCTGGCGCCAGGTGGTCTGGAGCGACATCCCCAACGACCGGATGCTGCGCTGGGACGAGGAGACCGGCGCGGTCGGCGTCTTCCGCCGCCCGGCCGGGCACACCAACGGCAACACCCTCGACCGCGAGGGCCGGTTGATCACCTGCGAGCAGGGCAACCGCCGGGTGACCCGGACCGAACACGACGGCACGATCACGGTGCTGGCCGACCGCTGGCGGGGCAGGCGCCTGAACAGTCCGAACGACGCGGCGGTGAAGTCCGACGGCTCGATCTGGTTCTCCGACCCGGACTTCGGCATCACCAGCGACTACGAGGGCCACCGCGCGCAGAGCGAGATCGGCTCCAACAACGTCTACCGGATCGACCCGGCCTCCGGCGAGGTGCGCCTGGCCGCGGACTGCTTCGGCGCCCCGAACGGGCTGGTCTTCTCGGCGGACGAGCGGCAGTTGTTCGTCTCCGACACCCGGGCCGGGTTCATCCGGGTCTTCGACGTGCGGGACGACGGCACGCTGTCGGACGGCGAGGTCTTCGCCGAGGCGGCAGCCCGCGAGAAGGCCCGCTTCGACAACCTCCGCTTCGACGACGGCGGCCGGCTCTGGGCCGCCGCCCTGGACGACGGCGTGCACTGCTACGACCCCGACGGCGCCCTGATCGGCCGCCTGGACGTCCCCGAGACGGTCGCCAACATCTCCTGGGGCGGCGCCAAGCGCAACCGCCTCTTCATCACCGCCGGGACCAGCCTCTACTCGGTGGTCATGGGCGTCACCGGCACCCACCCGACCGGCCCGGGACGACGGCCCTGGCTGGACCCGGCACCCCGGTGACCTCCCGGCCGGGACGCGCCGCCCGGGCACGGGCCGGACCGCCCGCCTCCGCGTTCAAGGACGCTCGTGGTCAGGCCGGAACTCCGAGCGCGCCGCCGAGCACATCGAGCCCACGTGTCTGCTGGGGCAACGATCGGTACAAGGTCAGGGCCCGGGTGCGGGAACTGGCCACTGCCGACTACGTGAACATCCTCCGCGAGCTGGTCGGTTCGGGGCTGGAGCTGATGCACTTCACTGGGGGAACTTCACCCGGTGAAGAAGTCACGCGGTAGCTTCCGCCAACGGCTCCACCCCGGCGCAAGGACCTGCAACGCCCCCTGTGGACCATCCGGGCACTCGGCGAACGCACCGCCGCCGAACTCAAGGAGTGCTGGCGCTCCCTCAAACGGATCACCCTCAGCCTCGGCCGCATCGACGCCACCGCCCGAGCCACCCTCGCCCTCAACCGATCTAAACCAGTTGTCAGTGTCTCTCCCTATCATCCCAAGCAGTCCTGTCGATTAGAGGAAGACACCATGGCCGAAGAAACGCACAGGAAGTACGACAACACCACCATCGCCGCACTCATGACCTTAGCGAGGGGCGGCTGCTACGCCCCCCGCTGTGGAGCACCAACGGTGCGCATCATCGACGGCAAGCCTGTCCTGAACCTGGACATCGCTCACATTCGCGCTCTGAAAGCTGGCGGGAAACGGTACGACCCTTCCTGGAACCTGGACAAAAGGAACAGCTTCGCCAACCTGCTGTTGTTGTGCAATGTGCACCACAAGCGCGTCGACGGCGTGGACGGTGAGAAGTACACCGTGGAAATCCTTGAGGGATGGAAGCGCGTCCGCGAAGCCGACGGACAGGATGAACCGCCCCGGGTGAAGTGGAGACTCGATTTCATGAAAGGATCGAGTCATGGCACGACCTTCCCGTTACCCGCTTGAGCTGCGCCGACGTGCGGTGCGCATGGTCGCCGAGGTCCGCGGCGACCACCCGACCGATACCGCGGCCTTGCAGGCGGTGGTCGAGAAGCTGGACATCGGCTCCCGCGAGACGCTGCGGAACTGGGTGAAGCAGCACGAGATCGACGCGGGGACCCGTCCGGGGACCACGACGGAGGAGTCCGCCCAGGTCAAGGCTCTGAAGAAGGAAGTCGCCGAGCTGAAGCGGGCCAACGGGATCCTGAAGGCCGCGGCGTCTTTCTTCGCGGCCGAGCTCGACCGGCCACACACACGCTCGTAGCGTTCATCGACGAGCACCGGGACCGCTTCGGCGGCGTCGAGCCGATCTGCCGTGTGCTGAGCGCACACGACTGCAAGATCGCCCCTCCACCTACTACGCCCACCACAAGCGCCGGACCGTGCCGTCCGCCAGGACCGTGCGGGACGGCGAGCTGAAGGAACTGATCCAGCACGTCCACGACTCCAACTACCGTGTCTACGGGGCGAGGAAGATCTGGAGGGAGCTGAACCGGCAGGGCCACGTCGTGGCCCGCTGCACCGTCGAACGCCTGATGCGCGAGCTCGGCATCGCCGGCGCGGTCCGCGGCAGACGTGTGATCACCACGCTTCCCGGCGGCCAGGCCGAGCGGGCCCCGGACCTGGTGGACCGCGACTTCGTCGCGAGCGCCCCGAACCGCTGCTGGGTCGCGGACTTCACGCATGTAAAGACCTGGGCCAGTGTCGTCTATGTCGCCTTCGTCGTGGACACCTTCTCCCGCCGGATCGTCGGCTGGTCCGCGGCCACCGTGAAGGAGACGGTCTTCGTGCTGGACGCCCTGGAGATGGCGATCTGGCAACGCGACCGCGACCAACACCCCATTCGGCCGGGAGAGTTGATCCATCACAGCGATGCGGGTTCGCAGTACACGAGTTTCCGGCTCGCCGAGCACCTGGACGCCGCCGGCATCGCCGCCTCGATCGGATCGGTCGGGGACGCCTACGACAATGCCCTGATGGAGAGCACGATCGGCCTGTTCAAGACCGAGCTGATCAAGCCCCAGAGGCCCTGGAAGACGCTCTCGCAGGTCGAGCTCGCCACCGCCGAGTACGTCGACTGGTACAACCACCGCCGACTTCACGGTGAGATAGACCACGTCCCGCCCGCCGAATACGAGGCCAATCACTACATGGAATCCACGAAACCCCAGGTCACAACCACAATCTGAGATCTCTACCGAACCCGGGGCGGTTCAGGATGCCCTTGCCGGATTGAGCGGGCTGACTGAGGCCCGGTTGGTCAAGATGATCCAAGAGGCTCAGGATCAATACGTTGATCGGCTCGCTCCATTACTGGGAGCCATCGCCAAACAAATGCCGGAATTGTCGTCCCTCCTCAAGATCCTCAAGACGGATCTTGAGTACACCCAGGGGCGTACACCTGACATTTCGGAAGACACAGCCTGGATGGTTTACCAGGCCAGCCGAGACCTGGCACACCTTCAGGACAACGCGCCGTTGCTGCTGGAGGCCGGTGACGAGCTCGCTCATCTGCAAGACATCAGCTTGCTGACCTCCGCAGCTCAGGCCTTGAAGCAAGTAGCAAATCTGCCGGAAGCTCTCAACGGCGCAGTCGACAACATTCGGAGTGCTGCGGCTTCCCTTTCGGACGCAAGAAGGTACTGATCGAGCTAAATGCCAACTGGCCGGGTCCGAGCTGCCACCTGGGCCCGCGATGAGACCCAGGTGGATCAAGCAAGACCTTTGCCAGCAGGCTCTGCTGGCAGGGCCGGGTTATTTGAACCCGTGGCCTCTTCACCCCGAAGCAACCTGGGTACGTGTTGGCTCTTGGGTCGCTGTACGTCTCGCCTCGCGTGATGGTTCGTAGGCGTCCGCGATTGCACCACTGTGAGCTTCCGCCAACTTGAAGTCGCAGGTCAAAGGGCTGGTGTGATTGGTCCTCGGGGTGCTCGTGCTGGTCATGGGCGGGAGTCCGCAGAGAAGATCATCTGTCAGTGTTTGACTTCGAGGTCCGTCAGGACGAGCAGAGCGCAGAGCAGTTGGGGACGCGGGCGGGGTTGGCGCGGAGTTTGATGAGGATCCGCCAGTTCTTGAGGTGGGCGAAGCCGTGCTCGACCGGTGCGCGTCCGACGGCGAGGACGCGGTTGGCTTCCTTCTCGCCTGGGGTGAGCTTGTGGGTTCGGCCGGCGGTGTGGCCGGTGACGATCACGGGGTCGAGGATGTCGTTGTCCAGTCCGCGGAAGCCGAGATCGGCCAACGCCCCGAGGCTGGCGGCGCGCAGGTGGGTCAGGATGTGGTCGTGGTGGGCGGCGGTGTTGTCGTGGGTTCGGCCGGGGCGGGCGGCGGACATCCAGATCAGGCGGCCCTTTTCGTCGGTCAGAGCGAGGAAGTGCAGGCCGTGGCTGTGATGCTTGCCGGAGTAGTTCCGTCGGTCGGCTCTTCCGGTGCGGCGCTGGGTGCGGATGAGGGTGCCGTCGATCAGGACCACCTCCCCGCCCGGCTTGGCTACCTTCCGTAGGGCACGGTCCAAGCGCGGTGCCTGGGCGGCGAGCAGTCCGATCAGCTCGTCCCGCCAGCGGCGCACGGTGGACTCGGACACGTCGTTGCCGCCGGGCATGTCGGCCAGGCGCTGATCGTGGCGCAGTACGGCCAGGACGATCACTGCGATCCGTCCGGGTGGCAGGATCCGCCACCGGGACCGTATCGCCTTCAGGTGGTGCCGCAGCAGGCCGGCGAGATGGTTGACGGTGTGCGTGGACAGCGGCAGACGGCACTGGTAGACAAGCGGGCAGGTGTTCTCGGCGCGTTCCTTGGCTTTCGTCACACAACTCCAACGGCTGCCGGGGGCACTGTGGTTACCCCCATGCCTCACTGTTCAGGCTGCGGCCTGTCTGTCACAGGATGTTCAGACGGGACGACGGACCGGCAGCCCTGGTGGTCGCTGGAGAAGCACTGGCCGGCGGGCCCCATACGGAGGCACCACGCGGCACTGCCCGGCTGTTCGCTCGTTGGTCATCGGACTGCACCAAGCGACAGGAGCGAGCCGTCATGGCCATCAAGATCACCGAAGACTGCATCAACTGCGGCGCCTGCGAGCCCGAGTGTCCGAACGAGGCGATCGAGGCGGGTGACGAGATCTACGTGATCAACCCCAGCGCCTGCTCGGAGTGCGTAGGTTTCTACGACCAGCTCGCGTGTCAGGCGGTGTGCCCGGTGGAATGCTGCCTGACGGATCCGGACAGGGTGGAGGCCGAGGAGGTCCTGATCAACCGATCCTTGAGCCTGCACCCCGATGACGCCGAGCTCCGGCGGAAGGCGGAGGCCAACGACTACCCCAGCCACTTCCGGAAGTGAACCTTCACCGCTCTGCGGGGCAGGAACTCCCGCCGGTCCGGCGGGCCTGGCGCTGACGCACGAGAGCGGCGTGCATGCGCACCACGGCGGCACGATCGGGTACGTGATAGGCACGCGCGTCGCGCTCGTAGTTGTCAAGTAGCTGCTGCCCGACAAGTGCCTTCTTGTCCGGGTCCTTACCGCATGCTTTGAACAGCTCGCGGTAGCGAGCCTGGTACTCCGGAAGACCCTTCTTGTGGCGGGGTGCGGCCACTGCGGGGCGCCCGTGGCCTGCAAGGCATGACGCAGCAAGGCCCCCGAGCATGACCCGGAGCGCTTGGCGGCGTGTTGGTTCGAAGGTCATGCACGGAAAGTAGCAGATTGGCTACGTAAAGCTAGTGCGGGTGGCTGCGCTCCGAAGCGCCGGCCAACACACTGACGGGCGGACAGGAGCCGTGAGAACCGGCCCCTTCCTACAGGCGAGGAGCGAACCGCCGTCGGGCTGTTTGCGCAGCCAGCCCCGATCGGCCAGTCGGACTAGCTTCGCTCGAAGCGGTTCCAGCTTGGCCCGCACGCTGACATCCACCCCCCAGCATTTCACCGACCTGCCGAGCCATGACAGGTCCGGCGCCCTGCCGCACGACCGTGAGAATGCGCTGATAGTCCGGCGGGAGAACAACCTCCTCCGCACCTGACGTACGGTGCGGAATCAGCATCACTGCCCGGCCACCCACCTGCCCGGGCGCCAGCGCGGTCGAGGCGCGCTCATCAGCGAGCTACTCAATCACACGTTCAAGGACTCGCTCAGCGATGGCGAGTTCGTCCTGCTCTGTCCGCACCTCAGCCAACTGCTTGGCCAGCTGTTCTTCGAGCTCGTCCAGTTCCGCCCGCCGCGCGGTGATCCGTTCCAGCAGCTCGGGATCCATACAGCGGATCGTGGAAGGCCGCCCGGCCACAGCGAGCAGAAACCGGTGAATCGCTTGTGCTGACGGACGATCTACTCCGCGGACTCCCGCCCACGACCAGCACGAGCACCCCGGGGGTCGATCACACCAGCCCTTTGACCTGCGACTTCAAGTTGGCGGAAGCTCTGTGTGCGTCAGCGCCGTCACTCAGGTAGGCACTCACCCGGTGTCCACTGATGACCCACGGGCGGCCGGGCCCTGAGCCGGTCCGCGTGCTTCGGACAGATGATCCAGCCAGGACAGGAGTCTTCACAGGTAGAGCTGTCGTTCGCAGGTCCGGCAGAAGGTCTTTCCGGCGCGGTTCTCGGTCTGCCGGTGCTCGCACGCCGTCGTCCCGGGCCCGCCCGCAGGCGGTGTGTGGGCGGGCAGGGCGAGTCTCGCGGGCCGCACGGTCCGTGCGGGGCGTGCGGCGCGGCTGTCGGTTGCGTCGCGGTGGTGGGTCTGGGCTCGCACTATGCGGTCGATCTCCATCAGGCACGGGCCGCACGCGTACACGTCGCCCGTCGCGCCGGGGGTGTGCACGGAACCGATCCACAGCACGCGCACGCCCTCGCGTCGGCAGTACAACCAACAGGCCCCCTCCACCCACGCGTTGCCGTCATCCGCCCGCGCGACCGGCGGCCACGCATCGCGCCACGGCCGCCCTGCGGCAGGGGCGAACCTCACGGCGCGCCCCCGTGCGTCCGCGCGAGCCGGGCCGGTTCGTCGGTCAACGGCCGCAGCACCGCGTAGTCGCCGAAGTTCCGGCGGCAGCGCCGGTGCCCCGTCTCCTGCGTGTGCCCGCGCTGCCACTCCTCCACCGGCCCGGGACCGCCGTACGCACCGGACTCCGCACCGCACTCGGTCTCGTCACCGGACACACAACGCGCCCCGTACTCCGGCTCCGCCGTCACGTCCTGCTCGACGGAGAACGGAACGTAACGGAACACCCGCCGGGTCACCGCCCCACCCCCCGCCGGAGCGCGACAGCGAGCGCACGGGCCGTCTCCACATTGCACCGCCCCAGGTCGACCAGCACACCCGGGGCGGTCCCCGCACAGGAAACGGCATCGAGGGACAGGGACGGCAGCTTCACCCCCGCCACCCTCAGCACATCCCTCAACTCGTCGCGCGCCCGCTCGGCGTCTACGTCCTCGTCCCGCACTGTCTGCTGCCTGTCTGCCGTCGCCATGCTCGACACTCCCTGCGTTCGTCTGCCGCCCTGACGGGAATCCGCTACGTTGCGTGCCTCAAGCGTCGCTCTCCATGACGGAGATCAACAGGCATTCATGTCCCCTGCCGCTACTGGGGAGATGGGAGTTGCACCATGGCTGCACGTCCGTGCGAACTGACCCCCGACCGAAGCGCCCGGCACTTGTTCGGCGCGAAAATGCGCACTCACAGAGAGCTGGCAGACATGAGCCTTGAGGCGCTGTCCAACGTGGTGAACATCAGCCGCAGCCATCTGTCCCGCATCGAGACGGCAGAATCCATGCCACCTCCGGACCTGCCGCCCCGACTGGACGCCGCCTTCGGTACGGACGGGATCTTCCAGGAGCTGTACCGGCTTGCGAGCAAGGAGATCCACCCCGACCAGTTCCAACGCCGCATGGAACTTGAGGCGCGAGCACGAGTGATCGGGGAGTACAGCGGCCAGATCGTGCCGGGGCTCTTGCAGACGGAGGACTATGCACGGGCCCAGTTCAGAATGGCCAACCCCTGGAAATCGGAAGACGGGATCGAAGAGCTGGTCACCGCCCGTCTGAGCCGACAGTCGGTGTTCCGGTCCGGCCCCCTGATGGACTACTCAGCAGTACTGGACGAGACCATGCTCCGACGGGGCTTCGGCGGGACGGCCGTAATGCGGGCACAGCTCGCGCACCTCGTAGAACTGACGCATACCCGGGTGACCATGGTTCAGGTCCTCCCGTTCGACCTCATGGGACATGCGCTGGTCGGTGGCTCCCTCATGCTGATGACCTTGAACGACGGTGCCCGGATCGCCTACGAGGAAGGCATCACGACCGGCACGTTGACGGAAGATCTGGAGAGCGTCGTCGACCATCAGCGGGCATACGATCTGCTGAGGGCCTCTGCCCTGTCGCCGGGGGACTCGGCGGCGTTCATCCGGTCCGTAATGGAGGCACTTCCAACATGAGTACCGCACCTGCCCCCTCCCGCACGGAGTGGGTCAAGTCGAGTTACAGCGGTAACGGCGGCGGCAACTGCGTCGAGTGGGCACCGTCCCACGTCGACTCGGGCATCGTCCCCGTTCGCGACAGCAAGTCCCCCGAGACCCCCGCGCTCGTCTTCGAACCGTCGGCGTGGTCGTCGTTCGTCACTGCCCTGCAGCACGATGAGTTCCGCGCCCTGTGACCTCGACCCTCTTCTGCTCGACCGGCCCTCGCCACATGGCGGGGGCCGTTGTCATGGCAACGGCCCCAACTGTCGGTGCCCACGGGCACGGCCGCGGCATCGCTCACCCGACCGTGCTCGACGTGCCGTACGCAGCCCTGCTGTCGGAGTGAGTGGCTACGCTCACGGGCCATGACCACAGCACCCGACCGGGGGGCACGGTCCGACGCCTCCGTCATCGTGGCCCGTGACACGGACGGCAGGGTCGCCATCCTGACCTCGGACTTTCCCCAGCACGGCGGCGCGTACGTGTTCCTGCCCGGGGGACGCCGGGAGGGCCGGGAGACGGCGGAACAGTGCGCACGGCGTGAGCTGCGCGAGGAAGCCGGTGTCACCGCCGCCGCCTGGCGCCACTTGGGCTCCTACGCCATCACCCTCGACTCCCCCGCCCGCATCAGTCTCTTCCTGGCCGAAGGACTCACCTGCGGCCCCCGGCAACTCATGCCCGGCGAAGCGGACTTCAAGCTGATGTGGTGGCCCATGACCCACGCGATCCAGGCCGCCGCCGAAGGACGTTTTCTCCTTCAGGGCGGCCCGCTGGCGCTGTTCCTGGCCCAGCAGGTCATCTCGTCCTGACCAGTGGCACGAACCATCTGAAACATGCCGTTCGGCAGCGGAATGCCCTGCCCGAATGGCGTGCCCGAGCTGCGTGTTCAGGGTGCAGGTATCGCGTATCCCGTTCCTATAACAACCGTCTCGACCGCCCCTCCCCTCCCGTAGTGTGCCGACCAGCATCCCCTTGAACACGTTCAAGGGGGCTCCTGGGGAGGGGACTGCAGGATGCGCAGTGGAGCGAAGGTCGCCCTGGTCGGCGGAATATTCGCGGTCGTGGTCGGCGGGGTGGGGTACGGGGCGTACAACATCCTGGACGACCTGGGCGGGGGCGGTGGCAGCGGCGCGGAGAGCCGTTCCGCGTCCGCCGAGGTGAAGACGGGGCCGGTCACCGAGGAGGAGATCGGCGAGGCGTCGAAGAAGTTCCTGAAGGCGTGGGCGAGCGGCGACTCGGCCGCCGCGTCCCAGCTGACCAACAACGCGGGCGAGGCCGGACCGGTCCTCGCCGCCTACCGCGAGGTGGCCCACGTCACCGAGGCGGTGATCACGCCGGGCCCGGCGGTCGGCTCGAAGGTGCCGTACACGGTGAAGGCCACCGTGTCGTTCGGGGGGAAGTCCAAGCCCTGGTCGTACGCCTCCGAGCTGACCGTGGTGCGCGGCCTTACCACCGGCAGGCCGCTGGTGGACTGGTCCCCCGCGGTGGTCCACCCGGATCTGACGGACGGCGCTTCGCTGCGGACGGGCGAGGCGTCGACCCCGGCGATCGAGGCGGTCGACCACAACGGCAAGGTGCTCACCAAGGAGAAGTACCCCTCGCTGGGGCCGATCCTGGAGGCGCTGCGCAAGAAGTACGGCGAGAAGGCCGGCGGCACCGCGGGCATCGAGACCTGGATCGAGAACGCGGACGGGAAGACCCCCGACAAGACCCTGCTGAAGCTCACCAAGGGCAAGCCGGGGAAGCTGGTGACCACCCTGGACGCCGGGATCCAGGCGGCGGCCGAGACAGCGGTGAAGAGGTACGGCCAGGCGTCGGTGGTCGCGATCCGGCCGTCCACGGGTGCGATCCGCGCCGTCGCCAACAGCCCGGCCAACGGCTTCAACGCGGCGTTGCAGGGCAAGCAGGCGCCCGGTTCGACGATGAAGATCGTGACCGCCGCGATGCTGATCGAGAAGGGCCTCGCCTCGGCGGGCCAGCCGATCGAGTGCCCGAAGAACGCGATGTACCAGGGCCGCACCTTCCACAACCTGGACGGCTTCGACATCCCGCAGGGCACCCTGACGACCAGCTTCGCCCGGTCCTGCAACACGGCCTTCATCAAGCTGATCGACGACACGAAGGACGACGCGGCGCTCGCCGAGGAGGCCCGTGAGGTCTTCGGCATCGGCCTGAACTGGCAGACGGGCGTGGTGACTTACGACGGCAGCGTCCCCGAGGCGACCGGCGGCGAGGCGGCGGCCCAGTACATCGGCCAGGGCACGGTCCAGATGAACGCCCTCAACGTGGCGTCCATCACCGCCACCGCGCGGACCGGCACCTTCCGCCAGCCGGTCATCGTGGACCGGGACCTCGACGGCCGGGTGATCGCCACCGCCGCCAGGTCGCTGTCCCCGAACGTCTCCCGGCAGCTGACCGAGATGATGCGCCAGACGGCGGCCTGGGGCACCGCCAAGGCGGCGATGGCCACGGTCGGCGGCGACAAGGGCGCCAAGACGGGCTCGGCGGAGGTGGACAACCAGGAGACGTCCGACAGCTGGTTCACCGGCTTCAGCAACGACCTGGCCGCCGCCGCGGTCGTCAAGGCCGGTGGCCACGGCGGCGATGCGGCGGGCCCGGTGGTCGCGACGGTCCTGCGCGCCGGGCCCTGAACCGGAGCGGGGAGGGACAGAGGCCGGGCCCGGGACAGGTCCGGAACCCGGCCCGGCCCACCTGGCCCGGCACACCTGGCCCGGGTCACCGCCGCGTGTCCCGGCAACTCCGTCGCAGGCCCCGTACCGCGTTCGCTAGCGTGCGGGGCATGAGCGCTCCCGACACCACCACCGACACCACCGCCACCCCTGCCACGGCCGCCGCCGAGGCCCGCCCCCGATTCGCCGAGGCCCTGCGGGAACTGGGTCTCGACGTCGAGATCCGCACGTTCCCCGAGGCCACCCGGACCGCCGCCGAGGCCGCCGCCGCGATCGGCTGCGAGCTCAGCGAGATCGTCAAGTCGCTGATCTTCGAGGCCGACGGCGTACCGGTACTGGTCCTGATGGACGGCTCCTCGCGCGTCGACGTGGAGCGCGTGCGCGTGGAGCTGGGCGCCGGGAAGGTCGGGCGGGCCGACGCCGGCCTGGTCCGGGAGACGACCGGTTACGCGATCGGGGGCGTGCCGCCCTTCGGCCACCGTACGAAAACCCGGGTGCTGGCCGACCGCGGACTGCTGGACCACGCCGTGGTGTGGGCGGCGGCGGGCACCCCGCACACGGTCTTCCCGCTCGACCCGAAGACGCTGATCGAGCACGCCGGCGGAACCGTGGTGGACGTGCGCGAACAGCCGAAGTGACCTGATCCGCGAGCCGGTTCAGCCGAGTACGTACGGGTCGAGGAACTCTCGGAGCTGGGCGGGCGTCGGCTCCGACTCCTCCTCGTCGTCCTCGCCCGGCTTCGGGGCGATGGTGCGCGGCGGACACGGGTCGGCCATCGATCCGTTCGGGTCGTCCGAGCGGAAGCGTTCCCCGTGGATCTCCTTGCTGCCCAGCCGTTTGCCGGTCGCGGCCTCGTACACGGTCACCTTGTAGACGCCCTTGTAGAGGTAGAGGGAGAACGGGTGCTGCCTGGTCTCGCCGCTGCCCGTGCCGCCGAGGACGTCGGGCATGGTCTGGTAGATGCAGCGCTTGACCTGTTCGCCCCGGCCGGTGCGGTCGACGCAGGCGACGAGCTGCACCGTCTCCGGCTTCGCGGGGTTCCAGACCCGGAGGTCGGCGGCGGTCGGCTTGTCCGAGCCGGAGTCCGCCTCGAGCCAGTAGTCGTCGATGACCACGGGGCGGGGGCCCTTGTCGGAGCGGGGGGCCGCCTGGGCGAACTTCTGGGGCTCCTCGCACATGGCCCGGTAGCGGTAGGTGACGAACGGCTTCTCCTCCTCGTCGAAGAAGGCCAGGTAGCCGAACCACACCAGTGCGAGTGCCGCGGCCAGTGCGGCCACCGTCCCGATCGCTTTCCGTGCCATGCCGGTCGATCCTTCCCCCGTAGCGGTCCTCGGAACGAATCCTTCCTTCCCGGCGGGGCCGGCACAACCGCGTGGGGGCGTCCCGGAGCGGAACGGCACGAAACTGCCGCTCCGCTCCGGGGCGCCGGGGGTACGGGGGCCTACTCCCCCGAAATCGCGTGCTGGAAGCCGTAGTTCGTGGCCGTGAGTCCACCGTCCACCCGCAGTGTGGTCCCCGTGATCCAGGCCGCGTCGCGGGAGGCGAGGAAGGCGACGGCGGAGGCGATGTCCTCCGGCTCGCCGACCCGGCCGAGCGGGTAGATGCGGCTGACCCGGGCCAGCGCCACGTCCTGGCCCGCCCAGGCGTCCGTGCGGACCGTGCCGGGGGCGACCAGGTTGACGCGCACGCCGCGCGGCCCGGCGTGCCCGGCGAGGGTGCGGGTCAGACTGGCGAGGCCCGCCTTGGCCGCGCTGTAGCCGTGGTTGCCGAAGTCCTGTTCGCCGTTGACCGAACCGATGTTGACGATCGCGCCCCGGCCGGAGGCGATCAGGTGCGGGAGCGCGGCGCGGGAGCAGCGGTACGGGCCGGAGAGCGAGATGTCCAGGTCGCGTTCCCACGCCTCGTCCGGCTCGTCCTCGAAGAGCGGGAGGTCCGAGGAGCAGGAGTACGCGTTGTTCACCAGCACGTCGAGCCGGCCGAAGCGGGCGACGGCGTGGGCCACCGCGGCCTCGACCGACGCCCGGTCGCCCACGTCGCAGGGCAGCGCCTCGGCGGTGCCGCCCGTCTCGCGTATCGCCGCGGCGGTGCGTTCGGCGCGGTCACCGTCCAGGTCGGTGACCAGGACCTGGGCGCCCTCGGCGGCCAGTCGGCGGGCCGTGGCGGCGCCGATGCCCCGGCCCGCTCCGGTGATGAGCGCGGCGTGCCCGTCGAATCGGGGGCCTGCGGCGGAGGGTGCAGGGGTGGCGGGGTGAGCAGGCCGAGAAGGCCGAGAAGGCCGAGGAGGAGTCATAGCGCCGACCGTACTGCCCTGACCAGGGCCTGGGCACGGGGGTCGGCGGTGACTCCTTTCTGCAGACCGTTCGTCACATAGCCCAGTGCGATGCCGGATTCGGGGTCGGCGAAGCCGAGGGAGCCGCCCCGGCCGGGGTGGCCGAAGGAGCCGGGGGCCAGCAGCGGGGCCGCCGGGCCGTGGAGCATGTAGCCGAGGCCGAAACGGGTGTTGACGACCAGGACCCGGTCCGGGCCCGCCGACTCCTCGGTGCGGGCCAGGGTGAGGGTGGCGGGGGCGAACAGCCGGTGGCCGTCGACCGGGCCGATCATCGCGGCGTAGCAGCGGGCCAGGGCGCGGGCGGTGGAAATGCCGTTGGAGGCGGGGAGTTCGGCCGCCCGGTAGCCGGGGTCGTTCTCGTCGGGCAGCGGGTCGATGGCGCCGAAGGCGCGGCGGGTGAGGGACTGCGGGTCGCGGTACGCCTCGGTGACGGAGCGCTTGGGTCGCAGCCGCAGGGCGCCGCTCCCGTCGGTGGGCGGTTCGACGGGCCCGATCCGGCCCACCCGGTGCGCCTCGTCGGCCGGGAGGCCGAACCAGAAGTCCAGGCCGAGGGGGCGGGCGATCTCCTCGGCGATCCAGCGGCCGATGGTGCGGCCGGTGACCCGGCGCACCAGTTCGCCGACGAGCCAGCTGTAGGTCTGGGCGTGGTACCCGTGGTCGGTGCCGGGTTCCCACTGGGGGCGCTGGGCGGCGACGGCCTGCGGCCCGGAGTTCCCGTCGGCCGCCTCGGAGGGGGTCAGCGGGCAGTCGAGCGCGGGGAGTCCGGCCCGGTGGGACAGGATGTGCCGGACCAGGACGCGTTCCTTGCCGGCCGTCTTGAACTCCGGCCAGTACGTGCCGACGGGGGCGTCGAGGTCGACCTGGCCGCGCTGGTGCAGCAGCAGTGGTACGGCGGCGGCGATGCCCTTGCCCGCCGAGCGGACGATCTGCACGGTGTCGACGGCCCAGGGTTCGGCGCCGTCCACGTCCCTCGTGCCCGCCCACAGGTCGACGACCTTGTGCCCGTCCCGGTAGACGGCGACGGCGGCGCCGCGTTCGCCGCGCTGCTCGAAGTTGCGGACGAACGCGTCCCGGACCGGTTCGAATCCGGCCGCCACCGTGCCGCGTACGTCCACGTCTGCTCCCGCGCTCCCGCTCATCCCCCCATGGTGCATCCCCGCACGGGTGGGGCGGGGGCCGGGTCACCCGTTGTTCATGGTCACGGCACGTTCACGGGCGCCCGCTGCGGCCGGAAAGTTCGGCATCCGCCCGGCGAGGACGGACGCGGCGACGACCCCGGTGACGGCCGGGACGGATGCGTCGATGAATCCGTCGCACACATGTCGGGTACATGTCGGGCACATGTCGGATGCATGCATGACGAAGCTCCGCTTTCCGCGACCCCGCTGCCGCCACCAACGTGTCGTGAACCGCTCAACCACGGGGACTTGCGGCAGAGCCCTCGCAGGAGTGCCTTCGCCACCACTGGCCACCCACCCCCTTGGCGCAAAACGCCCGCACCCTTGGCGCAAAATGTGCGACATTTAATGACAGAGGAGAAAAAGCAGGAGGAATTGGCCATGCCCCCCGTGATTCATGAACAGACCGAGGCCTGGCTCGTCAACGACACCCCCGACCTTCCGGCGGTGCCGGTCGACCTGCTGTACGACGCCGACGAGGACCCCCGCACCGTCCGGGTCGCCTTCCCCGGCGGCATCGACTGGTCCTTCGGCCGCGACCTGCTGGAACGCGGCCTGCTCTCCCCCGCCGAGCGCGACGGCTTCCGGGTGTGGCCGTGCGGGCGGACCCAGCTGGTCGTGGAGCTCCACTCGGAGAAGGGAGTGGAGGTGGTGCAGTTCGACAGCGCACCGCTGGTCCGTTTCCTGCACCGCACCCATGACGGGACCGCCGACGACGAGGGCATCGGGGGACGGCAGCCGCACGACATCCCCGCGTGACCGGCGGGGGACGGCAGCCGCACGACATCCCTGTATGGCCTGTTCGCCAGGTGCCCCGCCCGGTCCACCCGCTTGGCGCAAGCCCCCATGGCGGAAGCCCCCGTGCCGCTCGCACGGGGGCTTCCGTTGTCGCCCCGGCCCCCGTCCCCACAGGTGACCGGCGCTTCCGGGGCCGCGTCCCGCTCGGACGCGGCCCCGGAGTCCCTGTTCCCGATCCGGGCCCGGAGACCGGAGACCGGAGGCCCGGGGACCCGGCTCAGACCCGGGCCAGCTCGCGCTCGCCCTCGGCGTCGCCGCCGGGACCGCGGCCCGCCGCGGGCGTCTCGCCGAGCTGCTCGCGCAGCCCCTCGCCCTCCACGTCCACGTTCGGCAGGATCCGGTCCAGCCAGCCCGGCAGCCACCAGGCGCGCCTGCCCAGCAGGGCGAGGACCGCGGGCACGATCGCCATCCGGACCACGAACGCGTCGAAGAAGACGGCGATGGCGAGCGAGAAGCCGATCATCTTGACCATCTGCTCGCTGGAGCCGATGAAGCCGGCGAAGACCGCCATCATGATCACGGCCGCGGCCGTCACCACCCGGGCGCCGTGCCGGAAGCCGGTGACGATCGCCTGGCCGGGCTTCTCGCCGTGGACGTACGCCTCGCGCATCCGGGTCACGAGGAAGACCTCGTAGTCCATGGCCAGGCCGAAGACCACGCCCACCATGAAGATCGGCATCATCGACATGATCGGGCCGGTCTGCTCCACGCCGAAGAGCGAGCCGAGCCAGCCCCACTGGAAGACCGCGACGACCGCGCCCAGGGCCGCGACGACCGAGAGCAGGAAGCCCAGGGCCGCCTTCAGCGGCACCAGCACCGAGCGGAAGACCAGCATCAGGAGCAGGAAGGCGAGGCCGACGACGAGCGCCAGGTACGGCAGCAGCGCGTCGTTCATCTTCTGCGAGAAGTCGATGTTCATCGCCGTGGAGCCGGTGACCAGGACCTCCGCGCCGGTGTCGGACTTGATGTCCTGGCCCGCGTCACGGATCGAGTGGACGACGTTCTCCGTGTCGACGGAGCTGGGCCGGTCCTTCGGGATGACGGTGATCATCGCGGTGTCGCCGGCCTTGTTGAACTGGGCCGGGGTGACGGCGACGACGCCCTTGATGCCGGAGATCTCGTCGGAGACCTGCTTGGCCGCAGCCTTGCCGTCGGAGCTCTTCGCGGTGTCGACGACCACCATCAGCGGCCCGTTGAAGCCGGGGCCGAAGCCTTCCGAGAGCAGGTCGTAGGCGCGCCGCTGGGTGGTGCTGGTGGGCTGGGAGCCCTCGTCGGGCAGGCCCATCTCCAGGGAGGCGGCCGGGACGGCGATCGCGCCGAGGCCGATGACGCCGACCAGCAGCACCCCCACCGGCCTGCGCAGCACGAACCGCGCCCAACGGGTGCCCATGTTCGGCTTGCCCTCGGCCCCGGACGGGGCCTCGGCAGCGGCCTTGCGCGCCTTGCGGCCCATGACCCGCTTGCCCGCGAAGCCCATCATCGCCGGGACCAGGGTGAGCGCGATGAGGACCGCGATCACGACCGTGCCGGCCGCGGCGAAGCCCATCTTCGACAGCATCGGGATGTTCACGACGGCGAGGCCGACCAGCGCGATGACGACGGTGAGACCGGCGAAGACCACCGCGGACCCGGCCGTGCCGACGGCCCGCCCGGCCGCCTCCTCGCGCTCGCGGCCCTCGGCCAGCTCGGCGCGGTAGCGGGAGACGATGAACAGCGCGTAGTCGATGCCGACCGCGAGGCCGATCATCATCGCGAGGGTGGAGGTGGTGGAGCCGAGGTCGAGCACGTTCGCCAGCGCCGTGATCGTCGAGACGCCGATGCCGACGCCGATCAGGGCGGTGAGCAGCGGCAGTCCGGCGGCGACCAGCGAGCCGAAGGTGATGACCAGCACCACCGCGGCGACCGCGACGCCGATGATCTCGGTGGCCCCGGTCTCGGGGATCACCATGAGCGCGTCACCGCCGATCTCGACGGTCAGCCCGCTCTTCTGCGCCGCGTGGCCCACGTCCTCCAGGGACTCCCGGGTCGCGTCGGTCAGCTCCATCGAGTTGACCTTGTAGGACACCGAGACGTACGCCGTGGACCCGTTCTTGCTGACGGCACCGGCGGTGTACGGGTCGGTGACCGAGGCGATCTGGTCCGAGCCGGACTTCAGCTCGCCGATGACCTTGTTCACCTCGGCCTTGTTGGCCGGGTCGGTCATCTTCTCGTCGCCGGGCGCCTTGAAGACGACCCGGGCGGTCGCGCCGTCGGCACTGGCTCCGGGGAAGCGCTGTTCCAGCAGGTCGAAGGCGCGCTGCGCCTCCGTGCCCGGTATCGAGAAGGAGCTGGAGGTGGCGGTGGACGCGGAGGCCGCGCCGAATCCGGCGAGCGCCAGCAGCGCCACCCAGATCAGGGCGACGTAGCGGCGCCGTCGGAAGGCGAGCCGTCCGAGTTTGTAGAGGAATGTGGCCACGGGGGCGTACTCCCGGTCAGGTCGTGTGAGTGGAAAAGGGCGTGTGGAGCCGGCCCGACGACGAGAGCGGCGTGTCAGGTGGAGCGGGGAGAAGGCCGTGCGGGTGGACCGGCCGCGCGGGGTCGGTCCGAGGGGAATCGGTACCTCAGACTCCGAGAGCGGGGAGAACCACGGAGTCGACGTAATCGAGCAGGAACGCCTGGTCGACGGAGCGGTCGTCGACCAGTTGCCGGGCGGCGAAGGCGCCGATCAGCATGTGCGGGAGGTATTTCAGCGCCGGACTGTCCGGCCGCACCTCGCCCCGGTCCACGGCTCGGCGCAGCAGTTGGTCGAGGCCGTTCATCTCCGGCTCGATCAGCAGCTCGCGCAGGGCCTCGCGCAGATCGGGGTTGTCGTGGACGGCTTGGCTCAGACCCCGTATCAACGCGGAGTCCTTCTCCATCTGACAGTCGTCGGCACGGCCCAGCATGGCGTGGAAGTCTCCGCGCAGCGAACCGGTGTCGATCTCGTCGAGGGACACCGGTTTGTTGCTCCGCAGAGCCTTGGCGACCAGCTCGGGCTTGCTCCCCCACTGACGGTAGAGGGTGGCCTTGCTGGAACGGGTACGGGCGGCGACGGCGTCCATGGTCAGGGCGTCGTAACCGACCTCGCGGAGCAGGTCGAGCACGGCGGCGTACATCTCGTCCTCGCGCTCGGGCGTGAGTCTGGTGCGTGCCATGTGCCGACCTCCTTCCTCTGTCCTCGGGTGCGTACGCGGATGTTCTGGATGCGCACACGAGCCTCGCCGACCGACTCGAACATCAGTCGGTCGAACGAAACTGTTTCGTACACCTCGACGGTACCCGCCCCACCCAGCGAAACGAAATCGTTTCGCTTGTGTTCCGCACCACAGCCCGCGTCGCCCCCCACCCCCGCCCCGCGCTCCGGCGCGCCCCCGCACCACGAGTTGCCGGGGCCCTTCCGCGCGGAAAGCATTGGAGGGTGAGTGACGACGTCGCGTATCTCCGTTTCCCGCACCTCCACGAGGACCTGCTCTGCTTCGCGGCCGAGGACGACCTCTGGGTCGCCCCTCTCGCGCCGGAGGGCGAGCGGCCCGGCCGCGCGTGGCGGGTGACCGCCGACCGGACCAGGGTGGGTCACCCGCGCTTCTCCCCCGACGGGAGCCGCATCGCCTACACGACCTGGCGCACCCTCGACCCCGAGATCCACCTCGCCCCGGTGGAGGGCGGCCCGGCCCGCCGGCTCACCTACTGGGGATCGACCGACGCCCGGGTCTGCGGCTGGACCCCCGACACCGGGGACGCCGCCCAGATCCTCGCCGTGTCCTCGCACGGCCAGCCGTTCTCGCACGTCTCCTGGGCCTACACCCTGCCCACCGACGGCAGCCCCGGCGGCAAGCTGCCCTGGGGCCCGGTCTCCGACATCGCGATCGCCGACGTCGAGGGCGAACGCCGCACCCTGCTGCTCACCGGCACCCCGCCGCACGAACCGGCCTCCTGGAAGCGGTACCGGGGCGGCGCGACGGGCCGGCTGTGGCTGCACGGCAAACGGCTGCTCCCGGACATCGGCGGCCATCTCGACTCGCCCATGTTCGTCGCCGGGCGGATCGCGTTCCTCTCCGACCACGAGGGCGTCGGCAACCTGTACTCCTGCCGGCCCGACGGCGGCGACCTGCGCCGCCACACCGACCACGACCCCTTCTACGCCCGGCACGCCTCCAGCGACGGGCACCGGGTGGTCTACCAGTGCGCGGGCGACCTGTGGCTGGTGGACGACCTGGCCTCGCCGGACGCGGTGCCCCGGAAGCTGGAGGTCCGGCTCGGCGGCCCGCGCACCGGGCGCCGCACGTACCAGATCCCGGCCTCCAGCAACATCGACTCGCTGTCCGTGGACGAGACGGGCCGGGCCAGCGCCGTCGCCGTACGCGGCAGCCTGTACTGGCTCACCCACCGCGACGGCCCCGCCCGGACCATCGCCGACACCCCCGGCGTCCGGGTCCGGCTGCCCGAGATGCTCGGCAGCGGCGCCCAGGTCGCCTACGTCACGGACGCGGACGGCGCGGACGCCGTCGAGATCGCCACCCTGCCGCGCGCCAGCGGCGCCCGCGAGCCGCGCCGGCTGGCCTCCGGCCGGATCGGCCGGGTCGAGGAGATGGCCGCCGACCCGGACGGCGAACGCCTGGCCATCGCCACCGACGACGGCCGGCTGCTGCTCCTGGAGACCGACGAGGAGGCCGCCACCGACGAGCCCACCGAGCTGATCCGCTCCATCAACGGCCCGGTCCGCGACCTGGCGTTCTCCCCGGACGGCGCCTGGCTGACCTGGTCGCACCCCGGAATCGGCCGTTCGCTGCGGCAGATCAAACTGGCCCGCATCCTGGGCACCGGCGCCCCCGTCATCGTCGACGTCACCAACGGCCGCTTCGAGGACGAGAACCCCGTCTTCACGGGCGACGGCCGCTACCTCGCCTTCCTCTCCTGGCGCGGCTTCGACCCGGTCTACGACGTCCACACCGGCGACCTGTCCTTCCCGCTGGGCTGCCGCCCCTACCTGGTGCCGCTCTCCTCGGCGACCCCCTCCCCGTTCGCCCTGTCCCCCGAGGGCCGCCCGGCGGCGGGCGGTCTCGACCCGGTCGACGAACCCCCGGAGGCCGTCACCGGCGAGGGCCCGTCCACGGTCACCGTCGAGTTCGAGGGCCTGGAGAACCGGGTGACGCCGTTCCCGGTCTCCGCGTCGAAGTACTCGGCCCTGTGCCCGGTGAGCGGCGGCGGGCTGGTCTGGCTGCGCTGGCCGATCTCGGGCGCGCTCGGCGAGACCTTCGCCAACCCGGCGGACATGTCGGGCCGCCCCACCCTCGAACACTTCAACATCTCCAAGGCCCGCAGGACCGAACTCGTCGCCCACCTCGACTGGTTCGCGGTCAGCGGCGACGCCACCCGGCTGGTCGTCATGGACGAGGGCGAACTGCGCGCCGTGCCCGCGACCGAGATCGCCGACGGCGACTCGACGGTCTACCTGGACCTGCGCCGCATCCTGCACGAGGTCGAGCCGCCCGCGGAGTGGCGGCAGGCGTACGCGGAGGCCGGCCGCATCATCCGCGCGTACTTCTGGGAACCGGACATGTGCGGCATCGACTGGGACGCCGTGCTCGACCAGTACCGCCCGCTCCTCGAACGGGTCGCCTCCCCCGACGAGTTCGCCGATCTGCTGCGCGAGGTCCTGGGCGAACTGGGCACCTCGCACGCGTACGTGTCCCCGGCCCGCCGCAACGAGGGCCCGCCGCACTACCAGCGGGCGATCGGCCTGCTCGGCGCGAACCTGGTGTGCCGGGACGGCGACTGGACGGTCCGCCGCATCCTGCCCGGCGACTCCTCCGACTCCAAGGCCCGCTCCCCGCTGGCCGGTACGGGCATCCGGGAGGGCGCCGTCCTCACCCACGTCGACGGCCGCCCGGTGGACCCCGTCGCGGGCCCCTACCCGCTGCTGTCCGCGGCGGGCGGCACCACGGTCGAACTCACCTTCCGGGCCGCCGAGGGAGGCCGCTCCCGCCGCGTCGCCGTCGTCCCGCTGGTCGACGAACGCCCCCTGCGCTACCAGGACTGGGTGGCCAAACGCCGCGAGGTCGTACGGGAGTTGAGCGGCGGCAAGTGCGGCTACCTGCACATCCCGGACATGGGCGGCTCCGGCTGGGCCCAGTTCAACCGGGACCTGCGCCTGGAGGTGTCCCGCCCGGCCCTGATCGTCGACGTGCGCGGCAACGCGGGCGGCAACATCAGCGAGCTGGTGGTGGAGAAGCTGACCCGTACGATCCTCGGCTGGGACCTGACCCGCAACGCCCAGCCCATCAGTTACGCCTCCAACGCCCCCCGGGGCCCGGTGGTCGCCCTGGCCGACGAGGCGACGGCCTCCGACGGCGACATGATCACCGCCGCGTTCCGGCTGCTGAAGCTGGGCCCGGTGGTGGGTCAGCGGACCTGGGGCGGCGTGGTCGGCATGACCGGCCGGCACCGGCTGGTGGACGGCACGGTGATCACCGTGCCGATGAACGCCGCCTGGTTCGACACGTACGGCTGGTCGGTCGAGAACCACGGCGTCGAACCGGACCTGGAGGCCCTGCGCACCCCCCTCGACTGGGCCGAGGGCCGGTACGCGGTGCTCGACGACGCCGTACAACTGGCCCTGGACCTGCTGGCCGCGCAACCGGCGGCGACCCCGCCGACGTACGACAACGTCCCGGACCGCCGACGCCCGCCCCTGCCCCCGAGGTAGACGGCACGGGCATCCGCCGAGGTGGGCGGTACGGGTCCGGGGCGGGCTCGCACCGCCCGCCCCGGACCCACCGGTCCCGCACCGACGGGCCCCACTGGCCGGGCGTCCGCCGACCGATGCCTGCGCACCGGATCGGCGACTGCGCGACGGAACCGTCCGTGTCAGGCCGCACGGTCCGTCAGCAGAGGCGGATCGCCCACACCGCCGACCAGTCGAAGCCCACTATGCCGCCTCCCGGCGGCAGCTCCCGCAGGACATTCCCGTTGCTGCCGATGAGCTTGACAGGGACCGTGTGGCTGTTCATGCGGAACCCCTGCCCCACCCGGTCCGGGCAGCGGGTCCAGAGGTCCTTCGCAACTCGTGTACGCGGCCGTCACGGCGACAGGAGTGACCTGCCTCACTTCCCGTCACAACCGTCACCCACCCGGTGTCTTGATGCCGAAAGCGACCGACGGAACCGACGGAACTGCCGGAACCGATGGAACAGACGGAACGGACGGAGACGTGGACACCATGAACAAGAACACCGACGTGGTCGTCATCGGCGGGGGTTACGCGGGCGTCACCGCCGCCAACCGGCTGGCCCACCACGGCGACGTGACCGTGACGATGGTCAACCCTCGCCCCGAGTTCGTCGAGCGCATCCGCCTGCACCAGCTGGCCGGCGGGAACGACGACGCGGTCGTCGGCTACGGGGAGGTCCTGGCCGGAAACGTCCGGCTGGTGGTCGACAGCGTCACCACGATCGACGCGGCCGGGCGCCGGCTGGAACTGGCGGGCGGCGACACGGTCGGCTACGACTACCTGATCTACGCGGTGGGCAGCGGCAGCGCCGAACCGGACGTGCCCGGCGCGGCGGAGTTCGCCCACCCGATCGCCACCCTGGAGGAGGCCCGGCGGCTGCGGCCGGTCCTCGCCGCCGCGCCCGCGACGGCCCCGGTGACCGTGGTCGGCTCCGGCCCGACCGGCATCGAGACCGTCGCCGAACTGGCCGAGGAGGGCCGGTCCGTGACCCTGGTCTGCGGCGAGGAGCTCGGCCCGTACCTGCACCCCCGGGGCCGCCGCTCGGTCGCCCGGACCCTCGCCGGCCTCGGCGTGACCGTGGTCGCGGGCCCCGGCGCGCGGGTCGCGGCCGTCACCGCCGACGCCGTACGGCTCGACGACGGCCGCGAACTCCCCAGCCGGGTCACCGTCTGGGCCACCGGCTTCGGCGTGCCGGACCTGGCCGCCCGCAGCGGACTGCGCACCGACGCCGTGGGCCGCCTGCTCACGGACGAGACGCTGACCAGCGTCGGCGACGTACGGATCATCGCGGCCGGGGACGCGGCGGCACCGGCCGGCATGCCGTTCCGGATGAGCTGCCAGGCCGCGGGCCAGCTGGGCTCGCGCGCCGCCCGCACGGTGCTCAGCCGGATCGCGGGCGAACGCCCCGACCCCCTCAGGCTGTTCTTCGCCGGACAGTGCCTCAGCCTGGGCCGCCGGGCCGGGATCTTCCAGTTCGCCACCAAGAGCGACCGCGCGATCCCGCTCCTCCTGGCGGGTGGCCCCGGTGCGAAGCTCAAGGAGTTCGTCTGCAAGTCCACCGTCAAGCAGTTGACGAACGAGGCAGACAAGGCACACAAGACGCACAAGGCACACCGGAACGGTCCGCGCCCCGCACGCGACGAGGCACCGGCCACCGCCGGGCGTACGGCGTAAGAACCGAAAACCCGCCGGCCGAGAGAGTCGCAGAGTTGCAGAGAGGCCACAAGACGTGAACGACGACCGCGGCGACCACGACGAGATCGCCACCACCGACCCGGCGACCGAGGCATTCGTCGCCCACCGCAACCTCCTCTTCACCGTCGCCTACGAGATGCTCGGCTCGGCGGCCGACGCGGAGGACGTCCTCCAGGAGACCTGGCTGCGGTGGGTCGAGGTCGACCTGGAACAGGTCCGCGACCACCGCGCCTACCTGGTACGGATCACCACCCGCCAGGCCCTCAACCGGCTGCGCACGCTGTCGCGCCGCAAGGAGGCGTACGTCGGCCCCTGGCTCCCCGAACCGGTGCTCACCGCCCCGGACGTGGCCGAGGACGTCGAACTCGCCGAGAGCGTGTCGATGGCCCTGATGCTCGTCCTGGAAACCCTGTCGCCGACGGAACGCGCCGTCTTCGTACTGCGGGAGGTCTTCGCCGTCGACTACGACGAGATCGCCGCCGCCGTCGACAAGAGCCCGGCGGCCGTCCGCCAGATCGCCCACCGCGCCCGCCGCCACGTCGACGCCCGCCGCCCCCGCGCGGCGGTCTCGGCGAGCGTGTCCCGGGCGGCGGTGGACTCCTTCCGGCGCGCCCTGGAGACCGGGGACCTCCAGGGCCTCCTGGACGTGCTCGCCCCCGATGTCGTCCTCCTCGGCGACGGCGGCGGCGTCAAGCAGGCGTCCCGGCGGCCGATCATCGGCGCGGACAAGGTGGCCCGCTACCTCGTCGGCGGCACCCGGAAGACCACCGAGACGATCACCATCGACCCCACCCTGGCCAACGGCAGCCCGGCGTTCCTGCTGCGCCTGGACGGCGAGATCGACGGCGTCGTGGCGTTCCGGATCGAGGGCGCCCACATCACCGGCCTCTACTACGTGCGCAACCCGGAGAAGCTGACCCGCGTCGGCTCCGAGACCTCGCTCACCCTGCGCTGACCTCCCGCCCCGGTCCGTCCTTCGCCGGAGGACGGACCGGGGGCCCGCAGTTCGCACCAGACCGTCTTGCCGCGCGGCCCCTGCTCGACGCCCCACCGCAACGCCAGCGCGTCCACGAGCGCCAGCCCCCGCCCCGACTCGTCACCGCCCGCCGCGCTCCGTATCACCGGCCAGACCCCCGGCCGGGGATCGCTCAGCTCGACGCGGACCCGGCCCGTGCACGTACCGCTGACCCGGAGCGTCACCGGCGTCCCCTCCCCGAGGTGCACGATCACATTGGTCAGCAACTCACTGACGCAGAGCAGCAGTTCGGGCGAACCCGCACCTCCGCACCGCTCCCGCAGCGTCCGCCGCACTTCCGGTACGGCCTTCGGCACGGCGATCAGGTCCAGCGCGACCGGCAACGGGCTCATCCCCCGGCCGCCGAACGCAGCACCTCGGCCAGCCGGTGCGCGGTGCCCGCGTTGCAGTTGCCGAGCGCGATCAACGGCGGCCGGGTCGTCCACCCGGCGAAGGTCAGCGGATCGGCCCCGAGCGACGGCAGCGTGATGCCGTGCGCGGCGAGCGCGTCCCGCAACGCGTCGATGGCCGCGCCGACATCGTGGGCGGGAATGTCGTGCAGGGATGCGCCGTCCGACGCGGACGCGCCGTCATGCCTGCCGTCGGGCTTGTCGTTCATGAGGAGCCGCACACCTTTCGTTGCACACTGTGACGAACCCCTCACACGCTGCCGCACGGACCTCTACCTTGAAAGGGTTTCCCGCTCCACGGCGCACAGCGCGAAAGGTGGTCAAAAGTGGCTAAGCGCAAGGAGATCGACGGCTCGGCGGGCGTGCCCCAGTTCTACGGCAAGGAACTCCGCTACCAACGGGAGAAAGCCGGACTGACCCTGGAGGAGTTGGCGGAGGGCAGCTTCTACGGCATCACGCTTCTCAGCGAGATCGAACGCGGCAACCGCAGCATGCCGCTGGACCTGGCCCACCACGCGGATCAGGTGTTCGCCACGGACGGCTATTTCGCGCGCGGCTGCGACGACGTACGAAAGGCCAAGCGAGGCGCCCATGCCCCGTCCTTCGCCCCGGTGGTGGAGGCGGAGACCCGGGCTCGAACCATCGACCATTGGTCCAACACCTTGGTCCCAGGGCTGCTTCAGACGAGGTCGTACGCACATGCCGTCATCCGCTCCACGCACCCTCTGGAAGCTTCCGAGGACATCGAGGCCAAAATCACCGCCCGGCTGGAGCGGGCCCGGCTTTTCGACAACCCCGGGAAGCCCGAGTACTGGGCGGTCCTGCACGAGTCCTTGCTGTGGCATCCCCCTCTTCTTTCACCCGAGGAGATGGCCGAACAACTGGAGCACATCGCCACCCTGGCACGGCGCGGCCGCATCGTTACGCAAATCCTCCCGTGGAACGGCCCCACCCGAGCCTTCACCGAGCTGCCGCTCTTCTTCATGGAGTTCGACGACGAACCACCACTGCTCTACTCCGAAGGCCCGTACCACGGCCAGACCATCGACGATCCGGCCCTCGTGAAGCAGTACCGCAAGGCATACGATCGGTTGAGGGCCGCCGCCTCGCCGCCGGAGGTGTCCCTCGACCTGATCGAGAAGGCGGCTGAGGAGTACCGGAATGGCCAGCATCGGTCTTGATCTCCACCTGGCTACTTGGCGCAAGAGCAGTTACAGCAACGGCAGCGGCGGCGAATGCCTCGAAGTCGCGGACGGCCACCCCGGCATCGTCCCCGTCCGCGACTCCAAGCGCGCCGAGGGGCCGGTGCTGGTCGTGAACGCGTCCGCGTGGACGCCGTTCGTGGAATCCGTCAAGGCTTCCTGACTGACCACCTACGGATGGTGGAGGGCGCGGGCGCGGGCCGGATCGACGGCCCCGCCCTCGCCGAGGTGGAGCGACAGCCGTCGACCGGGGCTTGAGCCGGGCCGCCCAGAGGGGGCGTCGCGGCCCAGAGATGCTCTTCGCTGCTCACAACGGCTGGAGGAAGGTCCGAATTAATTCATTGGCGCCGCTGCGGAGCGGTGGTTAGCCTGGCGGAGTTCTTTCGGCTTGCTCTGGGCTGTGTGCCCTGGAAAAGAGATTTTATGACCCGGCCCGCGCTGAGCGCGCCTCGCTGCACCGCGTAACGTCCGTTCGTCCGTTGAAGCCGTCCCGCTGGACGGCGGCCGGACACGAGTCTCCGGTGCCCTGACTCAGCCTTCACTCCCTACCGGTCCGTCCGAGCGCGCGATCCGGGCATGTGAAGCTGGTCGCCTTTTCGTCGAGGCCGCTCGGCCTGCTCTTGCTGTCATCAGAACCCTCTCAGCAAGGAGCACCCCGGGTGTCCACCCGCAACAAGCCTTCGTCGAGCACCACCCCGCACAACACCCTCAAAATCGACACCTTCACGTGCGCGTGGTGCGGCCTGACGGTGTCCGCCTTCGCCGGTGACGGCACACGGCGCAATCACTGTCCGTCGTGCCTGCACTCCCAGCACGTCCTCGACCACGTCGAGGGTGGTCCCAGTGACTGCCACGGCCGGATGTCGCCGATCTCCATAGCCGTGCTGCGTACCGGCGACTGGATGGTCGTCCACCGCTGCGTGCGCTGCGACGAGCTGACCTCCAACCCCGTCTGCGCGGACGACAACCAGCTCATCCTGATGCGCATGGCGGTGCGTCCGCTGGCACAACCACCGTTCCCGCTCGAAGCGTTCGGCACCCTGTGAACCGCTCCGAGGAAACAGGGAGCTGACCATGCCACGACGCAAGAACCCCCGCGGACGCATGCAGGGAACACGCAGGCCGCAACGGCACAAGGACGTCCTGCACGGCCGGGGCGGCCACCGGGGACACGACTTCCGGTGCGTGGGCTGCCGGCTGGACGTGTCCCTGGACGCGCCCGGCACCACCCACCGCAATCACTGCCCGAACTGCCTCGACAGCCTGCATGTCGACCGGCGCATCCCCGGCGACCGGGCCGCCGACTGCCACGGCCGGATGGAAGCCCTGAGCATGTCGGTACGGCCCGACGGCGAATGGCTGATCATCCACCAGTGCCTGGCCTGCGGCGAGCTCAGCGCCAACCGCATCGCCGGGGACGACAACGCCCTGGCACTGGTGCGTCTGGCACTCAAACCGCTGCGGGACACCAGCATCGCCCATCGGGCGCTGCGCGCGCTCTGACCCGTTGCCTTCCGGCGTCGTGCGTCAGAACGCCGACGCCTCCACCACCCACGCATTCCTTCAGTCCCCTCCCCTCCCCTCCCCTCCCTTCTGTGCACGGCCGCAACCGTGCCCAGCTCCTCAGGAGAAGCCATGCGCCCCATGACCAGGGAAGAAGTTCGCAACGCGATCGTGAACCCGGAACCCTCCGAAAAAAGGCTCCGGCTGCCGGCCTGGTTCGACGAGGTCCGGTGGGACCGCATCGACTACCTGGGGTGGCGGGATCTGCGCACCCCGAAGCGCGCCTACCTCGTCACCGAGGCCGACGGCCAGGCGTTGGGAATGCTGCTGCGGCAGGCACCGAACGAGGCCGCCCTCGCCTCGCGGGCGGTGATGTGCGACCTGTGCCGGTCCAGCCGCCGGTTCAACGAGGTTTCGTTGTTCACCGCTCGCCGCCCGTCGCGCGACAAACGCGAACGCCTGAATGCGGCGGGTCTTCTTCTGTGCACCGATCTCGACTGCGCGGTCAAGGTGAACGCCAAGCCGATCCGCCAAGGTTTCGGTCTTCCGGTCGGCGAAAGCATCGAGGCACGCCGCGAAGGCTTGCGTTCACGCACGATCGCCTTCATCCGTTCGGTGTCCGACACCGCACGGACCACGCCACGCAGAGGGGAAGGGGCGGCGGGTCGGTGACGGTCAGAAAACGGGGTCGGGGCCGGGGCCGAAGTCGGGACCGGACTGGCGGCAGGTCTTGCACAGGCCGTCGCGGAACGCTTCGGGGCGGCCGGGGGCGCGGCATTCGGTGCACTCGACCATCCTGCGGCGCACCGGGGCCTCCGATGCGGGCCGACTGGTGGTGGGGGCGGGCATGCGGGGCGGGAGTTTGTCGCGCAGCCGGCGGCGTACGAAGCCGAAGGGTGAGCCGATGGCATCGGGGAGTCCGGCGGCCAGGGCGCTCGTCAGGTACTCGGCGCCCACGCCCCGTTCGAACCACTCGGCCGCCAACGGCTCCAGCTCCGCGCAGTCCGCCGCCGAGAGCGCCAACCGGGAATCGGCCCGACCCAACCGGGCCAGGGCCACGTATGCCTTCGAAGGCCGCTGCTCCTCGCTCCCCGCTTCCGGCCCCGGCTCCGGCTCCGGCTGGGGCCGGGGTTCCGGCTGGGGCCGGAGTTCCGGCTCCAACTCCCGTACCGGCTGCGGCTCTTCGGTGCGCTGCTGCGGAACCGACGCCGACACGGGCGCGGACTCGGGAACGGGTACAGGCTCGGGCTCGGGGGCGGGCTCGGTTTCGTCGTTGAGGAAGGCGTTCCACCACTCGTTGTCGCGGGCGATGCGTGACCAGTAGGTCCGGGTGACCCAACGGACCGGGCCTCCTTGGTCGGCCTTGCCACTCCGCTCCCGGACACGCCGCAGGTGGCCGGCCACGCCGAGGGCGCGTAACGCGCTGCTGACGGCCATCTGGCCGTACAGGGGCAGGACCTTGGCCAGGGACTTGATGTCCATCACCGCGCCTTCGGGCAACGCGTCGATGAAGCCGGCGATGTGCCGCTCGCGCTCGGGAAGGAAGGCGAAATCGCTTTCGAGCGGCGGGCGTTGCACCGGAACGGAACGCTTCCCGTACCCCGGACGGGCCTTCCGGGGGGCGCGCGAGGATGCGGGCGCGCACGGGGCGGAGCTAAAGTCTGAGACAGCCACGGGATCGCTTTCTCTCGGTTTCGATCTTGGGGTCAGGCCCCGGCCGGTGCTCTAACACCGCGTCCGGGGTCGTTCCTTTGGCACGGTAGACAGTCGCGACTCTGCGCCGCAACTCGGTCACGATTAGTCATACTTGCTGGCCGATACGGGTATGGGAGGGGAGGGGGGTTTCCCCAACCCCCCAGTAAAACCAACCGCGTGAACACCACAGCTCGAATCCCGGCTCTCGAATTTCGGCTCCCGAATCCCGAAGCTCAAGCCCCGGCGCCGACCCCCTCCCCGTACCCCCGAACGAGTGAACACCCCTCCCCGAGCCTCGAACCCCGAACTTCGAACCCCGACTCCCGAGTCCCGAAGCTCGACTCCCGAGGCTCGGACGCGCACCGGGGGCCGTACCCGTACAAAGACCACCCCACCGGCACCGTCACGAAGACCGCCCCGCCGGCACCGTCACGAAGGCCACCCTGCCGACACCGTCACGACCTTCTGCGGGCGATGTCCGGCCCGACCCAGCCGGTGGCGGCCACCACCTCTCGCGCGATCTCCACGACGGACCGCCCGTCCGTCACCACCCGCACCGTCCCCGCCGGGGCATGCCGGTCCAGGAGCCGCGCCTTGCGGGCACTGCCCTCCAGCTCCTGCTCCAGCTCCGAACCGAGTTCCCGACCCGTCAGCCGCTCGCGGGCGGTGACGTCGGAGGCGGTGAGCAGGACTCGTACGACCCCGACCCCGGCCCCCATGGCACGCTCGAACATGCCCGCCGTCTCGGGCAGCACGCTCACGGTGTTCGTGTAGATCAGACGTCGGTAGCCGCGCCGGGCGTAGTTCGCCCACACGGCGGTCAGATTGCTCTCGGTGATCTCCGCGCGGTGCGGATCTCCCTCCGGCGCCGGATGCACCTGCCCCATGAAGTCGCCCTCGATGATCGCGTGAGAGACCTCCGCGGCACGCAGCAGCGCCGAGACCTCCCACCCCACCGTCGTCTTGCCGACACCGGCCCGTCCTCCGATGAGCAGCACTTCCGCGTGGTCCATGAGGAAAGCGTGCCAGCGGGTGACCGCCTCCCGCGATCCAATTGCCCCGCCCCGCTCCTCCGGGCGATCCCTCTTCTCCGGGCGAAGGGAGTGCCGAGCGGTTGACGAGGGCCTTGTCACAGGCGGTGGCTACCCTGCGGGAATGAACAATGCAACAACGTGGAACGCCCTGGCAGCGACGCCCCTCCCGGAAGTGCGCCGCCGCGCGGCCGTCATGAACGAGCTCGCCGAGGTCGCACCGGTGACGGTGCCCGGCGCAGACCGCCTGGCCTGGAACGACCGCGGCGGCCAGTCCGCCGTCTGGTACTTCGCGGAGGACGGCCGCGCGCTGCTGCTGACGTTCGACCACGAGTCGGATCTGAACCTGTACGCCGAGGAGGACTACGACCTCCAGGAGTCCTTCTACAAGGGCGCCCCCGAGTCCCTCGTCGCCCTGGTCCGCGACCAGCCCGAGAACTACGAGTCGCTGAACCTCACGGACCCCGGGACGGGCCGGACGATCCACTACGCGGGCGGTGTCTTCTGGTACGACGGCACCCGCTGGCACGTGGCCGACGGCTTGACGGAGTACTGCGAGAGCGAGGGCGCGAACCTGTTCGCCGACTCCGGCTTCAACTACTGCCTGGGCTCCTACCTCTTCGGCCAGGACTTCACCCCGGAGGCCATCGTGGCGGCCCGGGACAAGGACTTCCGGTACGAGGACGAGGAGCAGAAGGAAGCCGACCTGCTCACCCTCCGCGAGGTCTTCGCCCGGCACGACCAGGCCCACTGACCCGCGACGCTGCGGGCGACCCGCCGGGAAATCGTCCCATCCGGCAGGCCGAACAGGCCCGCCCGCAGCCTCGTCCGCGCCCGAAACCGCTCCGGAACCACCGGTTACCGGCCGTCGAGCCGGAGCGGCGGGTTCGGATCGGTGTCGTCGCTCGTGAACCGCCGCCCACTTGACCCGCTCCCCGGCCCCCCAGCCCCTCCCCCACCCCCACCCCCACCCGACTCTCCGCGCCAAGCATTTCCGCAGACCAACGGGCCTACCCCGCGAGCACACCCCGTTGCCGCAGGAGCGGGAGCACGTGATCCCGCACGGCCGGAGCCAGCTGAAGGCCCTCCTCGTGCCCGGACACCCAACGCATCCGTGCCAGCTCCGCGGCAGGGAACGGCGTCCCACCGAGGCGCGCCCGGAAGACGGTCATCCGCATGGGGACCCCTTCCAGAGCCGCGACGGCCTCGACATCCGCGAGGAACTGCGGATCCAGGGGCTGGACGCCGAGCTCCTCCTCGAATTCCCGTATCAAGGTTTCCCGCGCCCCTTCACCGGCGTCGGGCTTTCCGCCCGGGAGGTAGAAGATCTCGGGGGCCGCCTTCTTGCTCACCACCAGGAGCCGCCCGTCCTGGACGACTGCTGCCGCAACGACGAGAAGGGGCCCACTCCGCGCCGACGAGGAAACCGCCGCATGTACTTGTTCCACGCACGTAATCCTCTCAGGCCAGAAGGCGAGAGCGAGGCCGAGGGCACCTCCCCCACAGCGCGGTCTAGACGACGTCGAACTCGTTGCCCTCCGGGTCCTGGAGCAGGACGGCGTACTGTCCCATGTCCGGCTCGTCCGCGATCCGAACCACGGTGGCCCCGGCCTTGACCAGCCTCTCCACCGTGGCGGTGACCCGCTGCGTGCGGACCTCCAACGGGACGTCGCGCCCACCGCCGACCTTCAGGTCGAAGTGGATGCGGTTCTTGGCGGTCTTGGGTTCCGGAACCTGCTGGAACCACACCCGCGGCCCCCGTCCCGCAGGATCGATGATCGACTCCGGTATGTCACCCGCGCCCGCGGGCAACTCCTCCTCGGGCACCCCCATGGCCGCCCAGTACGCCCGCCACGTGGCATGCCCGGCCGGCGGAGGCTCGGGCACGTACCCCAGAGCCTCGCTCCAGAACGCCACCATCCTCTGCGGATCGGCACAGTCGATCGTCAGCTGCACGGTCATCTCCATGCCCCGAGCCTGACAGACGGGTCTGACAGACACGCCTGAGCGGCCCCACGAGAAGCCCTGGACTCGGGCTCGGGGCACAACTGTCGCGGACGCACTTTGATTGAAAGGATGTGAAGTTGATGAGGCATCAGCCAGATCGAAGCGAGCGAGGTCGAAGTGATACGACGCAGGAACTTGATGGCTTCGGGCGTGGCGGTTGCTTTAGCAGGTGGGGGCGCGGCTGCTTACGGTCTGACCGGCGGAGGCATCGCAGGAGACGGTGCCGGTTCTGACGACTCCGCCGATGTTCCGGTCCAGTTGCGTGGACTTCTGCCGGAAAAATACGTGGCGTTGATATCGCTCGACGTCGGGCGGTCGCATGGTGCGCTGAGAGAACTGGTGAAACGGGTTCGCACCGCCGCCGATCCGGACACGTCCGTGGGGTTCGCCCTCGGGGCGACACTTTTCGGATCCGAGAAGTCGATTCCTCGCCAACTGAAGGAGATGCCGCACTTCACCGGCGACCTTCTCGATCCCACCCTGTCGCACGGAGACGTTCTTGCCCACGTCGCGAGCGACAAGGCCGCGGCGATACGGAAGACCGTTGAGCGCATCAGGAACGCCGCCTCCCCGCGCTGGACAGTTCGGTGGCACATCAACGGCTCCCGTCCCGCCAACCGGGTCGAGGACGGCAGGGGCCTGTCCCGTAACCCGTTCCACTTCACCGAGGGCTTCGGCAATCCGGGCACCGAGCGGGAAAGCCTCGACCGCGCACTCACTTCTGCCGATCAGGGCGAACCTCAGTGGGCCGTGGGCGGCAGCTATCAGGTTGTACGCATCGTCCGGTTCGCGACCGACCTGTGGGACAAGGACTCGGTACGAGAACAGGAACGGATCATCGGCCGCCGCCGCGACGGAGGATGGCTCGACGGCACACCGGCCGACGAGCAGCCCAACTTCGCGGCCGATCCGACCGGCAGGCTCACCCCGCTTGATTCCCACGTACGCCTCGCAGCCCCCGACCGCCGCACTCCCCCACCGATCGTGCGGCGCAGTTACAGCTACGACCGGGGCAACGGCGACACGGGAATCATCTTCTCCTGTTTCCAGCGGGACCTGGCCCAAGGATTCGAAGCGGCCCAGAAACGCCTGGAAGGGGAACCCCTGGCAAAGTACTTGCTGACCACAGGCGGCGGATACTTTTTCGCTCCCCCGCACGGCGACAAGTGGATCGACACGCTCAGCTAGTGCGCATGCTGCGGCCCGTGAGGCAGGAAGAGCAATCAACATCCTCGGCCATACTCTCTCGGCTTGACCGGCGACCCACCCGTCACAGCAGCCGTCCACTGATGTTGCCGTCAAACCGTTGAAGAGCCCCACCGAAACACAACTCTGTGGGGCTCTTCAGGCCGATCGACTCCCCTCAAAAGAGATCACTTCCGGTGCCGCCCAGTCGGTCGTCCACAGCTGCGCGAACCTCGCTCCAGGAGTCTTTCCGAAGGGATTCCAATGTCTCCCTCGACGTATTCCTGTGCTGCGCGACCCTAATTCTGATCGATTCATCCACATCACGAGCGAGGCGCTCGAGAAGGTCCGGTGACAGTTTCCGCTTCATGGCCACCATGAAACGGACGCGAGCATCAGGGTCGTCGATCAGTATTTCCAGAACAGCCAACGGCACCGTCTTGTTCTGAACAACTGCCACCCGTTCTTCCGGATATCGATCGACGACCTCCACCCATACCTGCGCAGGCGCTTCCTCAACTGCCGCCCTGCGGCATTCCTGTGGATCTGAACTGTTGCGCAGCCGTACGAACTCGTCGGCAGTCTCGATCATCTATGCCGCTGACGGCACCAGCAAACGCGTCCGTGTCTACGGCAGCACGCGCACGGCAGGACCAGGAGCGAGAGACCGCTGAGTCAGCCTGGCAGGACACCGGACTCGTGTTCACCACTCCGACCGGCGGACCGCTCGACCCTGCCAACCTCACCCGTCGCTTCCGCAGCTTCCTCAACCGGGCCCGGCTCCGCCGCATCCGCTTCCACGACCTCCGCCACTCGACCGCCACCCTGCTTATGGAGCAAGGTGTCGACCTCGTCGTGATCAAGGAGCTGCTGGAACACGCTCACATCGGCGTCTATGCCCACGTACGGCTCCGCCTCCAACGCCAGGCCATCGACACCCTCGACCACGTGCTCAGCCCGACTGATAACAGTCCCGAGAACCCGCCCGTCGCAGCCATCGTCCGCTGACGTTGCCGTCAGCGTTGCCGTCAGAAGCCCGCTCGCCCCCGGTGCATTTGCGCCGGGGGCGAGCGGGCTATCGACTTCAGGCAAGTGAAGAAAGCAGGATGCCTTCCTCATGAAAGCGGATCGCGACCCACTCCCACGTAATTCGGATTGACATCAGGGTCGCTGCGCCTCCGCGAGGGCATCAGCAGCGTCCGTCAGAGCTCCAGCAAGAGCATCTTTCTTGGCCGCAATCACCGGAAAAAGGTCCTCATCCCGCCCCTTGGCGCTCAGAGATTCCTGGAGGGCCTTCCAAGCCTCGAACACCAAACGGGTTTGCTTTAGAGACGACTGCGAGATCAATGCGACCTCCCGAAGGTCGCGTCCGGCACCCTTCACTTCGCGAAGGAACCAAGATGTGAACTGCGACTGCTCGGTGATGAATCTCCCCACGAGGGCTCGGATCTCCAGACTGACGGCGTCGCACGACAGGATCTGAATGGCGAGGTTGATCTCGGCAGCGTTCGAGGGTCCTCGCAGTTCCTCCGGCGGATGCCACTCATCAGGCACCTCTTCGAGCCACTCCCACCCTTCTGGCATCGACACGTTAGAGGTCACTCCCCTTTCTGCAAGTTACGCAAATCCACCTCGACCACCCTAACCGTGCCTTCGAATCAACCATCTCGTGACACTGAACGTGTCCAACGGTATGCCGGAAACGCCGCCCGCTCGAAGGACCTGAGCGCAATATGTGACGCAACTCTGACTTTCCAGGTTGTACGCCGGATAGGCGCCTCTCGCAGTCTTAGACATCATGACTTCGGCGTACGCCATGGAGCCTTCCGTATTCGGCAGCGGAATCCTCACGTTGATCGTTGTCGGGGAGAGCGTTGCCGGATCGAATGTGGCGACACCGTTCGTCGGAAGATCAACTCCGCCGAACTGATGAGTGCTCAAGACCTCATCTCCAGAGCGGATGGTAATCAAGGCATGCCCATTGGGGCGATCGAGATGGACAATCGCCTCGCCAGATGAGGCCGCCAGCGCATCTGCGTTCGGACCGCAATTGTGAACGAGAACCGGCGTAGCGCCCGCCAGCACATAGTACGTGTGCTACGCAACCCCGCCCAACCTGCATTTTCGCAGGTCAAGTGATACCCGGCAGTCCGCTGAGGGGCGGGTTCGGCCGGGGTTGTTCGTGGTTGTTGCCGTCACTACTGCCGTCAAGGGTCTTGCCCCCTCAGGCAGGGCTGGGGCCTCGCGGCGGCTCGGCCGTCCGCCGGTCCGGCAGTGCGGGGCCGGGACGGATTCGCCGCCTGGAAGGGCCGGCTTCGCTCCCCGTCGGAGGCGACGCGCCGATAGCCCGTTTCTGGTCAGCCTGGTCACGGCCGCTGCCTCGTCCGGGAGCCCGGTCCGGCTGCGCCGGCGGCTACTCCGTGCCGAGGATGCGCAGACCGTGGTGCGTTCGGAAGTCCTCGTAGTCCTTGAGGTTGAGCGTGGCCAGCGGCAGGTCGTAGGTGAGGGCACAGGCCGCGATCCACATGTCGTTGATCGGGCGTGGTCGTCCGCGCTGGATGCCTGCGGCTGACAGGCGGCCCCAGGTTGCGGCCACGGCTTCGTCGCCGGGCAGGATCGGGATGCCGGAGAGCCAGTCGGCGAGTTCCTGGCGGCTGCGGGTGCCCCAGTGACGGATCTCGGTCCACTTGGTCAGTTCGCCGAAGGTCACGAAGGTGATCAGCGGCTTGCGGCCGATCAGCCTGGTGGCGAGCGGGCCGGTGAGCTTGCGCTTGTGGGACAGCGAGGCGACGTCGGTGTCGAGGATGACGGGTTGCACGGCGGCGACTCAGGCGACTTCGCGGTGACGCTCGGCGTAAGTGAAGGCCAAAAACTCCTCCAGTTCCTCGTCCGACTCGAAGGTGTCGGCGGCGAGGTCGTCCAGGGACCGGATCGGCTGGGTGTTCTTCGCGGCCAGCAGTTCCTCGACCGAAACGCGGGGCCGAAGCGGTGGGTAGCCGGAGTACTCCGCGTCGGGTGTGCTCATCGGGACCTCCACGGGATGGGATGCAGCTACAGAGGCCAGCATACGGAGGCTACCCCGCGCCGACACCGGGCTTCACCCCACAGCCGATCTCCGAACGTGTGCGCGCCGGCCCTCGCGGATGCCGGCGGGATCTTGGGCCGATGGTCTGCCTGGGGGTGTGGTCGGGTACGGGCAGGGGCCATACACCGGGCCAACGAACGGGGCAGGCACTTGGTCCTGCTACATCGGCGCGTCCGCCCGGACGGCTTGCCACGCCGGGAGCCAGGTTCTGGTCAGCGCGGTCACCAGCCGTCGACGGATCCAGAGTCGGTCGTGGCTCAAGGCCCGCCGCGCGTCTGCGGGTCGCGCCTGAAGCCGACCGCGACGAACGGCCGAGCGCATGTTCCGGGCCGGGCGGGGAGGGATCGGCCGATGGCGGGGCACCAGGAGCTTCGCGCTCCCCGCCGACGGCAACGTCGGCCACTGCCCTCGATGAGCCGACGATGGACGCGAAGGGTCGGCCCCCTGGTCGGCCCTTGCCTGCGATCCGGCCGTAGGACGGTCGTAGGCGACAACTTGCTGTGCGAAGCGCGAGGGCTTCAACGCCCACAACTTGGCTCCGGCGGCCCCAAGTCAGCTCCCGCTCGCGCCCGGGTCTGGCCGTCTGCCTGCGCCTCGCGCGGGCGTCGGCTGCTCGCCCGACGGCGGGTCGGGCGGCGATGTTCGGCCAGCTCAGAGGGGCGGGGCCCACCTTGAACCTCGAAGAGAAAATCTGAACGCACACCCCGGGCCGCCCATGCCGCCCGGGCCGCCCGGTACGGCGAGTCAACGGCCCCGCCCGCCACCGCCCGACTCCAGCACCACGACACGAACACAAAGGTCGGCGATCTGCTCGACGGCGTCGGCCAGTGCCCGTTCCAACGCCTCGACGCGGGCCACCGCCCCGCTGACGAGTGCGGTCACCTCCGGGCTGTCGAGGCCATCAGCATCGTCTACGCCGTGGTCTCGGTGGGCGACGAAGGCACCCTTGCCAGGGCGGGAGACCGCCCACCTGTCCTGTTTCAGCAGGGCCATGGCCTTCTGCACGGTCAGGCTCGACGCCCCGAACTCCTGCATCAGCATGGCCTGCGTCGACAGCGCGTTCCCCGGCCGCAGCCCGCCGGAGCGGATCCTCTCGCGCACGGTCTCGGCAACGACCTCGAACGTCAGCGGTACCCTGCCACCCGCCGGTGATCATCACCGCCTGGGCCCTCGGCGCCCTCCGGGCCGCCCGCGCCGCCTGGCACCGCCGCCACACCCCTCCGCCCTCACCGACCACCCTCGTCCTCGCCCACTGGGCCTACGACGGCACCGGCCTCACCCCCGACCTCGAACGCCTCGCCGCCCTCATCGGAGGCGGCCCGACGCGAGCAGAGGCGGTGACAGCCGGTGCGTGACGACGAACTCCTCACCGTCCCCGAGGCCATGGCCCGCCTCAAGATCGGCCGCTCCGCCCTCTACGACCTGATGCGCACCCGCCACCTGGAAGAAACCGCCCGATGACCGCCCCCAAGCGCAAGAAGGCCCGCGCCAACGGCGAAGGCACCATCTACCAGCGCAAGGACGACCGCTGGGAAGCCGCCGGCTACGTCCTCGCTGCCAACGGCACCCGCAAACGCGTCCGCGTCTACGGCACCACGCGCAAGAACGCGGCCGACAAGCTCGCCGAGAAGACCGCCACCAGCAACCGCAGCCTCCCCGTCGCCACCGCCGACAGCACCGTCGACGACTACCTCACCTACTGGCTCGGCCGCGTCGCCGTCCACCGGCTCCGCAAGAACACCCACACCCGCTACGCCGCCTGCGTCCGCCTCCACCTCATCCCCGGACTCGGCGCCAAGAAGGTCGCCCGCCTCACGGCCAGGGACGTACGCGCCTTCCTCGACCGGCTCCGCACCACCTGCCAGTGCTGCACCCAAGGGCCTGGACACCGAAGGGAAGAGGTGCTGCGCCATCGGCGAGTGCCGCCAGAAACGGCTGTCCGCCCTGACCGTGACCTACGTGCACTCGGTCCTCAAGTCCGCCCTCGAACACGCCGTCCGCGAAGACGAGCTGCCGCGCAACGTCGCCCGGAACGTCAAGACCACCACGCACCGGCCCAGGCGCTTCCGGCCCCTCACGGCGACAGAGGCTCGCAAGTTCCTCGACGCGGCTTACGCCGACCGGCTGCACGCGCTGTACGAACTCGCCCTGAGAACCGGACTCCGTAAAGGCGAACTCCTCGGCCTCCACTGGGAAGACCTCGACCTCAACGCCGGAACAGCCAGCATCCGCCACTCGCTCCAGCGCACCTGCACCGGCGGACTCACCCATCTGCCCACCAAGACCCGGGCGTCCGAGCGCCGTATCGCGCTCCCGGCCGAATGCCTCCACTCTCTCAAGAAGCACAAGGAGCGGCAGGACAGGGAGCGCGAAACGGCTGGGTCGGCCTGGAGCGACGGCGGCCACGTCTTCACCACCCCGGCCGGCAGACCTCTCGACCCTGCCAACCTCACCCGCCGCTTCCTCGACCGGGCAGGGTTCCGGCGCATCCGCTTCCACGACCTCCGCCACTCGACCGCCACCCTCCTCCTGGAACAAGGCGTCGACCTCGTCGTCATCAAGGAACTCCTCGGCCACGCCCACATAGGCGTCACCGCCGGCGTCTATGCCCACGTACGACTCCGACTCCAACGCCAAGCCATCGACGCCCTCAGCAACGCGCTCAGCCTCACCAGCAACGACCCCGACGACCCACCCGCCACAGCCGTCGTCCGCTGACGTTGCCGTCACCGTTGCCGTCAAACGACCCGAGGGTCCCCTCCGCGCAGAAGCGCGGAGGGGACCCTCGCATTTGCCGGGCTACCGAATTCTCCATGATCAGATGACGTAACGAAGTCACGGCTCACGCCTTCAAATAGCCACCTTGAAGGTATTACCAAAGACCTTCCTGGATGGATTCATCCTCATGCGCAGCTCGTCTAGCTCTCTGTGGCCCTTGCTTTTGACCTTCGGCGCCTGGAGCGGAGAGGGGAACCCCTGCAGTACTTTCTCTGTCAAGCACTGCTTTCAGCCTTCGGAGCATTGCAAGCCATTCAGCACCTTCCTCCTCCACGCTCCAGTCATCCCGCAAGTCATTGCTTGTGGTGAGCAGGCGAGAAATCGCTTCGAGCGCCAGGGGTACCAGCTCTTTCGGAATCTGCGGAATCTCCGCATTCGGCCCCCACGTCGCAGATTGAAATTCATCGCCGCCCTCAACCCCTCGGACTGTCAACGCAGCGGCAGCGATTGCCAGCTCTGCTCTACCACCATCGATATGCGGGCTACCGTCGCCCGCCACCGAGGCAAGGGCAGCTCGGATCGCCTGAATTCGCCTAGACGGCGGAGTGCCATCCAAATCGCCAGCAAAGTCCGCGGCGCCATCGTTATCGAATGGCCCGTATCCCCATTTCCCCATATCGCCCTACTCGAACGGGAGCTCAGGCTGAGTCGCCTGGCGCTTGTTGTAGAGGTTTCGACCAAACCCCTCAATGCCGCTACTGAGCTTAAAGCCCATTTTTTCGAACTGAACCTTCATGATGTGCTCTCGGATTCTCAGAGCCGTGTCATCTCCGCACACATGGATGCAAATGACAGGCCCATCCTTGTCTCGCCTGCCCAAGTCTGCATGCTTGTTCAGTCGAACGTTAAAGTTGTTGGTCTTGCCGATATAAACGTGGCTGGGCTTCGACTTATCGTCGAATATATAGACGCCTTGATTCTTGTTGCAATTGTGAACCAGGACCGGCGTGGATCCCGCCAGCACATAGTACGTATGGAAGTTCGCGACCGTGAGGTTGTAGACCGTGGTGGATGTGGTGCGGCGGGTGACTGCGGTGATCTGTACCCAGGTGCCGCTGCTCGTCCGGAGCCACTGGCCGGCGGTGAGTTCGTCAGCTTCGATCCAGCGGTTCAGGGCGGGGACCCAGAAGGGGTGGCCGTCCGTGGCCGTCAGGGAGTGGGACGCACCCGTGTCGAGGGTGATGTCGACCAGTTGTTTGTCGCCTGTGCCCTTGATCAGGGCCGTGACCGGACGGGAGCCGGTTTCGCCGGTTTCGGGGTCGGTGGCCAGGACCTCGTCACCGATCTGAATGTCCTTGATCGGTTTACGGGTGCCGTCCGCGAGGAGAACGGGGGTGTCCGAGGTGAAGCTGTTGCCGGCCTTGCGGCACTTACCGAGAGATGCCCACTTGGTCGCGCCCGCAGCGCCGAGCATGCCGGTCGCGCATCCCATGGCCGCGGAGGTGCCGACCTGGCCCCAGTCGACCTTGCGGCCGGACAGGCGTTGGCCGAGCCAGTCGAGGCCGGCCTCGGAGAGCCCGCCGAAGACGCAGCCCGCGAGCAGCGGGCTGTTGCCCGACGGGTCGGTGTAGGTGGTGGGTGAACTGAGCGCGTACTGATAGAGATTGGTGCCGCCCGCGTGACCGATCGGGTCCTGGGAGATGAAACGGCCGGTCTCGGGGTCGTAGTAGCGGTTGCGGTAGTACAGGAGCCCTGTTCCGTCGGACTCGCGTCCGGTGAAGGTGTAGGGGTTGGAGGACGCGGCGCCCGAGGCGGTGAACTGGCCGTTGGGGTCGTAGGTGTAGCGGGTGGTGACCGTGCCGTCGGTGTCGGCCAGTCCGACGACCGTGCCCAGCGCGTCGGTGAGGTAGATCTGCGTCGCGTTGTTCTCGGTCCGGGTCAGATACTCGTCCAGGCCGGACGCCGCGACCGTGGCCGTTTCGGCTCCCGTGGCGTCCTGTTCCACCAGCGGGTTGGAGCCGTCGGTCAGGAACTTCTTGGTGGTGTCACCGAGGGTTGTGGTGGCGCGTGTGCCCAGTGCGTCGTACGTGAACAGGCTCGAAGCCCCGCCGGTGGCAGTGAGCCCGGCCAGCTGGCCGCGGGCGTTCCAGGTGTAGGTGCGTTTCCCGTCGGTCTTGAGCCGGCCGTCCGCGTCGTAGGTGAAGGAGCGGCCGTTGAAGGTGGTGAGCCGGTTGTCCTTCCCGAACACCGCGCCCGTCTCTGCCGCCGGCAGTGCCACCGAGGTGAGACTGCCGGACAGGCCGGTCTGGAGGCCGCGTGCGTCCCTCGTGTAGGAGAGGTCACCGATGTCGGCCGTGCCCTTGGTGTAGCCGATGTTCTTGATGGTGCCGGTCTTGTCCAGGGTGGTGGTGCGGGTGATCCCGCCCGGCAGTGTGGCGGTCTTCTCGCGGCCCACCGCGTCCAGGCCGAAGGTGACCGTCTGGTCGCCTGAGGTGACGGAGGTGAGGATGCTCGAGGTGTCGTAGCCGTAGAGCGTGGTCTTCCCTGCTGCGGTCATCTCCTTGCGTCGATCCGCCGCGTCGTAGACGTAGGCGACCGTGCCGGTGGGTCCGGTGACCGTCTTCGTCCGGTCGTACTCGTCGTATCCGAGGGTCTGTGTCCCCGCCTGGGTGTCCGTGATCGTCTTCGGCAGGTCGACCGCGTCGTAGGCGTAGGCGACGGTGGACTCGGCCGTACCGGCCACGTTCACACCGTATTTGGTGTTCTTCGCCCGTCCCAGCAGGTCGTACTCAGTGGTGGCGACCTGGCCCGAGCGGCTGGTCACCTTCGCCAGGTTGCCTGCGGCGTCATAGGCGAACAGCGCCTGCGCTCCCAGCGGATCCGTCGCCGACTTGGCCCGGTCCGCATTGTCGTACGCCCAGACGGTGGCGTTCTGGCGGGCGTCGGTGAGGGTGGTCAGGTTGCCGTTCTCGTCGTAGTCCAGGACGGTGACCTGGCCGAGCGGATCGGTGATCCTGCGGGTCTGGTTGAGGGAGTCGTACGTGAGCGTCGTACGGGATCCTGCCGCGTCGGTCAGAGCGGACGGCCGTCCTGCCGCGTCGAGGAACTGGCCGCTGGTGCGGCCCTCCGCGTCCTTGACCGACACCATCTCGCCGTTCAGATAGGTGTACTCGGTCACCGCCTCGGAGGCGTCGGTCACCGTCTTCACCTGCCCGTCGGAGGTGTAGGTGAGAGTGGTTTCCCTTTTTTCGGGGTCGGTTATCTTCCGCAGGTCGCCCACGGCGTCGTAGCCGAGGGTGGTGGTGTTGCCCAGCGGGTCGGTGAGGGTGGTGGGCTGGTCGTACGGACCGTTGTAGACCGCGGTGCCGGACTGGCGTGCCTGTGGCGTACCTGCGAGCTCGGTGGTGCGGGTGACGTATCCGTTGGCGTCGTAGGTGAATTCGGTGCGACGGCCGTACGGGTCGGTGACCGCGTCCACGCGGTGGCGGGGTCCCCGGTGGTATTGGGTGGTGCGGGCCAGGGTGCTGCCGTATGCCTGGGTGTCCTTGACTCCGTAGCCGTCGGCGTCGAACTCGACCCGCCTCAGGGAGCCGCCGGGCTGTGTGACCGTTGTGGAGGTCACCTTGCCCGCGCCGGTCAGCGTGTACTCGAAGGTGTACTTGGCTCCTTCGGTGAGCGTCTGCTCCTTGACCCGCCCGCTCTCGTAGACATTGGACATGTAGGTGATGCCACGGGCATCCACTGCTGTCCTGATGCGGTTGGACGTGCCGTCGTACGTGTAGCGGCTGATCTTGCCGGCCGGGTCCGTCACCGTGCTCAGCCGGCCTGCGGTGTCGTAGGCGTAGGAGGTGGTGCGGCCTGTGTTGTCGGTGGCCGTCTTCACCCGATGCTCGGTGTCGTAGGCAAGGGAGATCCAGCGGCCTCCCGGTGTCGTGATGCGGGTGATCTCGCCCTTGGTCCCGGCCAGGCGGGTCAGCTTGAGCGTGTTGCCGTGCCGGTCGCGGATCTCCTTCAGAGGCGAGTAGTGCGGGAAGACCCATACGGCTCCGTCACGGAAGCGCAGCTCCCACTCGCCGTCACCGTTGTTGATGATCTTTGAGCCGCGGAACCCGGTTGGCGTGTCCAGAGGTTCGAAGACCGCGTCGGAGACTCCTGTGCCCGGTGATGTCCTGGTGAAGTGGACTTTGTTGCCACCGGGCAGGTAGAGGTCGACTTCCTGCCACTGTTTCTCGGAGTGGAAGAAGGCGTTGTACGAGAGATCGCGGCCGATGCCGAAGGCGCGCTGACGGGTGTCACCCTGCCAGTAGGTGCGGGTGATCTCTGCCGAGCCTCGCGGGTCGGAGACTGCCAGGTCGGTGCGGGAGTCCGTGAGCATACCGGTCGTGAGCTCGACGGGGTCTCCGGAGAACCAGTCGATGACATCCGCCAGCCAGGACGTGTCCCAGGGAACCAGACTGCCTACGTTGAACATGGCGCCGTGGAAGGACCAGACGCGAGTCCTGGCATCCGGCACGACCTGACGGCCGTCTGCGGAGACTTCGCCGTGTCCGTAGACATACCAGCCCTTCTCGCTCGGGTCGTAGTCCATGAACTCGACACGAGTGCCCGGGGCTTCGTGCGTGTAGTTGGGGTAGATGACCCGTGCACCTTCGGGGAAGACGTACGTTCCGCCCGGCTGGACGGTGAAGTAGACGGGCACCACGCTGTTCTTCGGGAGCGGGAACGGCGGTCGATCGAGCGGGATGGCCGAGATCCCGAGTTCGGTTACCGGCTTGCCTTTGTCATCCCGGACCACGGACCCCTTGGGAATCCGCACCTCAAGGCCGGGAATTTTCGGGGTCTTCAGTACGATCTCGGCCTTGGCCGGGGCGGAGAATCGCACGGTGTGCTTGGTGTCCAGCGGTGTCATCCATACGGGGAACCCAAGGTCCGTGGTAGTGCCGGCCCTGGGGCGGATGTGGATGTCGAACCGGCCGTAGCTTCGCTTCTTTGTGTTCGCGCTGGCCCCGTCGACTACCAGGGTCGTGGCCTCGGGACTAATTCCGGCCAGGAGGAACCTGCCCTGGCTGTCGGTGCGGGTTGTCTTCCGGCCGACAGTTACGGTGACCTTGGGCAGTGGTGTGCCGTCGAGTCGCAGAACATGCCCGGCCATGGCAGTAGAACGGGCCGGGGCACGCAGGGCCGACGGGGTCTTGGACGTCTTGCCGCGTGCCGTGATCCAGTCCTGTCCTGCCAGTTGAGGCTTGCCGGGTTGCCAGGCATCCTTACCGGAAGGGAAGACTTTGGTCGTATTTTCCCGTTCTGTGGGCTTATTGTTCCGGGCTGACGCAGGGGTGGGTGCGACGGTGGTGCCGGTTGGCTTGAGGCCGAGGTTGTAGGTACCGGTCTCCATCGGCCCCGGCTCCACGACGAGGGTGTGGGTACCAGTAGCTGTAAGCGCCGGCAGGTCGGTCGTCAGGGTTGTCTTGGACATGTACCGGCCGTTGATCACTGGCTTGCCGTCTGGGCCGTAGACGTACAGAGTCCAGTAGGGATGCGGTGGGGCGTCGAGAGCGAGCGTGAGTTTGTCGCCTTTGGTGGCAGTGAAGGTGTAGTGCGCGTTCTGTCCAGCCTGGGTGAGTTTTGCCGGGCGTTTCTGCCCATCGGCCTGAAGGGTGCCTCCGTCGGCGTCCGGTACGAGTGTGGCGGTGGTGCTGCCTGTTGCGGGTTTGTTGGGCCGAACGAATACGTAGTGGGTGCCGGCTGCCAGTGGGGCAAGGAGGTCGGCGTCCGACGGCGCCCTGGATACCGACGTGAGGTACGCGCTGGTGGTGGCACCGGGCGCCTGATGCGCGACTTGGGCGGTCTCCGTGAGTGTGGTGTCGGTGAACACGACAGCGGATCCGTCGCCTGCTGCGGCCGTTATGACCAGCGCAAGCTGCTGCCCTGGCCGGGTGATCTCAGCAGTCGCGCTCGGGTCGGATGCCGAGAGAGAAGCGAGGGTGGGCTTCGAGAGCCAGAGGGTCATGGTGCCGGTTGCCGCGCCACCGGGGGCGAGAAGCAGGGCGTACTTGGCTCCCGGAGTCAGCCCGGAAAGGTAGCTGATCGCGGACGCGGCGGCAGGCACCGTCCCTACAGAGCTACCACTCCCACCTTCCGGTCCGATCAGGCGCACGTCCATGCCCTGGGTGACGGTGTTCGCTGTGACAGCAAAGCCCAGGGAGACCGTGTCCGGGGCAGTGAACTCGACGCGGAGTCGTTGGCCGACCCGTGAGAGGGACGCCTGTACGGAGGCCCCATCGGGCTGCAGGCTTGTAGTGGCGTCCGGTGACAGCGTGAGTTGAAGGGATCCGGTCCCGCCCAGGTTCGGGGCAACAGTGATCTGATAGGTGCCGGATTCAGGTAGACCGGACAGGTCTACCGTACTGGCGGCACCGGGGCCTACATACTGTGCGCTGACGACCTTCAGTCCCGACGGGGCCGTCACCGTAATGTTCACAGCGGTGGTGAAGGTGTTGCTGTTGATGCCCAGCGCCAGGTCGTCGCCGGCTTCAGCCTGGAGTGTCGCTTCTGCATCCTGTCCGAAGCGCGGGATGTCGACGGAGACTGCGGGACCTCCGGCGGAGACGGCTCCCACAGCAACTGGGGCCGACAGAAGCAGCGTGACCGTCCCCGTTCCGAGCCCATCCGGTTTGGTGGTGACCGTGTAGGTTCCAGAGCTCGGGAGCTTCGGACTGTCCCACTGCAGACGTGAATTCGCCGGAACCGCGAACTTACTGCCGATGAGTTCCCCGGCCGGCCCCCGAACCTCCAGCGTGTTGAATGAGGAGAAGTCGCCCGCGGTGGCGCCCAGCGAGATGCGCTGCCCTGCCTGAGCGGCGAAGGTGGCGGAGCCGCTCTGTCCTGGCCTTCCGATCGGTATCGCGACTTCTGGTCCTGTGTCGCTCAGCTCGCCCGCCTGGATGGGGTGGGATCCGGTGATCCGGACCGCTCCGGTTCCGGCCTGACCGGGTTCGACGGACAACAGGTACTGGCCGGACTCGGTCAGTGACGTGATGACCGATGATGCCTTTCCTTTGGCTGCTGTGTAGAGGAGATCCAGTTGTTTGCCGGACGGTGAATACAGCCGTGTATTGACGGACGTGGTCATGGCTGCTGCGTCTACGCCCACGTTCAGCGACTGCCCGAGCTGAGCGTCGATGGTGAGCAGCGCCTTCTGGCCGGCTCTGGTCAGACTCACATCGGTGGCGGGGCCAATCGTGTCGACCACACCGGTCTTGGTCTTCGAGACCGTTACGGTCACCTCGCCGATATTGTTCGAGCCGGGGATCAGCATCAGGACGTAGCGTCCCACCACTGGCAGGTCTCTGACCTGCCAGTCTCCCGTAGGCTTGGAGAACGATGCGGTGCCGACCTGTTCACCGGTCGGTGCCATGAGTTGCACCCGAACAGGCACGTCGAACGTCGATCCGGTGAATCCGAAGCTGATGTTGTCGCCTTGATCAGCGTCGAACAGCACCTCGGCACGGTTACCCGGTGTCGTCACCGATACCGTAGGGGGTGTTTCGTCTGTCACCGATGTCTTCTCCGATGACTCGATCTCGGAGCCGCTCGGCAGAATCTGATAACTCGAAGAGCTGGCAGTGGTGCCGGCTGGAGTGGCGAGCTCGACCGGTCCTGTGACAGCCCCCGCAGGCACGACTACGGTCAGTGCGCTATCCGTACGGGACTTGACCTGGGCAAGCACTCCCCCGCCGAACCGGACCACATTGTCCGTCATTGTTGGTGCAAAACCTGATCCGGCAAGGACGACTTCGGCACCCACCATTCCAGATGCTGGAGTCAGTTTGACGACTGAGGGTGCAGGCGCGGCCGGGCTGAAGGACTCCGTGGACTGAACAGTCTTACCGCCGGTCGTGACTGAGACACGTCCGGCAGGCGCCCCGGCAGGCACCTTTACTTTGAGCTGGGTTGTGGCAGCGGACACGACTTCGGCCGCCGCCGCCCCGAACGTGACCGTGTTCGACGTCGGTGTCGTAGCGAAACCCGTACCGGAAATCGTCACAGTCGCACCGGTTGCCGCACTGGCCGGTACCAGGGAGAGAACCGACAGGTCACTCGACGCGAAACGGTCCACACCAAGGCGGTTGCCCGCCGCGTCGTAGCGGTAGCGGGCGGTCTCGCCGGCCGGGTCCGTGACACCGACGAGGCGGGATGCCGCATCGTAGGCGTACACCGCGTTGTTCGTGACCGGCTCGACGACCGCAGGTGCGGTCGGACCCGCCGGGCTGTCAACGGGCGGCGAGTCGTCGAGGGTGCTGCCCTGAGTCCGGGTGGACACTGCCGACAAGGGAGCGGACGGAGCCGCTTCTGCGGGCACCAGCCCGACCGACAAGGCCAGCCCCAGCGCCCCCACCGTGATTGCTCGCCAACGTGTGGACACACCTGTTCCGAACCGTTCGCCGCGCATGCGCACGCCGTCCCTCCCCAGGGCCCCCTCATGAGTCACGAATGACCCATGACACCCACACTTCCCATGCGAGCGGTCACAAGATACACACAAACTGTCACCACTGAGCGGAAGGAGACGAGATCACGCCAACACCGCACACCTACAGCAACGTTGCAGGGTGTCAGGTGAAGGAAGGAGAACGGCCTGTTCGATGCCATCGCCACAGGCCAACCCGTCGGAGCCGGAGCCGCTGCCGTCGGCCTCCGTCGGCGATTACCAACGCGCGACACTTTCGGCATGCCCGGGATCAAGAATGTTCCCCTCCCCCGGGCTGCCGCCCTGCGGTCGGGCTCCGTGTCCGGCCTCCGTCGACGTCGGGATTCTCTGATCAGCGCCGCCCCTGACAAGGACGGGATGCACCAGCTCACGAAGCGCCGGAACTCCGTCTGGCATCAGCAGATCGCCGAGCACGGGTACGGCTACGAGATCCGGCTCCCGGACAGGGCCTTCCACTCCGATCTGGCCTTCTTCCCGCTGCTGCCGACGCCGGGCTGATCCGGGCGGCCAGGCGGACGGTGCAGGTCGCTCGCGGCGTACGCCCGCACCCACCGGCGCCGACTGAGCGGATACCAGCGCCTGACCGCCGGCTACACCATGTCCCGCCCGTTCAGCCCCGTGGAATGGCTGATGTTCTTGACGGCGGCGCGCGACGTGTGGACGGCCTGGCATCTGTACCTGTCGCGGCCCGCTTGGTCGGTCCGCTGCGTTTCCTGAGCCCGTCGGCAGTGGTCGGGGCCCTGGCCATCAACGCCAGGCGCCGCTGACGACGCTCTCGCGCGCGCCCGGCCCGTCAGATCACGCGGAAGAGGTCGGCGGCGGTGTGGACGTCGGTGAGGTCCCCGGCCGCGTGGCCGATCGGCCGGTACGAAGTAGACCCCCGTCCTTCTTCGCACCGGCCTCCGGCAGCGGCCCGGACCCGGGCTCGGCAACGACTCTGATGCGCCAACTTCCGCATGGCCAGCCCTGCTGGACGATCTGGGTTCGCGTGGGACGTCCCACGTTCTGAGCTGCTGGGACGCGTCTTCTCAAGAGGCGTTCGCGGGACGGTGGTCCGTGGCCGACACGCCACGACTTCTTCTGTGTGGCCCGATGCCTCACTATTTATGGCATCAGCCAGAAGCATCGGGGGGAAGCCGCATGCCGCGATGGAAAGAGCTGCCCGCAGAGATCTCCACCAGCGAACGCCAACTGCTCGTCCAATTGCGCAGGCTGAAGGACCACAGTGAGCTGAGCCTGGCCTCGCTGGCGGGCCGGACCAGTTACAGCCGTTCCTCGTGGGAGCGGTACCTGAACGGGAAGAAGCCCGTACCGCGCAAGGCCGTCGAGGAACTGGCCCAGGTCTGCGGTACGGAGCCGACGCGCCTCCTCGTGCTGTACGACGTCGCCGAGCGGTCCCGCCCCCGGACGACCGCGACCGGGCGTACGGACGAACCCTCGTCGGCGTCCCCGGAGTCCGCGCGGCCTCTCGACCCCACCCGGGAAATGGAGCCGGAAACGGAGCCCCGGCAGGAGCCCGAACAGGGCCGGGGACAGAACCGGGGGCAGGAACGGGAGGCGGCCTCGGCCGCCGCTCCGGAGCCGAAGGCGACACCGGAGCCTGAGCAGCCGGAGCTTCAGCAGCCAACGCCCCGACGGCCGGGCCGCACCGTGCCGTTGGGGTGGCTGGTCGCCGCGGTGGTCCTGGCCGTCGCCGTGTCCTTCGGGGCCGGGCTGCTGACGGCGCGGGCGTGGGACGACGACGCCCCGGCGAAGAAGACCGGCCCCGTGGCGGCCGGAACGGGGTACCTGCGCGGCCAGACCTACGAGTGCACGGTGCAGCGGAAGGGCGGCACGCTGCGGGCGGGGCACAGCGACACCCGCGAGATGCTGCTCGACATCAACAGCACCGGTTTCGACGTGGTGGAGGCCCAGTGCCTGCTGCGCGAGCAGGGCTTCGACCCCGGTGTCTTCGACGGGCTGTACGACGAGCGGACCAAGGAGGCCGCGAAGAAGTTCCAGCAGGCCCGCCACCTGGTCGTCGACGGCATCATCGGCCCGGACACCTGGAGGGAGCTGCGCAAATGACTGCTTCCACCGTGGGCGGTCAACTGGCGGAGGAACTACGGGGCGTCAAGGAGCGGTCCGGGCTGAGCCTGGCCGCGCTGGCGGCTCGTACCCCGTACAGCAAATCGTCCTGGGAGCGGTACCTCAACGGGAAGAAGCCCGCTCCCCGCCAGGCGGTCGAGGCGCTGTGCGCGCTCACCGGGACGCCGTCCGGCCGGCTGCTGGCGCTCTGGGAACTGGCGGACGCCGAGTGGAGCGGCCGGGCGCGGCCCGTGTCCGCGCCGCAGGTTCCGGACGAACCGGCGGAGGCCGGGCCGGCGGAGGCCGAACCGGAACGTCTCGCCGCCGCCACCCCGTCCGACCCCGCCACCCGTGCGGACATGCGGCGGTGGGCGGTGGGCGCGGCCGTCATCGGGGTGGTGGCGGCCGGGCTGGCCGGGGCCGCCCTCCTCGGTGCCGGGTCCGCCCGCCCCGGCACGGAGCCGGACGGGCGGTCCCACGCCGTCACGGAGCCGCTCGTGCGCAACCCCGGGTGCAGGGCCGACGGCTGCGAGGGCAAGGACCCCGTGGTCATGGGCTGCGGCGGGGCCGGGATGATCACCACCCTCGCCACCCACACCGCGTCCGGCGGGCGGCGCCTGGAACTCCGCCACGCCGCGCTGTGCCGCACCCTGTGGGTACGCACCACGGGGTTGCGGCCGGGCGACCGGGTCGAGCTGTCCCTGCCGACCGGGCACACCCAATGGGTCACGGCCACGGGAGGCCGTGACACCAGGCAGTACCTGGCCACCCCGATGACGGCGGGCGACAGCGGGGCGGGCAGCCGGATCTGCCTGGAGGTACCGGGCAGCCGCCCCGAGTGCTTCACCGGCTGATCCAGGGATCCGGGAAGCCGGGAAGCTGGGGAGCCAGAGATCCAGGGCGCGCCCGGCCCTGCCGGTACGCATGCCGAAAGGGCGCGCCCGATCTCCCGGACACGCCCTTTCGTCGGGCCTTCGCCAGGCCCCCGTCGGGCCTTCCTCGGGCCCTCGTCAGGCCTTCGCCAGACCTCTGTCGGACAACGCGCGAGCGCGCAGGCCGGATCGGCGGTCGCGAAACGCGTCAGTGGTCCACTGGTCCAGTGCTCGCCGGACAACACCGACGACCACGGAACATACGCGTCAGGGAGCGCCGAGAAGGTCAGCGGTCGCGGCGCTCGCGGAGGTCGTCCGCGGTCTCCCGGGCCCTGTCACGGCCCTGCCGCGACGCCTCCGAGGCCCGCCCGGACGCGTCCTGCGTCCGCTCGCGGCCCTCCTCCCGGCCCTCGCCCGCCTTCCGCTTCGCCTCGTCGGCGAGCTGCTGCGCCTTGTCCTTGAACTGGTCTGCGATACCCATGCCGTTCACTCCTCGTGGGTGTGTGGGGGACGGTCCGTGAGGACCTCGTCCAGCGTCGCAGCCCCTCGCGCCCACCGCATGTCGATCAGTCACTCTGCGTACGCGCCGCCCTCGCCTCCTGGTCCGCCGCGCCCCCGGCGCCCACCAGTCCCCTGCTCACGCCGTCCAGCCGCGACCCGAACTTCCGGACCTCGTGCTGGCCGACGACGCCTATCACCGAGGGCAGGAAGCCCCGCACGGACTGCATCCCGCGCAGCCACCACTGCGCGTACACGTGCGGGGAGCGGCGTTCGATGCCGGCCACGATCCGGTCGACCGCGGGGCCCAGCGGGTAGGTGCGGTTCGCCGGCCAGGGCAGCCGCTGCCGCAGCTCCCGCATCACGTCGTCCTGGTCGGCGCCCCGCACCATGTCCGTGTCGGTCCAGGAGAGGTAGCCGACCCCGACCTTCACCCCGCGGTAGCCGACCTCGGCCCGCAGGCTGTGGGCGAACGCCTCCACGCCCGACTTGGACGCGCAGTACGCGGTCATCATCGGCGCCGGGGTCATCGCGGCGAGCGAGGCGATCTGGAGGAAGTACCCGCGGCTCTCCATCAGCACCGGCAGGAACGCCCGCCCCGTCACCGCGCCGCCGATCAGGTTGACCTCGATGACCCGCCGCCACGCGTCGGGGTCCGAGTCGACGAACGGACCGCCCGCCGCGACACCGGCGTTGGCGACGACGACGTCGATCTTCCCGAACCGCTCCTTCACCTCCTGGGCGACGCGTGCCATCGCCTCGTGGTCGGTGACGTCCGCGAACCAGTGGTCGCTCTCCGCGTGCAGCCGTTCGGAGACCTTCTTCAGCTCGTCCGGCTCCAGGCCCACCAGTGCGAGCTTCGCGCCGCGTGCCGAGAGCTTGCGGGCCAGCAGTTCGCCCACGCCGCGCGCCGCGCCCGTAACGACGACGACCTGCCCTTCGAGACTCCGCCTGCCGCTCATGCGACCTCCTCCTTCTCGGCCGTGCCGTCCGTCTCCGCGCCGGTGTCCGAGCCGGTCTCCGAACCCGCGCTCGTACCCGTACTCGTACTCGTGTCCGCGCCCGTACGCGCGCCCGCAGCCGTGTCCGCGCTCGCGCCGCCCGCCGGGAGGTACGCGGCGACGAGTTCCCGGATCCGCTCCGTGACCGCCTCCGGCGCCTCCACCGGTGTCATGTGTCCCATCCCCGTCAGCTCGGTGAGTCCCAGGCCCTCGGGCAGTGCCGCCGCGATCGTCCGTGCGTGGCCGAGCGGCGTCAGCCGGTCCGCGGTACCCGCGATCACCGCCGTGGGCACCCGCAACTCCCGTACGCCCGCGTCGAGATCGAGGTCCGCGAGTACGCGCCCCCAGGCGGCCCTGGCCTTCCTCGGGCACGCGTGCACGATCCGGGCGCAGGTCTCCACGCGCTCCGGGGCCGATCCCGCTCCCATCGTGGCGTACTTGAGCACCCGCCTGGTAATCGGAGTGACCGGTCCCAGCGGGGCCGACGCCACGAGGATCGCGCGGTGCAGCCGGGTCCGTACCGCCCCGGCCCGCATCGGCACCACGACCGACCCGGCGGCCAGCCGCGAACTCCCGGTGCTGCACAGCAGTACGGCGGCGGCGTGCTCGCGCAGCCCGGCGCGGTGCGCGGCGGCCATGATCGTCATGCCGCCCATGGAGTGCCCGGCGAGCACGGCCTTCTCCCCCGGGGCGAGGGTGGCGGCCAGTACCGCTTCGAGGTCGTCGGCGAGGGCGTCGGTGCCGTATCCGCCGCGGTCGACGACCGGCGAACCGCCGTGGCCCCGCTGGTCGTAGACGACGACCCGGTGGTCCGCCGCGAGGGCCCTGGTCTGGGCGTCCCAGAAGCGGGTGCTGCACGTCCAGCCGTGCGCGAGGACCACGGCGGGGGCGCCGTCCGGGCCGTGCACCTCGACGTGGATGCGGGCGCCGTCGGCGGAACGGACGGTGAGTTCGCGCGCGGGTACCGGCGGCGCGCCGTCGCGCCGCAGCAGCCGGCTCATCCCGCGACCTCCTCGGCGACGGACTTCCCCGCGGACTTCCCGGCGGGCTGCCCGGCCGACTCCTCGCCGGCCTTCCCTGCGGCCTTCCCGATGGCGGGCTCCTGCGCGCCGCACTGCTGTCCGACGGTCGGCGCGGCCGGCTGCTTCGGCGCCCGTACGACCGCGTACTCCGAGAGGTCCACCGACCGCGTCAGCCTGCGGAACTCGGCGGTGGTGCCCGGCCAGACCGTGGTGTTGCGCCCGTTGGCGTCCAGGTACCAGCTGTTGCAGCCGCCGGTGTTCCACACGGTGCGCTTCATCCGTTCCTGGACCCGGCGGTTCCACACCCCGAGCGCCGAGGGCCGCGCGTCGAGGGCGACGCGTCCGCCCAGCACGTTCAGCTGGCGCAGGTAGTCGGCCATGTAGTTCAGCTGGGACTCGATCATCAGGATCATCGAGGAGTTCCCGAGCCCGGTGTTGGGGCCGATGACCGTCATCCAGTTGGGGAAGCCCGAGACGGTCGCCCCGCGCAGCGACTGCACGCCGTCCTTCCAGTGCTCGGCGAGCGTGATGCCGTCCGCGCCCACCACCCGCTCGGCGATCGGCATGTCGGTGACGTGGAAGCCGGTGCCGAAGATGATCGCGTCGACCTCGGCCTCCGTACCGTCCGATGCGACGACGGTGGAGCCCCGCACCTCGGCCAGGCCCGAGGCGACCACGTCCACGTTGGGCTGCGCGAGTGCCGGATAGTACGTGTTGGAGAGCAGGATGCGCTTGCAGCCGATGCGGTACGAGGGGGTCAGCTTGGCGCGCAGCTCCGGGTCCTTGATGGACCGCGCCATGTTGGCCCTGGCCATCTTCTCGACCAGGCCCAGTTCGCCGGGGTGTTTGGTGAAGGCGCTGACCTGCAACTCCCGTATGCCCCAGAGCAGTCCGCGGCGGATGGTGCCGGTGACGGGGACCGCGCGGTGCAGCAGGCGCTCGGCGCCGCTGATCTTCCGGTCCATGCGCGGCATGACCCAGGGCGGGGTGCGCTGGAAGAGCGTCAGCCTGCCGACCTCGGGCTGGATCTCGGGCACGATCTGGATGGCGGAGGCGCCGGTGCCGACCATCGCGACGCGCTTGCCCGCCAGTTCGGCGTCGTGGTCCCAGCGGGCCGAGTGGAAGACCTTGCCGGGGAAGTCGGCGAGACCGGGGATGTCCGGCGTCTTCGGGTCGGAGAGCGGGCCGCTCGCGGAGACGACGAAATCGGCGGTGAACGTGGCCCCGTTCGCCGTCTCGATCACCCAGTGCAGCTCGTCGCGGTCCCAGCGCATGATCGTTACTTCATGATTGAACCTGAGGTGCGGGCGCAGCCCGAAGGTGTCCGCGACGTGCTCCAGGTAGGCGCGGATGTGCTCCTGCCCGGAGAAGGTGCGCGGCCACTCGGGGTTGGGCGCGAACGAGAACGAGTAGAGGTGGGACGGTACGTCGCAGGCGCAGCCGGGATAGCTGTTGTCGCGCCAGGTGCCGCCGACGGAGTCCGCCCGCTCCAGGACGACGAAGTCGGTCATGCCTTCGCGGCGCAGCCGGACCGCGGCCCCGAGGCCCCCGAATCCGGATCCGATCACCGCCACCCGTACGTGCTCGTGCTGGGCCATGCTGCCGCCTCCCGCGGTACGTCACACGACTCTGCCAGCAATCACTGGCATTGTGGGGAGGGTAGAACAGCTCCGTACCGATGGGTAGGGGTACGGCGCGGGAAAGTTACCGGCGGTACAACATAGGGTTCGGCTGTGGCTGAAGGACGCGAGCACCGTGAATACCGCATGGAGGAGCTGGCCAAGGAGGCCGGCATCCCCGTGCGGACCGTGCGCTTCTACCGGGAGCGCGGACTGATCTCGCCGCCCCGCAGGGAGGGGCGCATCGCCTGGTACGACGATCACCACCTGGCCCGGCTGCGCACCATCACGGGCCTGCTGGAACGCGGCCACACCCTCACCGGGATCGCCGACCTGGCCCGCACCTTCGAGAGCGGCCGGGACGTCGCCGAGGTACTGGGTCTGGGCGAGCCGACCGAGGAGACGCCGGTCCGCCTCACCCCCGAGCAGCTCGCGGACTACTTCCAGGGCGAGACCAGCGCCGAGAACCTCGCCACCGCCCTCGACCTCGGCTACCTCGCCACCGACGGCGACGAGATCGTCCACATCAGCCGTCGCCTGCTGGACGTGTCGTCCGAGCTGGTGCGGGAGGGCGTGCCGCTCGCCACCGTGCTCGCGACGGGGCGCCGGGTCCGCGAGCACGCGGACGCCCTCGCGGAACTCTTCGTGAGCGTCCTGCGGGAACACAGCGACGAGGCCGAACCGCCCCAACTCCGGCCGCTGGCACGGGCGGTGATGGACGCCGAACTGTCCATGGCACTGGACCGGCGACTACGCCGGGAGGGCCAAGAAGGCCGGGAGGGCCGAGGGAACCAAGAGGGCCACGAGAACCGGGAGAACCGGGGCGGCCCCACCAACCCGGAAAGCCTGGAAAGCCCCGAGAGCCCGGAAAGCGCCGGGGAGCCGTCGCAGAGCCCCGCCTCCTGAAGGCCGGGCCCCTCACCGCGGAGTCCCGGCCACCGGCCGCCACCCTTGATCTTGATCGCACGCCGGAATACTGCCCGGCCCGGACTGCCTCGTACGCCCTCCAGTTCGTACGAACTCACGTTCGCGCGATCCCTCGTTCGAAGTCCCCGCCCCGACGTCCGGCGGAATCGAAGCCGGTCGGACCGCCGACGCCGGGCATGTCCGCCGACGCCGAGCGGTAAGCAGCCGGGCGGTAAGCGGCCGACCGCTAGGGGCGGAGTCCGGTGCCGAAGCGGACGAAGCCGGCGATGCGCGGACTGAAGGTCAGCTCACACTGCTCGCCGAGCGCCGAACGCACGCCCGCCGCCACATCGGCGTCCGGTTCACCGAACACCTCGAAGCGCTCCACCCGGCAGTGCTTCATCACCTCTTGGATGTACGGGTCCGCCAGCTTCCAGTGGAGGCGGACCGCTTCGGAGTCCTGATAGAGCTGGAAACTGTGGGCGAGCATCCGCTCCTCGTCCAGGAACGTCTCCACCATCAGCTGCGGCCCGTGCTGCTCCGCGAACGCCACTGCCCCGGCGATGGCGTCGCGGAACCCCTGCAGGTGACCGTCGGTGATGCGCATGGTGTTCCGGAAGAGGAGAACTGTCGAGTCGTGAGTGGTCATGACCCGACCCTCGCCCCTCAACCAGAGTTGAGGTCAAGCACCGATCTCCCCGGCGCCCTCGCCGACACCGCTCCGGTCGGACCGGTCGGACCGGGCGGACCGGGCGGACCGGGCGGACCCGGGGTCAGTGCTCGAACACCACCGTCACCGGTGCGTGGTCGCTCCACCGCTCGCCGTGCGTGGCGGCCCGCTCGACCAGACCCTTCACCGCACGGGCGGCCAGCCCCGGCGTGGCCATCTGGTAGTCGATCCTCCATCCCGTGTCGTTGTCGAAGGCCCGGCCCCGGTAGGACCACCAGGAGTACGGCCCCTCCACGTCGGGATGCAGCTCCCGTACGACGTCGGCGTACCCGGCCTCGTCGAGGACCCGGGTCAGCCACTCCCGCTCCTCGGGGAGGAAGCCGGAGTTCTTCTTGTTGGCCTTCCAGTTCTTCAGGTCGGCCTCCCGGTGGGCGATGTTCCAGTCGCCGCAGACCACCACCTCCCGCCCGTCGGCGGCGGCACGCTCCTTCAGCCCCTTCAGGTAGGGCAGGAACGCGGCCATGAACCGTTCCTTCTCCTCCTGCTTCTCCGTGCCGACCTCGCCGGAGGGCAGGTAGAGGCTCGCGACCGTGACGCCGGGCAGATCGATCTCGACGTAACGGCCGCTCGTGTCGAACTCCTCGCTCCCGGCGATCCCGAAGCCGCCGAACCCGACCTGCACCCGCTCGGGCGCCCGTCGCGTGTAGAGGGAGACACCGGCCCGGCCCTTGGCGGCGGCCGGCGCGTGCACGGTGTGCCAGCCCTCGGGGTCGCGCACCTCGTCGGGGAGCTGCTGCGGCTCGGCCCGCACCTCCTGCAGGCAGATCACATCGGCTTCGGTACGGGCCAGCCACTCGACGAAGCCCTTTTTGGCGGCGGCACGGAGCCCGTTTACATTGACCGTGGTGACAGTGAGCATTCCGGCACGATACCGACATCGACCGCTCGCATACATGTACCATTCAACGCATGAATATTCGCCCTCGACCTTTCGATCACCCGGACGCCGTCAAACTCAACGACCAGGTGCAGCTCGAATACGCCGAGCGGTACGGCGACGAGGGCGACGTCACACCGCTCGACGCGTCGATGTTCCGGCCGCCGAACGGCCTGTACCTCCTCGCCTACGATGCGCGGGACCGCCCGGTCGCCACCGGCGGCTGGCGCGCCCAGGACCGCAACGACCTGGGCTACTCGGACGGCGACGCCGAGCTCAAGCGGATGTTCGTGATCCCCGAGGGCCGCGGCAAGGGGCTGGCCCGCCGCATCCTGGCCGCCCTGGAGGACGACGCACGGGCTGCGGGCCGCATCCGCATGGTGCTGGAGACCGGGGACCAGCAGCCCGAGGCGATCGCGCTGTACACGTCCAGCGGGTACACCCCGTGCGAGAAGTTCGGCCACTACCGTACGTACGAGAGCAGCCGCTGCTACGCCAAGCCGCTGCGCTAGCCGTACCCCGCCCGCCCCCTTCGCACCCCTCCCCTCCGCACCCACTCCCCGCCGCCGCTCTCCACCCCCGGCGGCTCAGCGCACCCGGCCGACCCCCACGTAGAAACCACTGCGCTCCTGGACCGGGGCGGGCGCCTCCCGGTACCACTCCGTGGCGAAGACCAGGCCCGGCTCGACGAGGTCCAGCCCCTCGAAGAAGGGCTCGACCTCGCCCCGGGTGCGCATCCGCAACGGGATCGCTCCCTTCCGGTACGCGGCCTCGGTCTTCTCCCTCAGCTCCGGGTGCTGATCGGCCGTGCCGTGCGAGAGCACCAGGAAGCTGCCCGACGGCAACGCGTCGACCAGGGTGCGGGTGATGCCGTACGGGTCCTGGTCGTCCGGCAGGAAGTGCAGCAGCGCGATCAGGGACAGCGCGACCGGCCGGTCGAAGTCCAGCAGTTCGGCGGCGCGTTCGAGGATCGTCTCCGGCTGCCGCACATCCGCGTGGATGTAGTCGGTGGCGCCCTCGGGGCTGCTGATCAGCAGCGCCTCCGCGTGGCGCAGGACGATCGGGTCGTTGTCCGCGTAGACGACCCGGGCGCCCGGCACGACGGCCTGGACGACCTGGTGCAGATTGGGCTCGGTGGGGATGCCGGTACCGATGTCGAGGAACTGGTCGACCCCGGACCGCGCCAGCCAGGCGGCGGCCCGGTGCATGAAGGCCCGGTTCCGCGCCGCGTTGCCCCGCGCCTCCGCGGGCAGCTTCTCCGCCACCTCCTGATCGACGGGGTAATGGTCCTTGCCGCCCAGAAGCCAGTCGTAGACGCGCGCGGGATGGGGCTTGCTGGTGTCGATCCGGGGCTCGGGCCTGCCGACCGTCACGGGGCGCTCCTCTCGGAACGGAGATTTCATGAGCGAAAGCGGGGGGGAACGCGTTCAGGGTAGGCGACCCCTCCTCCGGGACCGATGCCGCGTCCGGCGGAAACGGCCCTCGTCGAACGACCCCCGCGGAACGCCCCTCACGTAAAACCCCCGCGGAACGCCCCCCACGTAAAACCTCCGCGGAACGGCCCCACCGAAAACCCTCCCGAAAGGCCACGCCCGCTGCTCCACCCCCACGCACACCGGCGCGGCCACAACGCCCTTGCGTTGGAGTGCACTTCAACAAGCAAACTCTCCCCGCGGCCACCGACCGGCGGAGGCCGCGACCGGAGGGGACAGTCATGAAGTACCGCACCATCGGAATCGATCCCGCCACCCGCCGCGAGGTGAGCGTCCTCGCGCTCGGCGCGATGCTCTTCGGATCGGTGACCGACGAGAAGACCTCGTTCGCCGTCCTGGACCACTTCGTCGAGGCGGGCGGCACCTTCATCGACACCTCCGACAACTACGCCTATTGGGTCGGCGACGACCTCGGCGGCCAGAGCGAGCGGCTGCTCGGGAAGTGGCGGCGCAGCCGAGGCGTCGGCGACGAGATCGTCATCGCCACCAAGCTGGGCGCCGCGCCGCTCGCCCCCGGCACCGGGTACCTCGACAACCCGGAAGGACTCTCGGCGAAGGCGGTCCGCGAGGCCGCCGAGCGCAGCCGGGAACGGCTCGGGGTGGAACGGCTGGACCTGCTCTACGCCCACATCGAGGACCGGACCGTCCCGCTCCGCGAGACCGTCGAGGCGTTCGGGGAGTTGGCGGCAGAGGGGACGGTCGGCCTGCTGGGCGTCAGCAACCACGCCGTCTGGCGGGTGGAGCGCGCCCGCTCGCTCGCGGCGGCGGCCGGACTGCCGGGCTACGAGGTGCTCCAGTACCAGCACAGCCACCTCCGCCCCCGGTACGACGTCCCCAGCCCGCTCTTCGAGGACGGCAGCCTCGGCCACGCCGGGCCCGAACTGCTCAGCTACCTGCGCGCCGAACCCGCGCTGACCCTGGTCGCGTACTCCCCGCTGCTCGCCGGCGCGTACACCCGCCCCGACAAGCCGGTCCCCCAGGACTACGACCACCCCGGCACCCCCGCCCGGCTCGCGGTGCTGCGCGAGGTCGCCGCCGAGACCGGAGCCACCCTCAACCAGGTCGTCCTGGCCTGGCAGATCGGCCACCGGCTGCCCATCGTCCCCCTGGCCGGGGCGTCGTCGGTGGCGCAGCTGAAGGAGAACCTGGCGGCGGGCGACCTGGAACTGACGGACGATCAGCGGGCCCGCCTGGACGCCGCGCACTGAGCCTTCTCTGCGCGGCCACCGGCCGGATGCCGTGGGTGGCGTCAACCACCCCATGCGACAAGGTCGTTGCCGGTCCAGTGCTTGACTTCGCTGTCGACCCCGTCGTAACTGCCGGAGTCGGCGGTGGCCGCCACCGCGTAGTCATCCGCGGCCGGATCCAGGGACTGCACACCGCACTGCTCGTCCCGGCCCGGGACGAGGGACAGTTCGCAGCTGTGTCTGCTCCCGATGACCGGCTTGTCGACACTCTGATCCGCTCCTTTGTCGAAGCGGTACAGCCAGTAGTGAATGGTGATCTTCTGGGCGCGCTTCACCTGGACCCTGACGGTGTACTGAAGGGTGCCGTCGGCGGCGCGGAAACAGGGCCGCAGCCCGTAACCGTACGAGGTCGGGTACTTGAAACCGGCTTCCTTGCACATCCATTCGCCGACCGGCGAGATCCTGGCCTTCCCTTCCTTGGAAGGGGTGGTCCTGGGCGACGGATCGGCGGGCGGAGGATCGGCGGAGGGCGGATCGGGCGGTGTGGCCGACTTCTTGGAGGACGGCGACGCCGATACCGAGGGCGTGGGGGCGTACGAGCCCGAAGGCGCGCCGGCGAACGGGGACCGGTGCTCGTTGCCGCGCCCCACGAAGTCCCGCAGCAGCACACCGCCCGCCACGGCCACCACCGCGGTGGCCGCGACGACCACGACCGCGCCCAGGACGACGCCACGACGCCGGCGAGGGGGCGGCGGGGGATTGATGATGTTCCCGAACTGCGTGACGTTCGAGACGCCTCCGCTGCCCGCGATGTTGCGCTGGGACGACGGCTCCTCCACGCTCACGGACGCGCCGCCCCGCCATCGCCGACATGGATGTCACCGTGCTGGCTGATGTACTGGACCCCACCGCTCTGCGCGATGTTGGTCTGCCCCGACGACTGCGGGCCCGCGGGCAGCTGCGCCTGCACGTGACGGATCAGGGCGGCAAACTCCTGCGCCGCTTCGGGATTGGCCGCGAGCAGAACACCCAACCGGCTGGCCCAGAGACCTTCGAGCTGCCGTCGCACCTCGTCGCGGTCGGCCGGCGGAAGCCCCTCGATCTCCGCCGCGGTGTCGTCGAGCCGGTTCCGGAGCTGCAGGCCGCGCTCCTCGTCGCCCTCGCCCCCGCCCTCGCCTCTCCCGAACAACCGCATGAAGCCGGTCCGCACCGTCTGCCACACGTCGGTCGATGCGGCGTTGACCAATGCCGCGGCGCCTAACGCCGCCAGCTCCCCCGCTTCTCCCAGCACTGCGTCTCCCCTTCTCCCGGGCTGCGCTCCGAACAAAACCTGCAAGACCTGCAAAACCTGCAAGACCTGCAAGACCTGCAAGACCTGCAAGAAAAATAGCGTTCCTGAACCGTCTCCGCCCCACGTTGTCCGGCCGTCCCGAGAAGCCGTACACCTTCCGTTGCGCCTTGTGACGAAATCCTCACGCACTGCCACACGGATCCCTACCTTGAAAGGGTTTCCCGCCTCACGACGCACGGCACGAAAGGTGGTCAACGGTGGCTACGCGCAAGGAGATCGACGGCTCGGCAGGCGTACCCCAGTTCTACGGCAAGGAACTCCGCTACCAACGGGAGAAAGCCGGAATGACCCTGGAGAAACTGGCAGAAGGCAGCTTCTACGGCATCACGCTCCTCAGCGAGATCGAGCACGGCAACCGCAGCATGCCGCCGGACCTGGCCCAGCACGCCGACCGGGTACTCGGCACGGACGGCTACTTCGCACGCGGCTGCGACGACGTACGGAAGGCCAAGCGCAAGGGCCACGCGGAATACTTCGAGCGCGTGCTGGATGCCGAGAAGCGCGCCGAGACCATCGAGGAGTGGTCACCGGGCGTCTTCCCCGGCCTGCTCCAGACAGAGGCGTACGCACGGGCCCTGTTCCATGCCGAGCGGATCCTGGAGCTCCCGGAGGAGATCGACGAAAAGGTCAACGGACGCCTGGCGCGGGCACAACTCTTCGAAGCCGATCACCGGACCCCGCAGTACTGGGCGATCCTTCCCGAATCCCTGCTGCGCCTGCCGATCCTGCCACCGCAGCAGATGGCCGAGCAGCTGGACCACATCGCCGCCCTCATCAGGAGGGGCCGGATCTTCACGCAGATCCTCCCGTGGAACGCGGGAGCGCACGCCCTGATGCTGAGCAACGCCATGGTGCTGGACTTCGCGGACGCTCCCCCGCTGGTCTACATGGAGGGCCAGCACCACGGGAATACCGTCGACGATCCGGCCCTCGTGAAGCAGTACCGGAGGTCGTACGATCTCCTGAGGGCCGCCGCCTCGCCGCCGGGGGTGTCCCTCACCATGATCGAGGAAGCGGCAGAGGACTACCGAAATGGTCTGCAGCCAGTTCGACTTGAGCGCCGTCACATGGCGTAGGAGCAGCCACAGCAACACCTCCGGCGGCAACTGCCTCGAAGTCGCGGAGGAGTTCGCCCACTGGCGCAAGAGCAGCCACAGCAACACCTCCGGCGGCGACTGCCTCGAAGTCGCGGACGGTCACCCCGGCATCGTCCCCGTCCGCGACTCCAAGCGTCCCGAGGGTCCGGTGCTCGTCGTGAACGCGTCCGCGTGGACGCCGTTCATCGAGTCCGTCAAGGCGCCCTGAGCACCGCGTCGCCCTCGCTCGACCACCCGTCTCCGTCCCGACAGCCCGCGCGAAGCAGAGCCCCGCTCTCCCTCACCCGCCTGGCAGCCCTCGGCGCCGGGCAGGAGGACACCCCGCACACCGGCCTCGGAGCCCTTCTGCCGGAGGGAGCACCGTGCCTCCCGCAGCCGGGTCTCCCACCGGGCAACAACCACGCTTCGGAAACACCAAGATCCCGCCCGTTCAATCAAATCGGACGGAATGCCGAGGTCTACTCCGACCCCGAACTGCTGGCCGCGCCGACTCAAGAGCAGGGCGAGGGCTACGGCCCGGTGTCGGACCCCCGGGACGTCGCATGACTGCGGGCCGCGGCGACCGCGCCGCACCCCCGGCACCACCGCCTCAAGGGCGGCGAGGTCGGTGCCCTCCATGAGCTGGGCCATCCGGATCGAGGACATGTCGCCTTCCAGGCGTCGTTGACCACTCGCCCAGGCACCCGGCATTGATGTGTGGATCGCCACATGCAAGCCCGCCCGGCGAAACTCCACGAGACGAATCAATGCCGACAACTGATCGCGGCCGGCCCCGGAAACGACGAAGATCCCGCCCGATCTTTCGATCGGACGGGATCTTGCGTTGTTGTGGACCTGTGGGGATTTGAACCCCAGACCCCCTCGATGCGAACGAGGTGCGCTACCAGACTGCGCCACAGGCCCTTGCAACGAGTGAAACTCTAGCACCCCTGATGGGGTGCTCGGAAATCCGGTCCGTGCTGGTCAGCCGAGTCGGTGTCGCGGCCGGGCCGGGAGCGGGTTCATTCGTTGGCGGCACGGGGCCGCTCCCCGTCCTCGTACTGGTCGAAGAGCGGGGTCCGGCCGCGGTCGCGATTGCGGCGGGACTGGGTGGTGCGCTGGCGCGGTGCCGGCTCGACGGGGGGCACGGTGGGGTGCGAGGTGCCCGTCTGGCTGGGCTCCGCGGCGCTGGAGCGGGCCGCGCTCCAGGTCTCCGGGTTGCCGACCTCGACGCCGCCCGTGGCACGCGGGGCGACCGGGGCCGTGACGTAGGTCGGCAGCGGGACCGGGACCGGCTCCCAGCTGTCGCCCTGGGCCCGGCCGCGCTCGCGCTGCTGGTCGACCCATTCCGCGTGGTCCGTCTGCTCGACCAGGGCGCGGCGGCCGGCCTCCTGCGGGGAGACCGCGGGGGCGGGTTCCGGCTCGGGGTGGCGCGCCTCGGGCTCCTCGTCGGGTTCGACGGGGGCCGTCGCCGTGGCCGGCCGGTGGCCGCGGTGACGGTTCTCACGCAGGTGCTGCGCCGCCACCTCGGCCCGTCGCCGGTCCATGGTGAAGGCGAACCGGCGCCGCTCCTGGGTCCGCAGATGCACGATGTACGCGCTCAGCAGCACGGCCGGGACCGCGGGTGCCCACAGGAAGTGGAGACCGCCGACCGCCGCCACGACCGCGCCGAGGGTGAAGGCCAGGAAGAGGACCACGGTGGTGCGCCGACGGCGCGCGAGGACCTGGAGGCGCTGGGCCCGCCGGACGCGCTCGGCGTCCGTCGCGCCCGGGCGCGGGCGGGCGCGCCGCGCGGGGACCGGCTCGGGGCGCTTCTCGGCCGCGTGCTCGGGCGCACGCGCCGGGTCGTGCACCCGTGCCTCGGTATGCGCGTCGGGCGCGGCGAAGGCCCGGACGTCCACGGATTCCAATCGGTCCGTTTCGGCGTCCGGGTCGACGTCGGGCTCCGCCTCCTCGGCAATGCGCCCCCGCAACTCCTTGGCGTACCGGCGCTCCATTCCCGCCCGTCCGGACAGCAGCCGGATGGCGGTGCTGAAGCGTTCCGTCGGACGGGCTTCGTTGAGCTCGTCCTGCCTGCGGAGCCACATCGGCACCAAGTAGGCGGCCCAGGCCCCGACGATGACTGCGTAGATGAGGCCGCTGCTGCTCACATCTCACACCGTAGAGGGGTTTGCGCGGAGGCATCCGCCAATTGGACCGGTGTGTCGCACGATCCGGCTGATATCAAGGAGTTTTTTTGTGAATGTTCGGATCGCCCGTGGAGGTTTGTGCGCGCCCGATGTCCGATCGACGACTCCAACTACCGACCAATATCGAACACTTATTTTATTTCCCGTGGTGTTCCCGGCCGTTTCCGGTGCCAGCGGCGGAGCATCCCCTCGGGCACTTCCTCCGCGGTGAGCGCGTAGATCAGGTGGTCGCGCCAGGCGCCGTCGATGTGGAGATATCGCGGACGCAGTCCCTCTTCGCGGAATCCCAGTTTCTCGACGACCCTTCTGCTGGGCCCGTTCTCCGGCCGAATGCACACTTCGATGCGGTGCAGTCCGACCGTGCGGAAACAGTGGTCGACGACGAGGGCGACCGCCGTCGGCATCACGCCCCGCCCGGCCACCTCCTGGTCGACCCAGTAACCGACGTGGCCCGAGCACATCGATCCCCAGGTGATCCCGGCGACCGTCAACTGGCCCACCAGACGGCCCCGGTACTCGATGGCGAAGGGCAGCATCCGGCCCGCGTTGGCCTCGGTGCGCAGGTGCCGGATCATCTGACGGTACGTGGGACGCCGGGCCACCGGGCCGCCCGGGGCCGGCGGCGGCACGGTCGCCTCCCAGGGCCGCAGCCACTCGCGGTTGCGCCGGTTGACCTCGCGCCACACCCGCTGGTCGCGCAGCTTGATCGGGCGCAGGACGACATCGCCGTCGCGGAGGACCACCGGCCAGGTCGAGACGTTCAGCTCGGGCTCCCGGGTCGGGGGTGGTCGCCGCCGCGCAGTTGGTCGACGGCGTGCACCAGGAGGCGTTCGAGGACCGCGAGGCCGTCGCGCACCCCGCCGGTGGAGCCCGGCAGGTTCACGATGAGCGTGCCGCCGGCGACGCCCGCGAGGCCCCGGGAGAGCGCGGCGGTGGGGACCTTGTCGCGGCCCTCGGCCCGGATCGCCTCGGGGATGCCGGGGATCTCGCGGTCGAGGACGCGGCGGGTGGCCTCGGGGGTGCGGTCGGTGGGTGAGATGCCCGTGCCGCCGGTGGTGACGACGACGTCGTACCCGGCGGCCACGGCGGCGCGCAGGGCCTGTTCGACCGGGTCGCCGTCGGGCACCACCTGCGGCCCGTCCACGGAAAAGCCGAGCCGGCCGAGCCCCTCGGCGACGATCGGGCCGCCCCGGTCCGCGTAGACCCCCGCCGAGGCCCGGTTGGAGGCGGTGACGACGAGGGCGGCGTACGGGGCGGTGGCGTCCAGAGCTGTGTTGTCCGGAGGGGTGTCCTCCGGAGCGGTGTCCTCCGGGTGTCCCGGTCCGGGCGCCGTCACGCGTCCGCTCCGTCCGGCTCGTCCGGCTCATGCGCTCCGGCCGCCCCGGTACGCCGGTAGTCGCCGGACTTGCCGCCGGTCTTCGTCTCGACCCGTACGTCCGTGATGACCGCGGCCTTGTCGACCGCCTTGACCATGTCGATCACGGTGAGCGCGGCGACCGAGACGGCGGTCAGGGCCTCCATCTCGACGCCGGTGCGGTCCGTGGTCCGCACCGTGGCCGTGATCTCCACCGCGTCGTCCGTGACGCCCAGGTCGACCTTCACGCCGGAGACGGCGAGCGGGTGGCAGAGCGGGATCAGGTCGGGGGTGCGCTTGGCCCCCATGATCCCGGCGATCCTGGCGGTGGCGAGGGCGTCGCCCTTGGGGACCCCCTCGCCGCGCAGCAGCTCGACCACGCGCGGCGAGACGAGCACCCGGCCGCTCGCACGGGCCGTCCGCGTGGTGACGTCCTTCTCGGAGACGTCGACCATCCGGGCCGCGCCCGCCTCGTCGATGTGCGTCAGCCTGTTCTGCGTACTCACTCACTCCGCCTCGCGGTAGGGCGCCGTTCCCCGCGCGGCCCGCACCGGGTGCGGGCCCGGGGCCCCGGGAGGGGTTCCCCGGGAAGGCACAGCGGCAGATACCGTACCGCCACCGCCCGGGAATCAGCGGAGCAGGACCACCTCGACGTCCGTACCGGGCTCGGCGGAGGTGACGTCCTCGGGCAGCACGATCAGCGCGTCCGCACGGGCGAGCGCGGCGATCAGATGCGAACCGGCACCGCCGACGGGGGTGACCGTACCGGCCTCCTCGTCGTACGTGCCGCGCAGGAACTGGCGGCGGCCGGCCGGGGAGGTCAGCGCCTTCTCGACGTCGAGGGCGGCCCGGACGGTGGGGCGGTTCACGTCCGGGAGGCCCATCAGGGCCCGGATCGCGGGCCGCACGAACAGCTCGAAGGAGACGTACGAGGAGACGGGGTTGCCCGGGAGCGCCAGCAGCGGGGTGTGGTCGGGGCCGATCGAGCCGAAGCCCTGCGGCTTGCCCGGCTGCATGGCGAGCTTGCGGAAGTCGATGCCGCCGCCCGGCTCGTCCTCGTCGCCCACCGAGGACAGGGCCTCCTTGACGACGTCGTACGCGCCGACGCTGACGCCGCCGGTGGTGACGACGATGTCGGCGCGGATCAGCTGGTCCTCGATCGTGGCGCGCAGGGTGTCGGCGTCGTCGGTGACGGCGCCGACCCGGTAGGCGATCGCTCCGGCGTCCCTGGCGGCGGCCGTGAGCGCAAAGCTGTTCGAGTCGTAGATCCGGCCGGGGGTCAGCTCCTCGCCGGGCTGCACCAGTTCGCTGCCGGTGGAGATGACGACGACGCGCGGCCGGGGCCGCACCTTCACCGTCGCACGGCCGATCGCGGCGAGCAGGCCGATCTGCGGCGGGCCGATCACCGACCCGGCCTTCAGCGCCAGATCGCCCGGCTTCACGTCGCTGCCGCGGGCCCGGACGTGGGCGCGGGCCTCGACGGGGCGGTGCACCCGGACCTCGCCGCCCGCGTCCTGCGGGGCGTCACGGTGGGCGCGCATGGTGTCGACGGGGCCGGCACCCGTACCCCCGTCGGTCCACTCGACCGGGACCACGGCCTCGGCCCCGGCCGGCAGCGGGGCGCCGGTCATGATGCGGGCGGCCTCGCCGGGGCCGACCCCGCGGCCCTCGGGCAGCCCGTCGCTCCCGGCCGCGACGTCACCGATGACCGTGAGCACCGCGGGGAACTCCTCGTCGGCGCCCTCGACATCGGCGACCCGGACCGCGTACCCGTCCATCGAGCTGTTGTCGAAGGGCGGCAGGGCGACCTCCACCATGACGTCCTCGACGAGGACGCAGCCCTGGGCGTCGTGCAACTGCAACTCGATGGGTTCGAGCGGGTGCACCGCTTCGAGAATGTCTGCCAGGTGCTCGTCCACCGACCACAGCGTGTCGCTCAAGGTGCTACATCTCCTCCGTGACGTACCCGCGAAGCCAGGCCCTGAAGTCCGGGCCCAGGTCCTCACGTTCGCACGCGAGTCTGACAATGGCACGGAGGTAATCGCTCCGGTCGCCGGTGTCATAGCGGCGGCCCTTGAAGACGACGCCGTGCACGGGGCCGCCGATCTTCTCGTCCTCGGCGAGGAGCTGGAGGGCGTCGGTGAGCTGGATCTCGCCGCCGCGGCCCGGCTCGGTCCTGCGCAGTATGTCGAAGACGGCGGGGTCCAGGACGTAGCGGCCGATGATGGCGAGGTTGCTGGGCGCCTCGTGCGCCTCGGGCTTCTCGACCAGGCCCGTGACGCGCACCACGTCGCCCTCTGCGGTGGGGTCGGCGGCGGCGCAGCCGTACATGTGGATCTGCTCCGGCGCGACCTCCATCAGCGCGACGACGCTGCCGCCCTCGCGCTCCTGGATCTCGACCATGCGGGCCAGCAGCGGGTCGCGCGGGTCGATCAGGTCGTCGCCGAGGAGGACCGCGAACGGCTGGTCCCCCACGTGCGGCTCGGCGCACAGCACCGCGTGGCCCAGGCCACGCGGGTCGCCCTGCCGGACGTAGTGGATGGTGGCCAGGTCGCTCGATTCCTGGACCTTCTTGAGCCGTTCGGCGTCTCCCTTGCGGGTGAGCGCGGACTCCAGCTCGTAATTGCGGTCGAAGTGGTCCTCGAGAGGACGCTTGTTGCGGCCGGTGACCATCAGGACGTCGGAGAGACCGGCGGTCACCGCCTCCTCGACGACGTACTGGATCGCCGGCTTGTCGACGACAGGCAGCATCTCCTTGGGAGTGGCTTTGGTGGCCGGCAGGAAGCGGGTGCCGAGTCCCGCGGCCGGAATGACAGCCTTGCTGATCCTGGGGGGCGACTGAGTCATGCGCAGAACGATAACTGCCCCGCACGAGCGAAAGATGAGTTTCCGGTTAACTTTGTACGCCTATAGGCATATTCGAGTGATTCACAGGTGTTCCTTGAGTGCAAATCAGCCCGAAAAGACACTTTTCCGGCATGAACTGCTGGCCGCGCGACGCCTTCTGACCAAGGAGGACGTGGAAAACGCCGCGACGGTTCTGTCCCGGCGCGCCCTGGATCTGCCGGAGCTGTCCGGGGCCCGCACCGTCGCCGCGTACGTCTCCGTGGGGAGCGAACCGGGCACCCGCGCCCTGCTGGACGCCCTGCGCGCGCGGGGCGTGCGGGTGCTGCTGCCGGTGCTGCTTCCCGACAACGACCTGGACTGGGCGCCCTACGAGGGGGCCGCGCGGCTCGTACGGGCCGGTCGCGGGCTGCTGGAGCCCGCCGGGGAGCGCCTCGGCCCGGACGCGGTCCTGGCCGCCGACGCGGTCCTGCTGCCGGGGCTCGCGGTGGACGGGCGCGGGATGCGGCTGGGGCGCGGCGGCGGCAGCTACGACCGGGTGCTGGCCCGGCTCGCGGCGGCCGGCGCGCATCCGGCGCTGGTGGTCCTGCTGTACGACGACGAGGTGGTCGCACGGGTTCCGGAGGAACCGCACGACCGCCCCGTGGACGTGGCGGTGACCCCGGCCGCGGTCCACCGGGCGGACCCGGTGGAGCCCTGAGCGACCCCGAGCGACCCCGAGCGGCCCTGAACGGCCCCGAGAGCGGCCCGGAGCGGACGCGAGCGACCGCGTTAGACCTCCGTGATCCCCCGGGCGCCTGGAACGGCCTCGGGCGGCCCCCGGGAGCTCCTGAGAGCTCCGAGGGCCGCCCGAGGGCTCCGCGGACGCGTCCTACGGCTCGAGCGTCTTCTACGGCTTGAGCGTCAGGGTGTCGACCGTCGACTTGGAGACGGCGTTCGTGCCGAAGGACCAGTCGAGCAGTTCGCCGTTGACCCACTTCTCGGTCTGGTCGGTGTAGTGCGCGCTGAACGCGTGCCCGGAGGCGCCGGTGAGGTTGATCCAGCGGGACTTGTCCCAGTCCCCCACGTTGACCACCATGCGCATCGACGGCACCCAGACGACCTCGTAGCCGCCCGCCGCGTTCCAGCCGGCGGCGTTGACCGCGGCCTCGCCGCCGCCGAGGTCCCACGGACCACGGTTGAGGGCCCGCCGGAGCAGATCGGGGCCTTCGGTACCGAGGGTCTGGTTCTTCAGCGTCAGCTGGTGCAGCCGGCCCCAGCTCCAGGTGCTGACGTCCTTGCCGAGCTTGGCGGTCAGCTCCCAGCGGGCGTCCTCCAGGGCGCGGGCGAAGAGCTCGTCACGGTTCTCCGTCGCCAGGTCCCGGCCGCTCTTCGGCGTCTTCCACCAGTCGTTGTCCTGGTCGTCCAGCAGGTTGATGACCACCTGGTACCAGCGGTCGCCGCCGTCCGGCTGCGCCGAGTCCGCGGCGCGCTGACCGCACTCGCGCACCAGCTTGTTCTGCTCGTCGACCGGACCGGAGCCGCCCGCCCGGGGAACGTTGAGGCACTCGCCCTCGACCCGCAGCTCCTTGGGGAGCTTGTTGCCGAAGGCCAGCTTGAGGATGTTGCGCCAGACCGCGTTGAAGTACGCCGCCGCGGCCGAGTCGGGCTCCTGGGTGTAGTCCCAGCCCTCCAGCAGCTTCTGCGCCTCACGGACGCTCTTGTCCGAGACGTTGATCTTCAGCAGCTCGGGCACCAGCTTCGCGGCGATCTCGCTGGTGTTGTCCATCTGCATCTTCTGCATGTCCTCGGTCGAGATCTTCCCCCCGTCCTTGAGCTTCGCCCGGATGAGGTCGTTGATCCGCTGGCTGCGGCTGCCGTAGCCCCAGTCCTTGGTGAGCAGATGGGGGTACTTCTTACCGATGACGGCCTGGTTGGCGGTGACGATGTAGCCGCGCTTCGGGTTGTACTCGTAGGGCAGCTCGTCGAACGGGATCGGCTCCTTCTCCCAGCCGTACTTCGAGGACCAGCCGGGGCTGGGCATCGTGCCGTCGCCCTCCATGCGGACCGGGATCTTCCCCGGTGCCTGGTAGCCGATGTTGCCGTCGTTGTCGGCGTAGATGAGGTTCTGCGAGGGGACCTCGAAGTGCTCGGCCGCCTTGCGGAAGGACGTGAAGTCCTTGGCGCGGTTCAGCTCGAAGACGGCGTCCATGGAGCGGCCGGGTTCCAGCGCGGTCCACTTCAGGGCGACCGCGTAGCCCTCGGCCCGGTCCGGGGCCTCGTTGGTGACGGGGGCCTTCTGGCCGACCTTCTCCAGTTCGCTGCTGCGGTCGGAGACCAGCGGGCCGTTGTTCGTCTCGCGGATGGTGATCGGCCGGTCCTTGCCGCCCGCGACCTTGATGATCTCGTCGCGGACGGTGAAGGGCTTGACCTTGCCGTCGTACAGGTAGCCGTCGGCGGAGACCTTCTCCAGGAAGAGGTCGGTGACGTCCGCGCCGAGGTTGGTGAGGCCCCAGGCGATGTCCTGGTTGTGGCCGATGACCACGCCGGGCATCCCGGAGAAGGTGTAACCGGCGGTGTCGTACTGGCACGTGGCGCTGATCTCGCGGCAGTGCAGCCCCATCTGGTACCAGAGCGAGGGCAGCTGCGGGGCCAGGTGCGGGTCGTTGGCGAGCAGCGGCTTGCCCGTGGTCGTGTACTCGCCGGAGACCACCCAGGAGTTGGACCCGATGCCGTTGCCGTTCGGGCCGAGCAGCGCCGGGATCTGGTCGAGGGTGTCGGAGAGCGAGGCGAGCTGGGTGTTCAGGCCCTGGGTGGCGTCCTGCGCGGTGTCCGCGGCGCCGATGTCGTCGGACGGCGTCGCGTCCAGGTCGAACTTCCCGGTGACCGGGGAGATCGCGCCCCGGTCGACGATCGGCTCGTTCTTGTCGTACGGGTAGGCCGGGTACAGATCCTGGATCTGCTTCGCGTCCAGCCTGCTGCTCATCAGCGAGCGGTCGATCTCGTCCTGCATGTTGCCGCGCAGGTCCCAGGCCATGGCCTTGAGCCAGGCGACGGAGTCGACCGGCGTCCACTTGCCCGGCTTGTAGTCGTTGGTGAAGCCGAGGGCCGCGTACTCGACGGAGATGTCCTTGCCGTCCCGGCCCTCCAGGTAGGCGTTCACACCGTCCGCGTACGACTGGAGGTTCTTCTTGGTCTCCTCGGACAGGACGGTGTCGTACTCCTTCTGCGCGACCTCGTGCCAGCCCAGCGTGCGCAGGAAGGTGTCCGTCTCGACCTGCCCGGAACCGAACATCTCGGAGAGCCGGCCCGCGGTCATGTGACGGCGGACGTCCATCTCCCAGAAGCGGTCCTGCGCGTGGACGAAGCCCTGGGCGCGGAAGAGGTCGGCGTCGGAGTCCGCGTACAGCTGCGGGATGCCGTAGCCGTCGCGTTTGACGTCGACCGTGCCTTCGAGGCCGTCGATCTTGATCGATCCGGTCGTCTGCGGGTACGAGGCCCGCACGGTCGACACGGACCAGTACGCGCCGTAGCCGATACCCGCGACGAGCGCCAGCACCAGAACGAGCACGATCAGGCGGGCACGTCGCCCCTTCTTCCTGCCGGTCTTCGCACCGGCGGACCCGGTGGAGCCGGAAGAGGCGGTTGTGTTGGCGGGCATCGCTGTCCTTCGAGGGGCAGGTGGTCCTGGGAGTGCAGGAGCAACCATAGGCGCAGCGGCCCGGCGGCTCCGACGCGGTATCGGGATGGCTCGAATTGAGTAGTGATCGTACGGACGCTCGGCCGCGTCAAGAAAGCGTTAAAGATTAGGTAAGGTAACGAAGTACCGGCCACTCATGGCCGATACCGAGGCTCGACCGGCCCGATCCGGTCGTTTCGTTCGAATCGTTCGGCTCGGCAGGCGCACGCGGGGAAGGAACGGCCACTGACTGTCCACACGCTCAACGAACTCCTGCTCGTCTGCTCACTCGTACTGCTCGTCGCAGTGGCGGCGGTGCGCATCTCCTCGCGCAGCGGGCTCCCCAGCCTGCTCCTGTACCTCGGCATCGGGGTCGCCATGGGGCAGGACGGCCTCTTCGACGTCAAGTTCGACAACGCCGAGCTGACCCAGGTCATCGGCTACGCCGCGCTCGTCGTGATCCTCGCCGAGGGCGGTCTGGGCACCAAGTGGAAAGAGATCAGACCCGCGCTGCCCGCCGCGGCGATGCTCTCGCTGGTCGGCGTCGCGGTGAGCGTGGGCGTCACGGCGGCCGGGGCGCACTACCTGGTCGGTCTCGACTGGCGGCAGGCACTGATCATCGGTGCGGTCGTCTCGTCGACGGACGCCGCCGCGGTCTTCTCCGTACTGCGCAAGGTGCCGCTGCCCGCCCGGGTCACCGGCGTACTGGAGGCCGAATCCGGCTTCAACGACGCCCCGGTGGTGATCCTGGTGGTGGCCTTCTCCACCCGGGGACCGGTGGACAGCTGGTACGTACTGGTCGGGGAGATAGCCCTGGAGCTCGCCATCGGTGCCGCCGTGGGCATCGCCGTCGGCTGGCTCGGTTCGTTCGGCCTGCGCCACGTGGCACTGCCCGCGTCCGGTCTCTACCCGATCGCCGTGATGGCGATCGCGGTCAGCGCGTACGCCGTGGGCGCCCTGGTCCACGGCAGTGGCTTCCTCGCCGTCTACCTGGCCGCGATGATCCTCGGCAACGCCAAGCTGCCGCACTGGCCCGCCACCCGCGGCTTCGCCGACGGGCTCGGCTGGCTGGCCCAGATCGGCATGTTCGTCCTGCTCGGCCTGCTGGTCACCCCGCACGATCTGCTCGACGACTTCTGGCCCGCCGTGGTCGTGGGCCTGGTGCTGACCGTGGTGGCCCGCCCGCTGGAGGTCTTCATCTCGCTGCTGCCGTTCCGGCTGCCCTGGCAGGAGAAGGCCCTCATGTCCTGGGCGGGGCTGCGCGGGGCCGTGCCCATCATCCTGGCGACCATCCCGATGGTCGCCGGGGTCGAGGGCTCCACCCGCGTCTTCAACATCGTCTTCGTCCTCGTCGTCGTCTACACCCTCATCCAGGGGCCGACCCTGCCCTGGCTGGCGAAGGCCCTGAAGATCGCCGAGGACCCCTCCGAGACGGCCGACCTGGGCATCGAGTCGGCGCCCCTGGAGCGGCTGCGCGGCCATCTGCTGTCGGTGGCGATCCCCGGCGGCTCGAAGATGCACGGCGTGGAGGTCGGGGAGCTGCGACTGCCCGCCGGGGCCGCGGTCACCCTGGTCGTACGGGACGGGAAGAGCTTCGTACCGGCGCCGTCGACCGTGCTGCGACACGGCGACGAGCTGCTGGTGGTCACCACCGATCCGGTGCGCGACGCGGCGGAGGAGCGGTTGCGCGCGGTCGGCGAGGGCGGCAAGCTCGCGGGCTGGCTGGGCACCGGCGCCAAGGGCGGCGAGGGCCCCGGCCCCGCGGCGCCGCACGCGAAGCAGGACCGGCGCCACGAGGTGGCGCACGCGCTGAAGGCCGTGACGAGGCTCGGCAGGTCCGACGGCCCGAAGGCGCACCGCTGAGGCACGCCTTCGGGGAGCCGGGGCTTCCGGACTCCGAAGGCACTTCACTCCGAAGGCATTTCATGGGCCTGGCGCATTTTCGCTCACCATTGGTGCGTCTTGGTAGGCATTAGTGGGCCTTGGTGGGCCTTGCTGCGTCTTGGTGCGTTTTGCCATGTCTGCGCGCTGGCAGGGTGGCCCGGCACACAATCACAGCCAGGCAGGGACAAATGCCTGTATCCTGAAGGAAATCTGAACGACCAACTCTGCCTGATGCAGAGCTGGCGCGACCGTATGGCGGTCGTGGCGTCCTCCGCCCCTGCTGAGCGCCCGGCATCTACCGCAGTTCCGCGCGAAGAGGACAGCTCTCGGCCGCATCCGCACGAGCCCGCACCCACCCGTCCGGGCCCGCCCGCGGGAGCCCGGCCACCAGGCGGCAGAAAGGCATGGACCGTGGCGTCCACGGTCTCCGACCGCCCCGGTTACGGGCAGTTGCTGCGCACCCCGGGTGCGTGGACTTTTCTCCTTCCGGGCTTCGCCGCACGGCAGCCCTTCGCGATGCTGACCATCGGCATCGTCCTGCTGGTCCAGCACACCACCGGCTCGTACGGCAGCGCGGGGGCCGTCGCCGCCGTGACCGGTGTCGCCATGGCCCTGTTCGCGCCGCAGACCGGCAAGCTCGCCGACCGTTTCGGCCAGCGCGCCGTGCTGCTGCCCGGCGTCCTGGTGCACGCCGCGTCGGTGTCGGCGCTGACGGCCCTCGCACTGGCGGACGCGCCCCTGTGGGCACTGTTCGCTGCGGCCGTGCCCACGGGCGCGTCCGTCCCGCAGATCGGCCCGATGGTGCGCGCCCGCTGGGCGGCCGTACTGGGGGCGGCACCGGGCCGCGAAGCATCGCCGCTGCTGTCCACCGCCGCCGCCTTCGAATCGGTGACGGACGAGTTCACCTTCGTCATCGGACCGGTGCTCGCCACCGCGCTGTGCACGGGCGTGCACCCGGCGGCCGGTCTGGTCGCCGAGGCCGCGCTGACGCTGGCCGGCGGGCTGCTCTTCGCCGCCCAGCACCGCACCCAGCCCGCGGTGCGCACCGCCCCGTCCGGCACGGACCGGCGGCACGCCTCCGCCCTGTCCGTCCCCGGCGTACGGGTGCTCGCGGTGGCCTTCCTCGGGATCGGCGCCGTCTTCGGCGGCATGCAGGTCTCGCTGACCGCCTTCGCCGAGGAGATCGGCCGCCCCGGCGTGAACGGCCTGCTGTACGGCGTCTTCGCGGCCGGCAACATGCTGGCCGGAATCGTCTGCGGGGCCATCGCCTGGAAGAGCGGCCCGCGACGGCGCCTGCTCGTCGGGTACACGGCGCTGACCCTGACCGCGTCCGGCCTGTGGGCGATGCACTCGGTGCCCCTGCTCGCCGGGCTCGGACTGCTGGTCGGGCTGTCCATCGCCCCGGCCCTGATCAGCGGATACACGCTGGTCGAGGCCCTGGTGCCGGGCTCCGCCCGGACCGAGGCGTTCACCTGGCTGACGGGCTCGGTCGCGCTCGGCCAGGCGGCCGCTGTGACGGTGGCCGGACGGCTCGCGGACGCCCACGGGGCCTCGACCGGATTCCTGGTGCCGCTGGTGGGGACCGTGCTGGCGCTGATCACCCTGATGACCCTGCGTTCGCGGCTCTCACCCACCGCTCCGGGACGGACCGTGGCGCGTGGTGTCGGTCACCGGAAGCCGGTCACGGTGGACTGACGCAGCGGAATACGTCACTATGGAGCGTCGTTAGCACTCATCGAGTCAGAGTGCCAGGAGGAGCAAGTGCCGACCTATCAGTACCAGTGCACCGAATGTGGCGAGGGCCTCGAGGCGGTGCAGAAGTTCACCGATGACGCCCTCACCGTGTGCCCGAGCTGCGACGGACGCCTGAAGAAGGTGTTCTCGGCGGTCGGCATCGTCTTCAAGGGATCCGGTTTCTACCGGAACGACAGCCGCGGCTCCTCGTCGAGCAGCACGCCGGCGTCGTCCTCGGCGAAGTCGTCCGATTCCGCCTCGGCCGACTCCTCGTCGTCCTCGAAGGGCTCCGACTCGAAGTCGTCCACGTCCACCGCGGCGTCGGCCTCCTCGGCCCCTTCGGCCTCGGCGAGCGGTACTTCGGCCGCCTGATTCCTCGACGAGTGGCGCCTTCGGCTGCCCGAGCCGGTCCGGTTCGGTCCGGTCCGCACTTCCACGCTTCTACGTTTCCCCAGGACCCTGCCGACACCTCGGCGGGGTCCTGCGCGTTTTCCCGCGCCGCTACTGTGAGCGCATGGCGAACGCAGAGATCGGTGTCATCGGCGGCTCGGGCTTGTACTCCTTCCTGGAGGACGTCACGGAGGTGCGTGTGGACACCCCGTACGGACAGCCGAGCGACTCCCTCTTCCTCGGCGAGGTGGGCGGTCGCCGGGTCGCCTTCCTGCCGCGCCACGGGCGGGGCCACCACCTGCCCCCGCACCGCATCAACTACCGGGCCAACCTGTGGGCGCTGCGCTCCGTCGGCGTGCGCCAGGTGCTCGGCCCGTGCGCGGTGGGCGGCCTGCGCCCGGAGTACGGACCGGGCACCCTGCTCGTCCCCGACCAGCTGGTGGACCGCACCAAAACCCGCAAGCAGACGTACTACGACGGGGAGACCCGGGCGGACGGCGCGCAGCCGAACGTGATCCACCTGGGCTTCGCCGACCCGTACTGCCCCGATGGGCGCCGGGCGGCGCTGGCGGCGGCGCGGGCGAAGGACTGGGAGCCGGTGGACGGCGGGACACTGGTGGTCGTCGAGGGACCGCGCTTCTCGACCCGGGCGGAATCGCGCTGGCATGCGGCGATGGGCTGGTCGGTGGTCGGGATGACCGGCCACCCGGAGGCCGTCCTCGCCCGGGAACTGGGCCTCTGCTACACGACGACGACCCTGGTGACGGACCTGGACGCGGGCGCGGAGGCCGGCGAGGGCGTCTCGCACGCGGAGGTGCTGCAGGTGTTCGCCGCCAATGTGGACCGGCTGCGCGCGGTGCTCTTCGACGTGGTGGCCGCGCTGCCCGCGGAGGCGGACCGGGACTGCCCGTGCTCGCACGCGCTGGACGGGCTCGAGACGGGGATCGAGCTTCCCTGACCTTTGGGGCTTGGGGGCTTCCGGACGTCCCTGACTTTGGGGCTGGGAGGCTTGGGGGCTTCCCTGAACTTTTGTGGCGTGACGGTTGCGGCGTGTGTGGGTGACGGAGTTGTCCACAACGCCGGGGCCGTCCACAGGCTCGGGCGGGAAGTTCGCGGGCGGGGGATGGTGGGGGGTGTCCGTGCGAGATCCCTTCGTCCGAGGTGGTGTCGACCATGCCTCCGTCGCCCCTGTTTCCCCCGTTCACGCCGTCGCGCGCGGCAGCGTCCGGCGCGGTGCCCGGCGCGTTGCCCAGTGCCTCGCCCGGCGCGTTGCCGGCGTCGCCGTCCGTGCCGTTCCGGGCCTCCGCGTCGCCTCCGCCGCCCCATGCGTCACCTCACGCGTTGCCCCCGGCGTCGGCGCCGCCGCCCTGCGGGGTGCCCGCGTTCGAGCCGTTGCGGGTACGCGGCGGGGGCGGGCGCGGGCTGCGGCGGGCGGTGTGGCGGCAGCGCCGGGCCCTGGCGGCCGGTCTGGCCCTGACCGCTGCCGCTCTGGTCGCCACGGGGCTGGGCAGTACCGGCGCGGGCACGGGCGGCGCCCCGGCGTACGGGGCGGGCGGGGCAGGGGCGGGCGGCGCAGGGGCGGGCGGCGCGACTCCGGGGCAAGTGCGGCGGCCGACGACCCGGTTGGTGTCCGCGCCGGTACGGATCGCGGACGCGGGGGCGGTGCGGTTGCTGCGGCCCGGCGACCGCGTCGACGTGATCGCCGCCGGTGGGAGCGGCTCCGGAGCAGACGTCCGGGTCCTGGCGAAGGGCGCGCGGGTGGCGGAGGTGCCGCAGGCCCCGGCGGACGGCGCCGCGGGGGACGGCGCGCTCGTCGTGCTCTCCGTCCCCCGGGAGACGGCCGCCTCGCTGGCCGGTGCCGGCATCTCGTCCCGACTGGCGGTGGCACTGTGCTGATTCGTACTGACGATCGGTCAAGTCACCTGACAAACTCCAGGAATTGGGGGATTCCGTCGGGTGCTGCCGTAAGTTGCGGAGGAATTTATTCCGCCTACGGCACACGCGAAGGAAGGCTCATCCGTGAGCGAGAAGAAGGTCAGTCTGCTGGAGGGGTTCAAAGCCTTCCTGTTGCGCGGCAACGTGATCGATCTGGCGGTCGCCGTCGTCATCGGTGCCGCGTTCACCCAGATCGTGAACTCGATCGTCAAGGGCGTCATCAACCCGCTGGTCGGCGCGTTCGGCACCAAGGATCTGGAGAGCTACAGCTCCTGCCTCAAGGGGCCGTGCGTCACCGACCCGAAGACGGGCGAGGCGACCGAGGGCATCCGGATCCTGTGGGGTTCGGTGCTCAGCGCCACTCTCAGCTTCCTGATCACGGCCGCCGTCGTCTACTTCCTGATGGTCCTGCCCATGGCCAAGTACCTCGCCAGACGAGCGGCGATGCAGGCCGCGAAGGAGGGCGTGCAGGAGACGCTGGAGGTGAGCGAGCTGGAGGTCCTGAAGGAGATCCGCGACGCCCTCGTCGCCCAGCGCGGCGGCCCGACGGGCGAGACCCGTGGTCAGGACCCCGGGCGCGGTCCCGACCAGTAGCGGTACGTACGACAGGAACGGCGGGAGCGCTGCGGGCGGCGGAAGCGGTACGCACAGCGGGAGTGGCGCGGGCGGCGGGAGCGGTACGCACAGCGGGAGTGGCGCGGGCGGCGGAAGCGGTACGCACAGCGGGAGTGGCGCGGGCGGCGGAAGCGGTACGCACAGCGGGAGTGGCGCGGGCGGCGGGAGCGGTACGCACAGCGGGAGTGGCGCGGGCGGCGGGAGCGGTACGCACAGCGGGAGTGGCGCGGGCGGCGGAAGCGGTACGCACAGCGGGAGTGGCGCGGGCGGCGGGAGCGGTACGCACAGCGGGAGTGGCGCGGGCGGCGGGAGCGGTACGCACAGCGGGAGTGGCGCGGGCGGCGGGAGCGCTGCGTGCGGCGAGAGCGCCGGCAGCGGCGTCGTCGAACCACCACGGAGCGGGGAATTCAGATGTGGTGGGGCGGCTTCTCGTCGAGGAAGCGCGCCAGATCGGCGGCGCTGCCACCGGCCGGGGCCCGCTCGCCCCACCCTCGGTCCGTATCGTCCGCGGACTGCTGGTCCAGCGGATCATCGAAGATCAGAGCCGGTTTCGGCTTCGGCTGTTCCGGCTGGGACGGCTTCGACTCACGCGGGCCGGGGGCGGGGGCGGTACTCATACATCAAGGGTACGGCGACGGTCAGCGATCCTCCGGGTCGAGCAGCCACAGCCCGAGGACGACGAGGAACGACAGACAGAGGAAACCAGCGCCCCACCAAGCCGTGCCGGTTGTGCCCTCCATCCACGCGTCGATGGTGACGGTCAGCCCCCAGAGCTGTCCGACGACGACCGTCATGGCGAGGACCAGCCGGGCCGTCAGCTTCGAGGAGCGCTCGGGCTCCTGGTCGGTGCCCGCCCCCGGGCCGGGACCGGTGTGCCGGACCCTCGGGTCCCCGTAGCCGCTGGTGGGGCGGATCTGCGGATAGCGCTCGTGCAGGGGGCGGTTGAGTTCGGGACGGGCGCTGCCCGGGTGGTACGCGGGATAGTCCCGGGACTCCCGGCGCTCCGAGGACTCCGGGATCCCCGAGGGCCCCTGCTCCGTCGAAGGCTCCCGGCCCGGGGACTCCTGGCCGTCTGCTGTCCGGCCCTGGGCCCCCTCGCTCCGGGGCTGCCGGCTCCAGGGGCGCCAGGTGCCGCTCATGTCCGCCTGCCGGGGGTCCGAACGGCCTCGGCGGCCCGTGCGGGCGGGGCCCCGGCCTCCGGGGCCTCCGGCCCTTCGCCCCTGACGGAGGGGCAGCCGATGCGGGACGCGAGGTCCGGGCGGTCCTCGCCGAGCCGGCGGCACAGGCCGTGCTCGACGCTCTCGCCCGAATGCGTCGTACCGATCGCCCAGATACTGCCGTCGGTCTGCTCGACGAGCACCACCTTGGGCAGCCCGCGGGGCGGCGGCCCGGCGGTGACCTCGCCGGTACGGGCGTCGAAGACGCCTTCGTGGCAGGGGCAGTACAGCTCGCCCTCGGGGCCCCGGTCCTTGCGCCAGAGCACCGCGCAGGCGAGATGGGTGCAAATCGCGGAGTAGCCGACGAGGGTGCCGTCGTCGAGCCGTACCGCCACCGCCCGGTCCTCCTCGTCCGGGTAGTGGAAGGAGACGGATTCGCCGGGCAGGAGCCGGCCGACGATCCGCTTCGGCGCGGGCGCCTTGGCGTCGTCCGGGTCGCCGTGACGCGGCAGGATTCCACTGGCCACGCCGAGCCCGCCGACCGCGAGGCCGCCGGAGACGGTCGCCACGATCCGGAGGTAGTCGCGCCGGGTGGTGAGGGAGTCGGCGGCGATCCGGTCGTGCAGGGCTTCCCTCGGGTCCCCACCGGTCGGGCGGTCGGCGGCGGGCCGCCCGGGAACCGACTGGTCGACGAGCGATCTGCCGGATGCCGACCGGTCGGGGGGCGATTGCCCGGGAGGCGGTGAGGCGGGAGGCGGTGAGGCGGGAGGCGGGCGGTCGGCGGGCGGCTGGTCGGGGGCGCTCATCGGCGGACGTCCTTCCCATTGATCTCGACCACCGGAAGGCCGCCGGGCACCGGCCACCGGACCCGGTCGGCGGGAACGACCATGGCCACGCCGGTGCGGACCTCGCTCCGGCCGAAGGTGAAGGTGTCGGCAACCTGGACCCCGGGGCGTTCGGCCTGGAGCTCCTCGACCGTTCCGTAGAACAGCGCCCCGGTCGGGCAGACGGTGGCGCACATGGGGGCGAGGCCGTAGGCGGTGCGGTCGTAGCAGAGGTTGCACTTCATCTGCAGCTTCGCCCCCAGGTCGATCTTCGGGACGCCGAAGGGACAGGCGTTGACGCAGTTGGCGCAGCCGATGCAGCGGGTGGTGTCGGCCTGCTGGACCACCCCGTCCGCGGTCACCAGGATCGCGTCGGCGGGACAGACCTCGGCGCACGGCGCGACCGGGTCCTCGCAGTGCATGCAGACGGTGGGAAGGGAGGCCACGGAATGACCCTCGTCGGTGTAGTCGAGGTGGATCATCGACTTGCCGCGGTGCGAGTCGCACTCCCGGCAGGCGGAGACGCAGGCCTGGCAGCCGATGCAGCGCCCGGGATCGATGAAGATCGTTCTGCCCATCATGCGGCGATCAGCCCCTCTCCGAGGTGCCGCGGCCCTGGGGGGAGGTGGGCGGCAGCGGGTCGGTGCGGGAGACCTGGGTCTCCGGGTAGGCGACGTGGCCGGGCGCGACAGGGGGCGCGGGGACCTCGTCGATCTTCTCGGCGTGCTCGATGCGGCAGGCGCACACCTTGTACTCGGGAATCTTGGAGCGGGGGTCGAGGGCGTCGATGGTGAGGGCGTTGGCCGCGGTGGGGACGGGCCAGTGGTACGGGACGAAGACGGTGTCGGGGCGGATCGCCTCGGTGACCAGGGCGGGGAAGACCTCGCTGCCGCGCCGGGTGACGACGCGGACCGGTTCGCCGTTGCGGAAGCCGTGGGAGGGGTGGATCTCCGCCCAGGGACGCGGGGTCTGTTCGACGAGGGCGCCCAGACGGCGGGTCTGGTTGCCGGAGAGGAAGTGGGCGACGGTCCGCCCGGTGGTGAGCGACATGGGGTGCTCGTCGTCGTACGGGTCCATCGGCGAGTGCCACTCGACGACCTGCAGATGGATCTTGCCGTCGGGGTGGTAGGTCCGGCCGTCCTCGAAGAGCCGGGGTGTTCCGGGGTGGTCGGTGGAGGGGCAGGGCCAGACGATCCCGCCGGTCTCCTCCAGCCGTTCGTAGGTGATGCCGTAGTAGTCGTTGACGGTGCCGGCGGAGGCGATCCGCAGTTCGTCGAAGACCGCGCGGGAGTCGGGGAAGGCGAACTTGTCGCCCGCGCCGAGACGTCTGGCGAGTTCGCACATCACCCAGGTGTCGGTCCGCACGCCGGGGGGCGGGTCCTGGGCCTTGTTGTGCTTGACCACCCGGGCCTCGGCGTTGGCCATCACCCCTTCGTCCTCGGCCCAGGTGGTGACGGGGAGGACGACATGCGCGTTGGCGGCGGTCTCGGAGAGGAAGAAGTCGAGTTGGGCGTGGAACTCCGTGGCGTCGTACCCCTCCTTGACCACCGCGTAGTTGGGGAGCGAGACGAAGGGGTTGTTGCAGATGCCGATCAGGCCGCGGATCTCGCGGCGCTGCATCTGCCAGACCATTTCCATCATCGAGGTGCCGGCGGGCGGGAGTTCGGACTCCTCGATGCCCCAGATCCCGCAGATCTGTCTGCGGTGTTCCTCGTTCATGATCGAACGGCCGCCGGGGAGGAGGTCGGCCTTCTGGCCGTGTTCGCGGCCGCCCTGCCCGTTGCCCTGGCCCGTGAGGGTGCCGTAGCCGGCGCCGGGCCTGCCGAGGTGGCCGGTGGCGGTGCAGAGGTTGATCACGCTGAGGCAGTTCTCGACGCCCTGCGAGTGGTGCTCGATGCCCCGGGCGTGCCAGGCCATGGCCTTCGGGGCACGTGCGAAGGCGCGGGCGACCTGGACGATCTGCTCGGCGGGCACACCGCAGATCTCGGCGGCCCTGGCGGGCGGGTACTCGGCGGCCTTGGCCTTCACCTCCTCCCAGCCGGTGGCGTGGGCGGCGAGATACGCCTCGTCGGTCAGCCCCTCCTCGACGACCACGTGGAGCACGGAGTTGAAGAAGGCCGAGTCGGTGCCGGGCCTGAGGGCGACGTGGATGTCGGCCGTGCGGGCGATCGCGGTCTCCCTCGGGTCGACGACGATCAGGATCGCGCCGCGGTCCCGGGCCCCCCACACGTACTGGGTCATCACGGGGAAGCACTCGCCGACGTTGGAGCCCGCGATCAGCAGGCAGTCGGTGAGCAGGATGTCGGAGAAGGGGTTGCCGGCCCGGTCGATGCCGAAGGCGAGCTTGTTGGCGCCCGCCGCGCTGACCATGCAGAGCCGGCCGTTGTAGTCGACGTGCCGGGACTTGAGGGCGACCCGGGCGAACTTGCCGACCAGATAGGTCTTCTCGGAGAAGAGGCTGGCGCCGCCCAGGAGCCCGAAGGCGTCGTTGCCGTGGCTCTGCTGGATGCGCCTGATCTCGGAGACCGTGAAGTCGAGCGCCTCGTCCCAGGAGACCTCGCGGAAGTCCTCGTCGCGGGAGCGGCGCATCAGTGGGGCGGTGAGCCGGTCGGGGTGGTTGACCTGCTGATAGGCATTGATGCCCTTGGGGCACAGCCGCATCCGGTTGATGTCGTGGTTGCGGGGTTCGACCCCGAAGACCTTGCCGCCGCGGTCGACGCGCAGATACATCCCGCACTGGACCCCGCAGAAGCAGCAGTGGGTGGGGACGAGCGTCTCGCCGTCCTGGTCGGCGCGCCACCGGTCGGCCGGGATGCCTCCCGCGTCCCGGAAGGCCCGGGTGCCGGGCGGGGCGAGGGAGGGGTCGAGAGGGACGGCCGTACGGGACTCGGTCCTACTGGGGTCGGCCGTACGGGAGTCGGCCGGCGCACGGGGGCCGGTCGTCGCACGGGGGCCGGCCTCTCGCGGGTCCTCGGTCACTGGTAGCCCTTCTTCACCTGGGTCAGATAGGCGCTGCCGCGCAGCACCCGCTTGCAGCGCGGGCAGTATTCGGCCCACTCGTCGAAGCCGAGGCCGAGGTCGCGCATGGTGCCGCGGAGGTTCTCGACGTACGGGCCGGTGTCGATGGGCTCCTCGCACCGGCGGCAGCCGAAGACCTCCTGGTCCTGCCGGGCGGTGTACTTGAACAGCTGCATGCCGACCGCGGCCGGGCGCTGGACGATGTGGAAGAACTTCCCGAACGGGATGTAGATGAGGGTGAAGACCACCGACACCATGTGGAGGATCGCCAGGAACTCGTATCCGCCGCCGTGCAGGAAGATCGACGAGAAGGTGAGCAGCAGACCGGTCACGGAGATGACGATGAGGGCGATCAGCGGGACCAGGTCGTAGGCGAAGCGCTGGCCGGTGATGGCGCCGCGGTCCTTCATGCGCCGCCACAGGAAGTACGAGGCGCCGGGGATGACGAGCACGGCGGCGATGTCCAGGCCGTGGAACATCAGCCAGCCCAGGATGTTCAGGGAGTCGAATCCGATGATCTTGAAGCCCCAGACACGCATCTCGTAGCCGGGGCCCGAACCGGTGCCGGAGGTGAAGGTGAACCAGCCCCAGGTCAGCGGGAAGGTGATCAGCGCCGCGAGGACGCAGCCCCAGAAGATCAGCTGATGGGCGGCCCAGCGGGCGTGGGAGCGGGCCCCGAGGAACTTCTGGAAGCCCAGGTAGGTGGCGATCATCCGGGGCAGGGCGGTGGGCGCCTTGCGGAAGTTGGCCACGGAGAAGAAGCTCCGCCACCCCTGCTTGAACAGGCGCCGGGCACCGGGCGCGGAGACCCAGACCGTGTAGCGGTGGGCGACGCCGAAGGCGAGGAAGACGGTGGCGACGGCATACGGGAGGAGCGCGGAGTCGAAGTTCTCCAGCAGCCGGCTCCCGAACACGATCGCGAGGATCAGCAGGACGGAGACGGCGACACCGGCCGCGGTCGCGCGCGCAGTGACGGAGCGGGCCCCGGCAGGGTCGGTGCGTGCACCGAGGGCTCCGGCGGGGCCGGTGGGTGCGCCGGGGGCGGGCCGTTCGGCTGCGGCGGAGGCTTCTGGTGGCTCGGTCACCCCGTCACCGTAGAGTCGTATGTGACGATCAGTCCTGTTTTGCGAATCGGTGGGGTGACGCCGCTCGCCCATCCGGGGTGCGTCCCGTTCGGCACGGTCGGGCCCCGTCTGATGTGCTGCCTTCCATGCCTGTAATGACGGCTCGCAGCCGCACCGAGAAGCACCGCGCGTCGACCCCGCTGGAACTCTTCTTCGACCTGTGCTTCGTCGTCGCCGTGGCCCAGGCGGGCGGGCGCCTGGTCCACGCCGTCGCCGAGGGCCACGCCCTCACCGGGATCGGCGGCTACGCGGCTGTTTTCTTCGCCATCTGGTGGGCCTGGGTCAACTTCAGCTGGTTCGCCTCGGCCTACGACACCGACGACCCGCTGTACCGGGTCGTCACGCTCGTCCAGATCACCGGTGTGCTCGTCCTCGCCGCCGGGGTGCCGCGCGCCTTCGACGCGAACGACTGGACGGTCGTCGTCATCGGCTACGTGGTGATGCGGCTCGCGCTGACCAGCCAGTGGCTGCGCGCCGCGTACTGCACCCGGGACTCGGAGCGACGCGTGGCGCTGCGGTACGCCGTCGGGATCATGGTGGTGCAGGTGGGCTGGATCGCCATGCTGGCGCTGCCCGACGACGCCTCGCTCGGGGTCCGTGTCGGTGTCTTCGTCGTACTGGTGCTCGCGGAGACGGCCGTTCCGCTGATCGCCGAGCGCGACCGTTCGACGAGCTGGCACCCCCACCACATCGGTGAGCGGTACGGCCTGTTCACGATCATCGTGCTGGGCGAGACGATCGCGGCGGCCACGGTCGCGGTCCAGGAGGCCCTGGACGAGCACGACGCGCTCGGCGAGCTGCTGCCGATCGCCGCGGGCGGGCTGCTGATCGTCTTCTCCGCCTGGTGGATCTACTTCGCCGTGCCGATCCATGCCTATCTGCGCGGCAGCAGGGAAGCGTTCGTCTGGGGATACGGGCACTACCTGATCTTCGGTTCCGCGGCCGCCATCGGTGCGGGCATCGAGGTCACGGTGGAGGAGGCCGTGGGCAAGGCCCATGTCCCGACCGAGGTGGCCGCCGCCGCGGTGACCGTGCCCTCCGCACTCTTCATGCTGACGGTGTGGGCACTGCACGCGCGCCATTTCAAGCGCGACCTCGCGGAGCAACTGCCCCTTCCCGTGGCCGCGCTGGCCATCCTGGCCTGTACGTTCGTCGGATCCTGGGCGGTCTTCGTGGCCGGCCTGGTGGCGGCGGCGACCGTGGCCGCGAGCGTGCTGCTCTCACGGCGGCCCGAAGTGGCCGGGTGAACCCGGGGAGGGGGAAGAGGCGGGGCGCGCGGGAAGCACGGGCCACGGAACACGAGGCACAAGGCACGAGGCACGAGGCACGAGGCATAGTGCACACGACAAGCGTGGGGAGCGTGAGGAGCACGCCATGACGGAAGAACCGCCGAGTCCGGCCCCGAACCCGGAGCCGTCCCTGAAGTCGTACCTGAAGTCGGACCCGACCTCGCCCCCGGCCCCGGAGCCGTCCCCCGGACCGGGGCTGATGAGGTCCCCCGGGGCGCCGGCCGACGCCATCGGTCCCCTCGACGCCCTGACCGATGTCGCGGGGCTGCGCGTCGGCCACGCGCAGGTGGCGGGCGAGGGGGCGCTGAGCGGCACCACGGTCGTCCTCGCCCCCGAGGGCGGCGCGGTCGCGGCCGTGGACGTACGCGGCGGCGGCCCCGGCACCCGGGAGACGGACGCGCTCGATCCGCGCAACCTGGTGCAGCGCGTCGATGCCGTCGTCCTGACGGGCGGCAGCGCGTACGGCCTGGACGCGGCGTCCGGCGTGATGGCCTGGCTGGAGGAGCGGGGGCGCGGGGTGCGGGTCGGCCCCGACCCGTCGCAGGTGGTGCCGGTGGTCCCGGCCGCCTGCGTCTTCGACCTGGGGCGGGGCGGCGACTGGCGGGCCCGCCCGGACGCCTCGACGGGCCGCGCGGCGGTGGAGGACGCGGCGGGCACGGAGCCGGGGGCGCCGGTCGCCCAGGGGAACGTCGGCGCGGGGACGGGCGCGCTCGCCGGGCGGCTCAAGGGGGGCGTGGGCACGGCGAGCGTGCGGCTGCCGTCCGGCATCACGGTGGGCGTCCTGGCCGTGGTGAACGCGGCGGGTTCGGTGCTCGATCCGCGTACCGGGGTGCTGTACGGGGAGTACGGCGCGGCCGAACCACCGGCGTACCCGGCACCCGAGGTCCACCGCGCGGCGCAACGGCGCCTCACCGGCACCCAGGACCCGGAAGCGGGGCCTCCGCTCAACACCACGCTCGCCGTGGTCGCCACGGACGCCGACCTCACCCGGGCCCAGGCCCAGAAGCTCGCGGGCACGGCGCACGACGGGCTGGCGCGCGCCGTCCGTCCCGTGCACCTGCTCACCGACGGGGACACGGTCTTCGCCCTGGCCACCGGCGCCCGGCGGCTGGACCCGCAGAACCCGATCGCGCTCAACGAACTGCTGGTGGCAGGCGCGGACGCGCTCACCCGCGCCATCGTGAAGGCCGTCCGCGCGGCCCGGACCGTCAACGGCGGCCCCGGCGGGGGAAGTCACCTCTCGTACAGCGACCTCTACCGCGCACACGTACGCCCCTCGGAACCAACAGAACCACAGGGCTCGCAAGACCCCCAGGCCCCACCGGAACCACGGAACTCGCCGGAATCACAGAATCCGCCGGAGCGGCCGGAACATGATCATCCGATTCCCGACTCGCCCACGGGGTAGGGAAGTTCGGACGAAGCGGCAGGAACCATCCGCGTGCGCCATACGTTTTCATGAACCCGGTCACAATGTCGGCGTCAGGGACTACGTTAAGCACGCAGCAAGTAACACGCGGCAACGGCCTGGAGACAGCACCTTGAGCGATCCGTACGAGACAACCGAGCAGCATCTCGACCGACTCATGCGACGGGCACTCAACTCTTTCGACCTGCCCGACAGCACGGTCGAGAGACTCGGTACCGCGCTCGCCCACAGCAGTTCCCTGCACTCCTCGCACCACAGTTCCGTCCTGCACCGTGAGATTCACCGGCATGCGTATCTGCTGTCCGACGGCACCGCCCTCACTCTGTGGGAGCTGATGCACAGCGGTCCGCGGGGCGCGGCGGGCCTCCACCCCGGGCCCGCGCCGTACGAGCTGGGCCACCACGAGCTGTACGACGACGAGGCCGACGTCCGACTCGCCGCCGCCCGGCTGTCCGGCAGCTTCGGCGAGGCCCCGATGTTCGGGGACGAGGGCTCACCGACCGACTTGGAGGTGCTCACGTTCCTGATGACGGCTCCCCCGGCCCCGTTGCCCCGCACATACGCCCCGGACAACTCCGCCGACCACGCCCGCCGTGTCCTGCGCCGCGCGGAGAACAGCGACATGCCGGGCGAGGAGACCGCCAGGCTGCTGCGCGCCGCCTTCGCCCACCACATCACCCAGGTCTTCGGACGGCAGTACCGGGTCGACGGGCGAAACGCCGGCTTCACCCTGTACGAACACGCCTTCCTGCTGCTCGACGGCAGCGAGACGAGCCTGTGGGAGGTCGAGCACACGGCCACGCCCGACGGCCGCCACATGTGCGAGGTGTACGGCGACGAGGCCGCCGCGCGCGGGGCGATGGAGAACCGTACGCGCATCGGCTGACCCGGAGCCCGGCTCACGCGCCCCTGGTCACCGCCCTCGGCCACTCCCGCGCGAACGCGCAGGTGCCCGCACCTGGAGGACGGTGCGGGCACCTGCGCGCTTTCCCGGCGAGGCCCGGGGCTCGTACGGCTAAGGAGTTCGTACGGCTAAGGAGTTCGTACGGCTAAGGAGTTCGTACGGCTAGGAGTCCATACGGCTAAGGAGTTCGTACGGCTAGGAGTCCATACGGCTGGGACTCGTACACGGCTAGGGATTCATACAGCTAGGGACTCGTACGGCTCAGGGCGTCAGCGCGGGCTCCTTGGAGAGCCCCGGACCATCCGCCGCCGTGTCCGCCGCGGCCCCCGCCGCCTCCGTCACGTCCGCCGTGTCCGTCGCGGCGTCCGCGCCGTCGCCGCCCTCCATGTGCTGTCGCGGCCGTGCGGGCAGCGCGAACATCACGAGGAAGATCACCGCGAGCACCCCGGCCACCCACCACAGCGAGTCCCGGAACGCCTCCCCGAACGCCGGTCCCACCTGCTGCGGCTTCAACCCGTCCCCGATCGCGCCGAAGAAGACGACCGAGACCAGCCCGAGTCCGAGCGCGTTGCCCATCTGCTGCACGGTGTTGATCAGCCCGGACGCCGAACCGGAGTGCTCCTTCGGCACCTCGGACAGCACCGCGTCCGTCAGCGGCGCCACGATCAGCCCCATGCCGCCCCCCATGACGACCAGCGGCAGCACCATCTGCCAGGACGTGATGTCCATGCCGTACCGGTCGGACTCCCAGATGTAGATCAGCAGCCCGGCGATCATCAGCAGCGCGCCCGTCTGGAGCACCTTCCGGCCGAAGCGGGGCACCAGCTTCTGTACGGAGATCCCGGCGGCGAACGACACGGCGACCGAGAACGGCACACCGGTCACACCGGCCCGCAGCTCGCTCCAGCCGAGCCCCATCTGCATGTAGAGCGTCCAGACCAGGAAGAAGATGCCGAGCCCGATGCCGAAGGTCAGCTGCACGGCGATGCCCGCGGCGAAGCTCTTGACCTGGAACAGCGACAGCTCGACCAGCGGCGAACCGTCCTTCCGCGCCTTCGCCCGCTCGAACACCACGAGCGCCAGGAACACCAGCAGGCTGCCGGCCATCGACGCGTACCCCCACAGCGGCCAGCCCAGCTCGCGTCCACGGGTCAGCGGGTAGATCAGCATCAGCATGCCCAGGGTCACCAGGGCGACGCCGATCAGGTCGAGCCGGAGCGCCTTCGGGGCCTTGGACTCCGTGATGAACTTCCGGCCCAGGATCAGGCCCGCGATGCCGACCGGCAGGTTGATCAGGAAGATCGGCCGCCATTCGAGGCCGGCGATGTTCCACTCGGTGAGCAGCGCCCCCAGCAGCGGTCCCGAGACGGCGCCGAGCCCGACGATCGCGCCGAAGAGCCCGAAGACCTTGCCCCGCTCGTGCGCCGGGAACGTGGCGTGCACGATCGACAGCACCTGCGGGACCATCAGTGCGGCGGTGCCGCCCTGAAGGAGGCGGGAGGCGACCAGCATTTCCGGGCTCGCCGCGAAGCCGCAGAGGGCGGAGGCCACGGTGAAGCCGCCGATCCCGATGAGGAAGACCTTCTTGCGGCCGTATATGTCGCCCAGCCGGCCGCCGGTGATCAGCCCGGCCGCGAAGGCCAGGGCGTACCCGGCGGTGATCCACTGGATCGAGCTGAACGAGGCGCCGGTGTCCTCCCGGATGCTCGGGATGGCGATGTTGACGATCGTGACGTCGACCAGGTCCATGAAGGCCGCGGTCATCACGATGGCGAGCGCGAACCAGCGTCGCCGGTCCGACGGTGCCGAGGGCCCCACGGGCCCGGATGCCGCGGACGGCAGAGATGTGGAGGAAGTCATGGGAAGAAACTAGAGGTCCATTAGGACAGTTTGCGACCCAATGGACGAGCATCCTGACAGGACCACAGCACCGCCACCACCACAGCACCGCCACCACCACAGGACCGCCGACGTCCCCCCGAAACCCCAAGACCCCCAAGACCGCCGAAACCCCAAGATCCCCGAGACCGGCAGAAGGCTGAGCCCATGACCGACACCCCGGCACGACTGCTGAACCTGTTGTCGCTTCTCCAGACGCCCCGCGAGTGGCCGGGCAGCGAACTCGCCGAACGGCTCGAAGTCAGCCCGCGCACCATCCGCCGCGACATCGACCGGCTCCGGGACCTCGGGTACCCGGTCGAGGCCACGCGCGGATCGGTCGGCGGCTACCGGCTGGTCGCGGGCACCGCCATGCCGCCGCTGCTCCTCGACGACGAGGAGGCGGTGGCCATCGCAGTGGGGCTGCGGGCGGGCGCCGGGCATGCCATCGAGGGGGTGGACGAGGCGTCCGTACGGGCCCTGGCCAAGCTGGAGCAGGTGCTGCCGTCCCGGCTGCGGCACCGGGTCTCCACCCTGCAGAACGCGACGATGCCGCTGACCCGCGGCGACGGTTCGACCATCGACCCCCGGACGCTGACCGTGATGGCGTCGGCGGTCACCGGCCGGGAGCGGCTGCGGTTCGCGTACCGGGCGGGCGACGGCACCGAAACGAAGCGGGAGGTCGAGCCGTACCGGCTGGTGAGCACGGGATGGCGCTGGTACCTCGTCGCGTACGACCTGGGGCGTTCGGACTGGCGCACGTTCCGGGTCGACCGGGTGAGCGAACCGTTCGCGACCGGGGCCCGGTTCGCGCCGCGCGAGCTGCCCACGGGGGACGCGGCGGAGTTCCTCGCCGATTCCATCGCCCGGGGCCGACCGGAACTGGAGGTCGACGTGAGCTTCGCGGCACCGGCGGAATTCGTGTCCGCGCGGCTGCCGGCCGCGATCGGCCCGCTGGAGCCGACCGACGGGAACAGCTGCCGACTGCGGGCCACGCTGGCGGACTCGATGGAGTGGCTGGCGCTCCGACTGGCGCTGGTGGACTGCGAGTTCACCGTGCACGAGCCGCCGCAACTGGTGGACTACCTGGACGAGCTGGGCGCCCGCCTGAGCCGCGCGGCAGCCCGATGACGCCTCCGGGGCACGGACACGGGCACGGACGCAAGTGCAGGCACGGCTCAGGCACGGACGCAGACGCAGACGCAGGCACGGACGCGAAGAGACAGACGTAAGCCATGAGCCACGAAGAAACACGGGCGCGAAAAACACCAGCGCAAAGAAATGAGCCCCGGCGCCAGGGGGGGTGGGCGCCGGGACTCAGCTTCAGGGGGTCACGCGAAGTGACCCATTTCGGAGGTTACTGGACCAAGGCTCACGCCGCAGCGTCAAAACCCGTGTCGTGAGCCATTCGCTTCAATTCGAGCAGCGCGTGCTTCTCGATCTGGCGGATCCGCTCCCGGGTCAGCCCGTGCTGCTTGCCCACCTCGGTGAGGGTCCGCTCGCGGCCGTCCTCGATGCCGTACCGCATGCGGATGATCGACGCGGTGCGGTTGTCGAGCTTGCCGATCAGGTCCTCCAGCTCCTCGCTGCGCAGCAGCGTCAGCACCGACTGCTCGGGCGACACCGCGGAGGTGTCCTCCAGCAGGTCACCGAACTGCGTCTCGCCCTCGTCGTCCACGGACATGTTGAGGCTGACCGGGTCGCGGGCCCAGTCCAGGACGTCGCTCACGCGCTCCGGCGTGGAGTCCAGCTCAGCGGCTATCTCCGTGTGCTCCGGCTCGCGTCCGTGCTCACGGTTGAACTCGCGCTGCACCCGGCGTATCCGGCCGAGCTCCTCCACCAGGTGGACGGGGAGCCGGATCGTGCGGGACTGGTCGGCTATGGAACGGGTGATGGCCTGACGGATCCACCACGTCGCGTACGTGGAGAACTTGAAGCCCTTGGCGTAGTCGAACTTCTCGACCGCGCGCACCAGGCCGGCGTTGCCCTCCTGGATCAGGTCGAGCAGGGGGAGCCCGGCCCGCGGGTAGCGGCGGGCGACGGCAACGACGAGCCTGAGGTTGGATCGGATGAATATGTCCTTGGCGCGCTCGCCCTCGGCGACCAGCGCCTCCAGCTCCTCGCGCGTGGCTCCACCGGCTTCGCTGTCCACCTCGCCGTCGAGGATCTGCCGGGCGTAGACGCCCGCCTCGACGGCCTGCGACAGCTCGACCTCCTTCGCGGCGTCGAGCAGCGGCGTACGCGCGATCTCGTCCAGGTACATGCCGACCAGGTCGCGATCGGCGATCTCTCCGCCCGCGGCGCGAACACTGCTCGCCCGGTTGGTCCCACCGGTGCCGGACGAACGACGGGCGACGGCACGGGTTGCCATGCGTGCTCCCTTGCTGAGTAGGTCGCGACACCCTTCCGGGTGCCCTGCATCCGATGGAAACAACGACTGGAATCCGGACAGAATTCCCACGCGCGGCACTCATTTTCGTGATCATGCAGTACCCTGTGCCGCCGCAAGGGCGCGCTAGGGTCGAGACGCCGGGCAGAAGCGCAGGTCAGGCCGGGCATCAGGGGCGATTCGGTGACGCTCATGGACATCCACGGCCATTACGTGCGTGAGACCGCACTCACATCCATTGCCCCCTCCTCCACCCGAACGGCGGCGGCCGCGATTGCGTTCCCACCCCGAAGACGACCGGCGCCTCGTTCGGGTTGCTCGGGATGTCCGGCTTGTCGACCCCGACCCGTACCCGCTCCGCTCCGCTCCGCTCCACGCCCCGGCCTGCATCTCGACCTGCACCTCGGCCCGCTCCCCGCCTCCCTGCTTCGGGCCGCGGCTCGGACCTCGGGCCTCGGACCTAGGACCCATTGACCGGCCCCGATGGGTCCGCGGTCCGTTACGCCGGGTGATCCCCGTACATAGCGTCCCCCGTATGGACGACACGACGAGCGCGAGCACCAGCATGGCCCCGGCGCCGGCCGGTACGAGCGCCCCGACCGGCACGACCGCCCCGACCGGCACGACCGCCCCGACCGACGACACCACCGGCACGCTCGACGAGGCACTGGAGCGCCTTCACGCCTCGGGCCCCGAGCGGAACGGCTGGCTGAGCAACCACGCCCCCATGGCCGTCGAGGCGCTGGTCCGGCACGGGCAGGCACCGACCGTCCACCGCTGGCTCGACCATTACGGCCAGAAGCTGGAGGACATGCCGGACCCCTCCTCCCGGGTGACCGCGGCGAACTGGCGCGAGGCCCTGGGCGACCCGCGCCGGATCGCGGACTGGACGGAGTACTTCGGGCGCGAGACCGCCGAGCGCCCCTGGCGGGACGTCCTCGCCGAGTGGTGGCCCCGGCTGCTCCCCGGCATCGCGGCGGGCGCCACGCACCCCGTGATCCGGGTCGGTCACTCCGTACGCACCCTGCTCGTCGGCGAGGCGACCGCGCCCCGTGTCGCCGAACTCGCCCACGGCCTCGGTTACTGGGCCGCCCGTCATCAGCCGTTGCCCGCCCTGACGCCGCTGGCACCCGCGCCGGACGCCGCCGCCGCGCTGGAGGCCGTCCCTCCGGTGCCCGAGCAGAGCGGCGGCATCCGGGACCGGCTGGCGCAGCTCACCGCGTTCCCGGTGTGGCCGCGACGGTCCCCCGACGACCCGGACGAGGCCCGGACCCGGCTGGAGGAGCTGGTGCGGGCCGCGACCCACCGCTTCGCCACGCACGGACACGGCGAACCGATCATGCTGGTGCACGCCGCGACCGCGCCCAATGCCGTCCTGCGCACCCTGCCCGCACTCCCCCGCGCGCTGTGGGCGCCGAGCCTGGAGGCCGCATGGGCGGCGAGCGCCGCGGTCACCGCCGCGTACGGCCCGGCCGAGGCCGCCCCGTAC